>CAYSQR010000107.1:0-7567 GCA_964433195.1 uncultured Kaistella sp. | reverse complement strand
CTTTTACCTGCCGAAATCTGCTTCCCAAAAAATAAATCTGCAACGCAAAACTCCATTTGCTCATATCGGCATAAAAATCTTCCAGATAAGGATTGTGATCTACGTCTTCATATTGTGCATCCCATCCGTAATGTTTTGAAAGCATTCCTGTCAAAGTGGTTTTTCCGGCTCCGATATTTCCTGTAACTGCAATGTGCATATTTTTTAATATTAGTAATGAGTAATGAGCAATAAGTAATGGGCGATAAATAATTAACAGTCAGCAACTTGTATAAATTACTCATTGCTCATCACTTATTGCTCATTTTTACGGTTTGTAAAGATAAAGTTTGTTGGCTTTGATAACAAAAAAAGAAGACGAGTTTTTATCCACAATTTGCGAATTTTCCGAATCGAAAATCTTTTTCAAGGAATTATTCTCGAATTTTTGAATGGAATTTTTGCCGATAACCAATATATTTTCATTTTCCCGACGAAGTTTTCTTCCGTCTTCAAAAGGAACTTCACGAAGTTTTTCGGATTTAAAATTATAAACCGTGAAATGAGCTTTCGTTAAAATATAAACTTTATTTTCAAAAACAATAAAATCGGTAATATTCTCAAAATCAATATTAAAGGGATAAGAATTAATAACTTTGTTTTCTCTGAAATTATACTGAATCAGTGTTTTCGTACTTTCGTCGAACAGCCAAATCTGCTGTAAATCTTCTGCATACACCATTTTGATAAACCCGAATTTCTGTCTGAAATTGACGGCTTGAATTTCATTCAGATTCTGGTCAAAAAATTTCAGTTCCTGTGTATTTTCCGAAAAAGACGGAATGTTGAGCGGATTCTGAACCGACTGTATTTTGAAAGGTAAAGTAAACATCAGTTTTCCCATTTGCTTTCCGAGCGAATCGTATTTGGTAAAACTGAAATCTTTGTTTTTGTAGAGATAAATATTTCCGTAATCATCGGCAAAAAAATCTTTTACTTCTTTCAGCTTCAAAGAATCAAACGGAAGATTTTTCTGTGCAGAAAATGTACAGAAAATGAAAAATGCAAATATTTTAATGAAATTTTTCAACCCATATTTTTTTATCGGATTTTATCATTCCTTTTCATCGGGTTTCACCCAATGCTATTAATGTTCCGCCACTTCGTGGCTTCTTTTAAAAACCTTCGGTTTTTGGACAAGTCACGACTTGTCCCTACAGAATTACACCCTCAAATTCCTCCACTCTCAAACCCTCAAATTCATTTAATCTCCACTTCATAAATCTTCGACCACAGTTTTCCTGTAATCAGCATATTGTCGCCTTTGAAAGCAATACCATTCAGTACATCATTGCTTGGATCTGTCGTGTTTTGTTTTGCGATTTCGGAAAAATCGAATCTTCCTACAACTTCGCCGTTTGCAGGATTTATTTTCAATATAATCGGTTTTTGCCAAACATTTGCGTAGATAAATCCTTTGTGATATTCCAGTTCATTGAGTTGGTCGAAAACTTCAGAATTTCCCACAACAGAAATATAGCGAACCATTTTTGAAGGATTATCGACATCGAGGAAATAAATATTTTTCGTACCGTCCGAAGCGATAAGATTTTTTCCGTCATAAGTAAGACCCCATCCTTCTCCCATCACATTCGGGTAAGGAAATTCTCCCAAAAGTTTCAGCGAATTTTTATCGTAGATAAAACCTTTTTTATTTTGCCACGTCAATTGATAAACTTTATCTCCTACAATAGTGCTTCCTTCCGAGAAAACATTTTCCGGTTGTGAAGTTGAAGCAATAGGAATTGTAGTTCCTAAAGTATATTTTAAAATTCTCGATTCTCCGTTTTGTCCGTCGGATTCATAAATCGTGTTTCCTTCGAGCTGAAATCCCTGTACAAAATTATCGGTATCGTGCGGATATTCTTTTACTATTTTATAGGTTAGTTTCGTTTCCGGATTTTTTGCAAAAACATTTATCGTTGCATCCTGATGTAAAATTTCCCCTCCTTTTTTCTTGATATTAAAAGTAACGGAATTATCTCCCAAAGTAAAAAATTCGGGAGAAACAACGAGATTCTGCGTTTCCGTATCACCGAAACTTATCGAGATGCTTTCTGCATTTTCGGTTACTTCTTTCGGAAGCGTGATTGCATCGCCGAAATGATAACCTTTGCTTTCCATAGAAATATTATAATCATTTAAAACATTGAGAATTTCCCTGTCTTTATTACAAGAAACGAATAGTGAGAAAGCCAAAGCAGCTATAATAATTCTGATTTTCATTAAAATAAATTTTTCCCAAAAATACTGATTTTTAATGACACTAAATTTCATTTACTGAAACTTATTGATCCAAATAATTTCTATCTTTGTCTATATCATATATTATTATAATGAAAAAATCTTTTTTACTTTTCGTTTTTGCAACGGGAGTTTTCTCTGCACAGAATTTTTCTAAACAAGACACGCTGAAAGGTTCAGACACCCAATTTAGAAACTTTTGGGATGTTAAAAAATATGAGGTTTCCGTAGAACCCGACTTTGAAAAAAAATCGGTTT
The DNA here is from genome assembly GCA_964433195.1 of uncultured Kaistella sp. Taxonomy (GTDB): domain Bacteria; phylum Bacteroidota; class Bacteroidia; order Flavobacteriales; family Weeksellaceae; genus Kaistella. The sequence continues at coordinate 5,026 of CAYSQR010000107.1, read as the reverse complement.
CGGGAACGAACAAGATTACTTTTGAAATTACGAAAGATGTCCTGAATCCTATATTTCAGATTGATTTGCAACAACCGATGAAAGTAGAAAAACTTGTTGCCGATTTCCCGAGAGTTGATAATTTCAGGAGAGAAAACGATTTTATTTTCATCGATTCAAAAAATAATTTTAAAAAAGGAGAAAAATACAGCATCACCATTTCTTATTCCGGAAATCCTGTAATTGCAAAAAGACCACCGTGGGACGGAGGATGGATTTTCAAAAAAGATAACAACGGAAATCCGTGGATTTCTGTGGCACAGGAAGGAATCGGAGCTTCGGTTTGGTTGCCTTGTAAAGACATTTGGAGTGATGAACCCGACAACGGAATCGTGATGAAAATCATTACGCCGAAAGATTTGGTGGGAATCGGCAACGGAAGATTAATCAGCCAAACTACGGAAAACGACAAAAATATTTTTACCTGGGAAGTCAAGAATCCTATTAACGCCTACTCTATTGTTCCGAATGTCGGGAAATATGTGAATTTCAAAGAAACTTACGACGGCGAAAAAGGAACACTCGATTTGGATTACTGGGTTTTGGATTATAATTTAGAAAAAGCCAAAAAACAGTTTCAGCAGGTAAAACCGATGATGAAAGCGTTTGAATATTGGTTCGGAGCGTATCCTTTCTACGAAGATTCCTACAAAATTGTAGAAAGTCCGCATCTTGGAATGGAACACCAAAGTTCTGTCGCTTATGGAAATAACTTTGAAAACGGATATTTGGGAAGAGATATTTCGGGAACCGGAGTTGGCTTGAACTGGGATTTCATCATCATTCACGAAACGGGACACGAATGGTTTGCGAATAATATTACCGCAAAAGATGAAGCAGATATGTGGATTCACGAAGGTTTTACCAGCTATTCCGAAACGCTTTTTACCGAAAATTATATGGATAAAAAATCTGCGGAAACTTATATACAGGGAACTCGGAATAATATTGCGAACGACATTCCGATAATCGGGAAATACGGCGTGAGAAACGAAGGAAGCGGCGATATGTATCCTAAAGGTGCGAATATGCTGCACACAATTCGGCAAGTTATTAATAATGATGAAAAATTCCGGCAGATTTTAAGAGGTTTGAATAAGGATTTTTATCATCAAACCGTTACCACAAAACAGGTTGAAGATTATATTTCCCAAAAATCGGGGATTGATTTTTCATCGGTTTTTAATCAATATTTAAGGACGGCAAAAATCCCCATTCTGGAATATTCACAAAAAGGAAATGTTTTGAAATTCCGTTACAGCAATGCAATTGATAATTTTAAATTACCAATCAGAATCAATGGAAATCAGGAAATTTCGCCAACTTCAAATTGGAAAACCGTGAAACTAAAATCCAAAAATCCGGTGGAATTTGATATGAATTATTATTTGGATTATCGAAAAAACTGAGAAACTGCCTAAGAATTTTTCATCGTAATTCTGAAAGTTGTTCCGGTTCCTACTTCGGTATGTGCGATTTTGATGTCCCCGTTGTGATATTCCTTGACGACTCTTTTTGCTAAAGACAAACCTAATCCCCATCCTCGTTTTTTTGTGGAATATCCTGCTTTGAAAGCATTTCTCGCCTGAAAATTCGTCATTCCCGAACCGGAATCTTTGAAGTCGATAACCGTATATTTGTTTTTTTCGTAAAGCTCTATTTCCATTTTTCCTTCGCCTTTCATTGCATCTACCGCATTTTTTACGATGTTTTCGATGACCCAGCTTAGGAGGATTCTGTTATGTGGAATTAGAATTTGCTGATTGGGAAGAATAAGCATAAAGTTTACTTTTTTAGAAATTCTGGATTTCAGATATTCGTAGTTTTCCTGTAGTGTTTCGTTGATATTCAAATCGTTGAGTTCCGGAACAGAGCCTATTTTCGAGAATCTTTCGGAAATGGTTTTCAGCCGGTTAATATCATTTTCAATTTCTTTCACGCCTTCCGAATTAGGATTTTCCATCCGCATCATTTCGATCCAGCCAATCATAGACGAAAGCGGAGTTCCGATTTGATGAGCTGTTTCTTTCGCCAAACCTGCCCAAACATAACCTTCATCGGTTTTTTTGATAGTACGCAAAAACCAGAACGAAAAAAGGATATAACAAAGAACAAACAAGCCTAAAGTATAGGGAAAAAACCTCAGATTATTAAGCAACTGCGAATTATCGTAATACACATATTGGGTTTGGTCTTCGGAAATTTTTAATTCAAAAGGTTTGTAATTACTCCCCATATTGAGAATCATTTTTTTTAATTTTACCGGGTCTTTTATAATTTCTTCGGGGATATTCCGATAAAAACCTTCGGTAATGATTGCATTTTTATTTTCATCCGTAATGATGATAGGAAGCTTATCATTTTCCTTAAAAATTGAAAAAAGTAAATCTTGTGTTTCGGAATCAATACTCAAATTGGATTGCTGCATTTTCATTGCATCGGCAAAAACTTTTATCCTGTCCGTTTCTCTCTGTCGCAATTCGCCGATAAGAAAAACAGAATACAGCACAACACCGAAAACCAATATCGAAAACAAGGTAAAGATTACCCAATTATTTAATCTTAAAAAAAAATTCCGTTGCTTCACCTGTTAAATTTATATTCTTTCACTTTGTTGAACGTGCCTTTGTGGCACTTTCCTACGAACGAACAAATCCGTCATTTCAGAACATTCAATACTTTATACAAAGCATCACTTATGCTTCCTCCTTGATAATTGTTGATGATAATGGAAAAAACATATTTTTTACCGTCTTTGGAAGTGTGATAACCTGCAAAAGATTTAGTATCTTTTATCGTTCCGCTCTTCATTTTCATTCCGTTTCCCTGCGTAGGAAATCCATCAAAAAATTCATTAAACCAAGGTTGCTTTCTGCTCCAAAGAAGTGCCTGAACTTCGGCTCTTGCAGAAACATAATTCTGTGGAGAAAGTCCGCTTCCATCGGCAAAATTAATCATTGCGGAATTAATTCCTTTATTTTTCCAGAAATCTTTCAGATAGGAAATTCCTGCATCAAAGCTGTCTTCGTTTTTCTTTTCTTTGGCTAAAGTTTTAATGAAAGTTTCACCGTACAGATTCACACTTTTTCGCATAAACCAATAGATGATTTTATCCAAAGTCGGTGATTTGTATTCTAAAATAATGTTGTTTTTCGGGGCGTTTAGGATTTTTTCTCCGTTGATTTTCTGCACCGAAATCGAAGTAATTTTTCCCGAAAAATCTATTCCCGCTTCTTTCAGCCAATTCTTTATTTCATTTCCTAAAGTCAAAGGAGGATTCGGCATTGCTCCGGAAACCGTCATTGCTTTTGCAGGAAGCGCCCCGTTTATATAGGCAACTTCGGAATGTGGTGCGGTAAAAACCAAACTCCGGTCAGAACTTCCCGAAACTTTCACGTCATTCACCCAATTCAGATTCGGCATTTCTATATTGAAATTCTTTATTTCCTTACCATTCATATTTATATCAAACTGATTTTCACGCCAATTCACTCCCCAAACTCCGGCTCCGTAATAATTTCCCATATCGTTCCACGACCATCCTCCTGGAATCGTCTGAAAATCAAAATAAGAATCATCAATGATTAAATCGCCCGAAATTTTGGTAATTCCTTTTTGCTTCAAAACGTCGATTAATTTTTTTTTGAAATTTTCCGGTTTGTAATTATCATATCTCCAACTTCCCAAAGTAGGATCTCCATTGGAACTGATGAAAAAATCTCCCGAAAGATTTCCGGCGGAAATGTTTCCCGAAAAAGAAACAGTGGTTGTATATTGATAATTCTTTCCTAAAGTTTCCAAAGCTGCAGCTGCTGTAAAAATTTTTTGTGTAGAAGCTGTTGAAAGTCCTTTGTTTCCGTTGTATTCATAAATGAAATTTCCGTTTTCATCCGCAACATATACCGATAAATTAGCAGAATATGCAGCGGAAGAATTGAGTAAATCTTTCGTAGCTGCATCTAATTTCTGAGGAATATTCTGGGCAAAAAATAGTTGCGAAGTAAACAGAATTGCAAAAAACGGTTTGTTCATTTTACTTTTTGTTTCCAAATATAACGAAATAATCTTTTTATTTAACACAACAAATTGAGAATGTGAATACAGATTCTGTAATTAAATATAAAATTTACTTCTAAAAATTTGCATATATCATCTTTTTTTTGTAAAATTTGTACAGAATAATCGAAAAACGTAAAATTATGGCTTCAATCATTACCGGCTTATTCAGCAGCCAAAATCAGTCGAAGAAAATTTCCGAAGACTTGGAAAATTCTGGTTTCGGGGATTCTGATTACATTATGTATCTTCACGATAATCACATTCCCAAAGAAGTAAAAACTTCAATATGGCAATATTTCTTTAAAGACAGTGCCAAATTGGAGGACGAGAGTTTGGTCATCAGTGTAAAAGTAAAAGATTCTTACACGAAAGAAAAAGTAGAAGAAATTTTTGCAGATAATAATGCTGTTCATCAAAATTATTACGAGAACATCCGGTTCGAAGATGCAAAATCTCTTCAATATTTAAAAAGGATTATTTCATTAAGGGCAAAATCCGAAATTTTTTCATCTCCGGAAATCCGACATCGAGGACAATCGCAGGGAATAAATTCCGAAGTTTTTTTCGGTAAAAATTAGAAACCTTAGAGCCTGTATAAATTTCATTCAATTATCTTTAATATAGTTGATTATAAATTATTTTTTTATCAAAATGATTTAAGTAAAAATATTTTCCGTTTTTTAAGTTCTCATAAGTTCCCGCCAATTTGGCTGATTACGCAGATTTTTTTTATATTAATCTGAGTCATTTGTATAATCTGCAAAAAATAGAGATTTAAATAACTTTTTTTAACAAATTTAAGCAGATTCTTATTATTTTCCGTTTTGAATATTCAAAACAGATTTTTTATTATTTTATCGCATTGTTTATGCTTTTTTTTCTTATTTTCGTTACATAAACAGTGATGAACAATGGTTTACGATATAGA
>CAYSQR010000106.1:0-7775 GCA_964433195.1 uncultured Kaistella sp. | reverse complement strand
TGTTGAAAGAGAACCCGCTTCTGCAGGAAGACAAATGAACGGACATTACGCTACAAGAAGTTTGAATGAAGACGGAACGTGGAAAAATTTAACCCAGCAAAAAAATATTTCTTCCGATATTTCTCCTACTGCAGGACAAATGCCACGACTTTTGGGACTTGCTCAAGCTTCTAAAATTTATAAATCCATAAAATTTGACGGCTCGGAAAAATTTTCAAAAGAAGGAAACGAAGTCGCTTTTGGAACAATCGGCGATGCTTCCACTGCGGAAGGACATTTCTGGGAAACGCTGAACGCAGCTTGTGCATTGCAGGTTCCGATGATTGTTTCCATTTGGGACGATGGTTACGGAATTTCCGTTCCTACACACAACCAGCGTGCAAAAGCAGATATTGCAGAAATGCTTTCCGGTTTTCAAAGAAAATCTGGAGAAAAGCAAGGTTGCGAAATTATTCAGGTAAAAGCGTGGGATTATCCGTCGCTTTTGGATGCGTATGCAAAAGCAGAACATTTTGCCAGAACAGAATCTGTTCCCGTTGTAGTACACGTTGTAGAAGTTACACAACCTCAAGGACATTCCACTTCCGGATCGCACGAAAGATACAAGAACGAGGAACGCTTGAATTGGGAAGCTGAATTTGACGGATTAAATAAATTTAAAGAATGGATTCTGAATTATTCTATTGAAATAGAAGGAAATGACCAAGTTTTAGCAACCGGAGAAGATCTGGAAAATATAGAAAATGAAGCCAAAAAAATCGTAAAAGACGGTCAGAAAAAAGCGTGGGAAAATTATCAGCAAACCATTAAAGATTTGAAAAATTCCATTCTTCCTTTGGTAGAAAATCTGAAATCTCAGAATGATGAAATCGGAGAAGAAATTGAAAAATTTAATAAAATAATTTCGGTTGCCAAGAAAGATATTTTCCAATTGTCGAGAAGAGTTTTGCTTTTAACCAGGGGAAATTATTCAGCAGAAAGACAAAATCTTCAAAATAAATTAAAAGAAATTACTGCGGTTGAAAAAGACAATTATTCTTCGCATTTATATTCTCAATCCCAATGGAAAGCAACAAATGTAAAAGAAGTTGCTCCTGTTTTTTCCGATAGTTCCGAAATCGTGGACGGAAGAATTGTTGTACGAAACAACTTCGATAAAATTTTTGAAAAATATCCCGAAACATTGGTTTTCGGTGAAGATGCAGGAAATATCGGCGACGTAAATCAAGGGTTGGAAGGACTTCAGGAAAAATATGGCGAATTGAGAATTGCAGATACCGGAATTCGTGAAGCAACGATTCTCGGACAAGGAATAGGAATGGCAATGAGGGGTTTAAGACCGATTGCGGAAATCCAGTATCTCGATTATATTCTCTATTGTTTACAAGGAATGAGCGATGATTTGGCGACTGTTCAGTACAGAACGAAAGGCGGACAAAAAGCTCCGGTTATTATCAGAACTCGTGGTCACAGATTAGAAGGAGTTTGGCATTCCGGTTCTCCGATGGCTGGAATTATCAATCTTTCCAAAGGAATTCATATTCTGGTTCCAAGAAACCTGACAAAAGCTGCAGGATTTTACAACACTATACTGCAAAGCGACGAACCTGCTCTGATTGTGGAATGCTTGAACGGTTATCGTCTGAAAGAAAAGCAACCCGATAATTTGGGGGAATTTACCGTTCCTGTCGGAAAAATTGAAGTAACAAAAGAAGGAAAAGACGTAACTTTGGTTACTTACGGTTCTACGTGGAGATTGGTAACAGAAACAGCGGAAGAGCTTGAAAAACTGGGGATTTCTGCGGAAGTGATTGATGTGCAGTCATTAATTCCATTTGATTTGAGCAATGAAATTGCAGAAAGTGTGAAGAAAACAAATCGTTTGGTGGTGATTGATGAAGATGTGGAAGGAGGAACTTCGGCGTTTATTTTGCAACAGATTCTAGAAAAGCAAAAAGCATTCAGATATTTGGATTCCGATCCTTTGACGATTTGTGCGGAAAATCACAGACCTGCTTATGCAAGCGACGGAGATTATTTCAGCAAACCGAGTGTAGATGATATGGTAGAAAAGATTTACGGAATGTTTAATGAAAGTAATCCGGTAAAATTTCCGGAGATATGATTTCTAAAATTTAAAGAAATTTAAAAAAGAACCTTTTGAACCCTTTTCTATTTTCAAAAGGTTATTTTTTAGCAAATCCTCTACAAAAGAATCTTCGTCTTTGTCGCTCAATACTATTTTTTCAAACAGCAATTTCCGGTGAGAATAGCCCTGAATAAATTCCAAGTTACTTCCCCAGTGTTGTAAATCTGTCTTTCTCATCCATTTTACAAACTCGATATTGCTACTTGCATAGGTGCTTTTATTCCTGTGAATCAAAGTATATTTCATTTCATTGGCTTTAATGACTTTATTATATTTTGATTACCATCTGTGCTTTTTCCTGATTAATGAGTATAAAGTCTGTCTTTATAAATCCTTAATCGCGAACAAATTTAAGAATATTTATTTAATTATCATTTGTTTTGAATAAAATATAAAATATTAATGGTATTCATTGATGAATTTTTAAAAATAAAATTATGCTAATCTCTGTATTTTTCCAAAAAAAATGTTAAAAAAAATCCGTAAATTCGCATAAAATTTTAATCGAATGAACTACGATATTATTGTCATCGGAAGCGGTCCCGGTGGTTACGTTACAGCAATCAGAGCTTCTCAGTTAGGTTTCAAAACAGCCATTATCGAAAAAGAAAATCTTGGCGGAATTTGTTTGAATTGGGGATGTATCCCGACAAAAGCATTACTGAAATCCGCACACGTTTTTAATTATTTGAAACACGCAGAAGATTACGGTTTGAATAAAATTGAAAACCCGGGTTTCGATTTTTCTAAAGTTATCCAGAGAAGCAGAGGTGTTGCCACGAAAATGAGCGGCGGAATTTCTTTTCTGATGAAGAAAAATAAAATCGATGTGATTATGGGAACTGCAAAAATCCAGAAAGGAAAAAAAGTTTCCGTTACTGATAAAGACGGTAAAGCAACAGAATATTCTGCAGAACATATCATCATCGCAACAGGAGCAAGATCCAGAGAATTGCCGAATCTTCCGCAAGATGGCGTGAAAGTTATTGGTTACAGACAAGCTCTTGCTCTTCCCGAACAACCGAAATCTATGATTGTTGTTGGTTCCGGAGCAATCGGAGTGGAATTTGCCGATTTTTATAACTCGATGGGAACGAAAGTAACTGTTGTGGAATTTATGCCGAATATTGTTCCTGTAGAAGACGAGGAAGTTTCCAAGCACGTTGAGAAATCTTTGAAAAAATCGGGGATAGAAATTATGACCAATGCTTCCGTAGAATCTGTGGATACAACAGGAAAAGGCGTAAAAGCAAAAGTGAAAACTGCAACCGGAGAAATTACTTTGGAAGCGGATATTTTACTTTCTGCTGTTGGAATTGCTGCAAACATTGAAGACCAAGGTTTTGAAGAAGTCGGAATAAAAACCGATAAAGGAAGAGTTTTGGTAAACGAGTGGTACGAAACTTCTGTTCCGGGTTATTACGCAATCGGCGATATTTTGCCTACACAAGCTTTAGCACACGTTGCTTCTGCGGAAGGAATTACCTGTGTTGAAAAAATAAAAGGTCTTCACGTTGAAAAAATAGATTACGGAAACATTCCGGGTTGTACGTATTGTCATCCTGAAATTGCGTCCGTAGGTTTAACCGAAAAACAAGCCAAAGAAAAAGGCTACGAAATCAAAGTAGGGAAATTCCCGTTCTCAGCAAGCGGAAAAGCAACTGCAAACGGCGATACCGATGGTTTCATCAAAGTAATCTTCGATGCGAAATACGGAGAATGGCTCGGTTGTCATATGGTAGGAGATGGCGTAACCGATATGATTGCAGAAGCAGTGGTTGCGAGAAAATTGGAAACAACGGGACACGAAGTTCTGAAATCAATCCATCCGCATCCTACAATTTCCGAAGCAGTGATGGAAGCAGTTGCCGCAGCTTACGGAGAAGTGATTCATATTTAATATGTTCAAAATATTTAAAATTCTAAAACCACAGAAAATTCTGTGGTTTTTATTTTTTGGAAAAAGCTGAAAGTAAAATCAGAAAAGATATTTCGCATAAACCAAAATTCCTACAAATACAGAAGCAATCGCCATTAACAAAACAGAACCTGCTGCAATATCTTTGATGATTTTTATCCTTTCATCATATTCGGGTTTTATGAGGTCGCAGATTTTTTCTACACAAGTATTCAGAATTTCTAAACTTAAAACCGAAAAACCTACGATTAAAATAATGGCAGTATCTGTTGTATTCAGCTTTAAATAAACAATCAGGAATAAGTTGATGAGCAATGCCAAAACCTCCAGCTGGAAATTCCTTTCAGATTTCAGCATCCAGATAACTCCTTTTACAGAGTTCCACAAACTTTTATGAAACGGTGGTTTTCTCATTTTTTGCTTACTGTTTCATATCATACATAATCAATGCAGTTACCAGTTTCGGTTCGATATAGGTACATTTTGGCGGCATTTTTATATTCAAATCAGAAACTTTCAGCAAGTCATTGAAACTTACAGGATAAATTCCGAAACCGACTTTATATTTCCCGGAATCTACTTTTTCTTTGATGTGATTAATTCCGTCGATGGTGGAATTTCCTTTAATATAAGTGATTTTATCGGTAGTTTTTGGATTTTCGATTCCGAGAATGTCTTTTAAAATAAATTCTTCTAAAAGGAAATGATCCAAATCATTCATCTCGCTTTGCTGTTTTCGTAAATCGTGTTTTACGTGGAGCGAATAGAATTTTCCGTCCAGATACATCGAAATATGAAATTTTTGGGAAGGATAATACGGTTCTTCTCCTTTTTCGTGAACGAGGAAATTTTTCTCGATCTGCTTCAGGAATTTCTTTTCGGTAAGTCCGTTCAGATCTTCCAAAACCCGGTTGTAATCGTGAATTTTTATTGATTGATTAGAAACGATGAAGCTGAAAACATAGTTGTAATGTTCAGTTCCGGTGTGTTTTTTATTTTTCTCTTGTAGGTTTTTTGCATTCAGAGCAGCAGAACCTATTCTGTGATGTCCGTCTGCAATATAAAAAGAGTCGATTTGTTCCAAAACTTCCTTGAACTGTATCATTTTCAGCCGGTTATCAATTCTCCAGATTTTATGCCGTGTTCCGTTGTCATCCATATAATTAAGAATAGGAACATTTTTTTCCTCATAATTCATCAAAAGTTCTACTTTCGGATTTGCCATATAAGTCAGCAAAACCGGTTCTGCCTGAATGTTCACTTTTTCGAGATAATACGCCAATTTTTCTTTTTTGTGAGTGAGGGTAGATTCGTGTTTTTTTATTTTTCCGTTCCGGAAATCCTCCACACTTACCAAACCCAAAAGTCCTCGAAATACAGATTTATTGGGCATAATCTGCTCATAAAGATAATAAGAAGAATTATCCTGCACGAGTTTTTTATCGTTTAATAATTCCTCGAAATTGGTTCTTATTTTCCGCAGATTTCGGTCGAGATCTTTAGATTTACTTACCACATAAGGTTTTATCATCTGTATATAAGATGAATCTTTTTGTGCTTTCTTGTTGATTTCTTCTTGTGTGAAGTTATCTAAAGGATGAGTCGGGAATATTTCAACGTAATCTTCGTTGGGTCTTATTCCCCGAAATGGCTTAAAGATAGGCATTGTATGTCTGTAATTTCTTATTCAGTTCAATGATTTGTTCGGCAAGTTCTTTTCCGATTTTTTCCTGTGCATCAATTGTGTTTCCTCCCAAATGCGGGGAAAGCGAAAGATTCGGATTCATCAGAAGCTGAAGTTCCGGATTGGGTTCGTTTTCAAAAACATCCAAAGCTGCTCCTGCAATTTTCCCGGATTCGATAAAATCGAGTAGGGTAACTTCATTGATGACTCCGCCTCTTGCAGTATTCACAATGAAAACTCCATTTTTCATTTTCTCGAATTGAGGCGTATCCAAAATATATTCTTTGGTTTTCGGTGTATTGATGCTGATGAAATCCAAATCTTCTAAAAATTCATCGGTATTATTTGTTGAAGTGATTTCGAAATTCAGTTTTTGCCCGTCGAAAAAATCTAAAGTAATGGTTTCAGTTTTTGGTTTTCTGGTAAGGACTTTTATTTTCATTCCTAAGGAAATTCCCATTTTCACGACTTCCTTTCCTATTCCTCCGAAACCAATAACACCGAGATTTTTTCCTTCTAATTCTACTGCATTTGAAAAGGATTTTTTCATCGCATTAAAATGAGTTTCTCCTTCCAACGGCATCAATCTGTTCGATTCGTGGAGAAATCTCGCCAATGAGAAAAAGTGGGCAAAAACCATTTCTGCAACCGAACGAGATGAAGCATTCGGAGTATTGATGACGTAGATTCCTTTATCTATCGCATATTCCACATCGATATTGTCCATTCCTACACCGCCTCTTCCGATGATTTTCAGACTGGGACAAGAATCGATTAAATCTTGTCTTACTTTCGTTGCACTTCTTACCAAAAGCACATCAACTTTATTTTCATTAATAAAATTAATGAGATGTTCCTGAGAAACTTTTGCTTCCACAAGTTCGATTCCTGCATTTTTCAATGCGTTTTCCCCTGCTTTTGAAATCCCGTCGTTTGCTAAAACTTTCATTATTTAATGTAATAATTTACCAATTTAACAATGTATCAATTTATGAATTTTGATTTTTGTTCTTAATACTTGTGCTTAAAATTTTATATAAAATCAAAGAAATTTCGTTGAGTTTAATTTTCAATTCCTCATCAAAAGGATAACTTTTCGCGTGTTCACAAAGGTAAAGCCAGTATTTTGTTTCTTCGGCTTCTTTTGTTGCTATTTTTATTTTATTGATAAAATCGTTGTTACTACTTGGATTTTGTGCTTCGTGAATATTTGCACCAATACTCGTTCCCGATTTTAAAAGTTGATTGGCAACTACAAACTTTCTTTTTTCTTCAAGAAGTTCACAGAATTCAATAATATGCAATGAAAAATCCAAAGATTTATTTAAAACAATATTTTCTTTCTCCATATTGTTACATTATTAAATTGATATATTGCTACATTGAAAGAGATTTCATCACTTCTACCAAAACCTGCACACTTTCAATCGGTAATGCATTGTATAAACTCGCTCTGTAACCACCTAAACTACGGTGTCCGTTTAATCCGTTGATTCCTGCTGATTTCCAAGCGTTATCAAATTCTTCTTTTTTGGATTCATCTAAAAGTTTGAAAGAAACATTCATTAAAGAACGATCTTCTTTTTCGCAGAATGTTTCAAACAGAGGATTTTGGTCGATTTCATCATATAATAATTTTGCTTTGGTTTCGTTTCTTGCTTCTGCCGCTGCAATTCCGCCATTGTTTTCCAAATGCTGCAAAGTGAGAAGCGAGGCATAAACAGGAAAAACCGGTGGAGTATTGTACATTGATTCTTTTGAGATGTGCAAAGAATAATCGAGCATCGACGGAATATCTCTTCCTGTTTTTCCTAGAATACTTTTCTTTACCACCACCATTGTAACTCCTGCAGGTCCCATATTTTTTTGTGCTCCTGCATAAATCAAATCAAATTTTGAGAAATCTATTTGTCTTGAAAAAATATCGGAACTCATATCACAAACCATCAAAGTATCCACATCGGGAAAAGATTTCATTTGTGTTCCGTAAATGGTATTGTTTGACGTGCAATGGAAATAATCGT
>CAYSQR010000105.1:0-7790 GCA_964433195.1 uncultured Kaistella sp. | reverse complement strand
CATCTTTTTGTTTTTCGCCGGAAGTTTTTTCGGGTATTACGACATCACTTTACCAAGTTCCATTGCCAATAAATCTTCAAAAGCCGAAGATGCGGGTGGAATTATCGGGATATTTTTTATGGCTTTAACTTTGGTCATCGTTTCGTTTTCCTGTACAGGTCCCATTTTGGGAAGTTTGCTGGGAAGTGCGGTTACAGGATCTGCAAATATTCCGATGCTTTTAACCTTTGCTTTAGCCGGATTCGGTTTAAGCTGGGCAATTGTTTTCGGATTGTTGGCTTTGTTTCCTCAAGCTTTGCAAAGTTTACCGAAATCCGGAGGTTGGATGAATACGGTGAAAGTGGTTTTAGGTTTCATCGAATTAGGATTGGCTTTAAAATTTTTGTCGAAAGCGGATTTGGTTTCCAAAACATTTTTCCTGAAAAGAGAACTTTTTGTTGTACTCTGGATTTTAATTACGATTGGTTTGGTTCTTTATTTATTCGGGAAAATCAGATTTCCGCACGATGACAAAAAACCAAAAATTTCATTAGCAAGAAAAATCTTTGGTGTACTTGGAATCGGTTTTTTGGTTTATTTAATTCAGGGATTAATTCCTGCAGAAAGACCGAAACTTCAATTGCTTTCGGGAATTTTACCACCGATAAATGTGAGTTATCTTCACGATGAAAAAGACGGAATTCTTGGGATGCATCCTGAACACGATTATTTCAAAGCGATTGAAATTGCCCAAAAAGAAAACAAACCTGTTCTGATAGATTTCACCGGATATGGTTGCGAAAACTGCCGTAAAATGGAAGAATATGTTTGGAGCGAACCCGATATTTTACCGATTCTTCAAAATGATGTAATTCTTGCCTCGCTTTATGTCGATGACAAAGAACAACTTCCTGAAAACGAACAAACTAAAATCAATATGGGAAACGGACAAATGAAGAAAATAAAAACCATCGGCGATAAATGGAGCTTATTCCAACAGATTAATTTTAATAACAATTCGCAACCGCATTATGTTTTGGTTTCACCCGACGGAAAAGTGATTAACACGCCTGTTTCCGGATATATGCCGAAAGAAGATTTTAAAAATTTCCTGAAATGCGGGATTGAGTTTTTTAAGAAATAGTACTATTTCAAACCTTCAAGGATTCCAAATCCTTGAAGGTTTAATAAAATACTGTCTTTTTTAAAGTTTATTTTAGGGTTTCATAATACAAATTTTTCGAGAGAAAAGATTTTTCATTTTCTTGTTTCGCTTTATTCAGAATTTCTTTTCTTAGCTGTTTATCTTGTTTTTCATCGGCAAATTTCAGTAGTTGTTTTTCGCTGAAACTGATTGATGTTTTGTGGAAATTCAGAGCAAAATCAGTTCTTTTCATATTATGACCTGTAATCATTCCTCCCCAATTGATGAAACTGCACACCAAAATTGTCCCGTAAAAATACCAAACCATATTGTTGAAAAGGAAAGCATTGGTTTTCTGTTTTTGGATTTTAATGAAAGTAATGATTAAACCGATGATGGCTAAAAAGAGGAACGCATAAACTCCTAATCTTTTGTAAGTTAATCCGAAATTGATGATGTATTCCGAGTTTTTCACGATTGCGGAAATCACCAAAACCGCATTCAGGAAAATCCAGATTTTGGCTAAAATTTTCAATGGTTTCGCTTTTTCATCGAAGTTGAAATTTCCTTTAAAGTAAAACATCATTACTACAATCGCCATCACAATCGAGAGAATTACGGCATTTACTCTTTCGTGGGTTTCGGCGGAAAGCTGGTTTGGTGTTTTCGGAATTTCGATGAACTGTTCGTAATTAAAAGTGATGATGAAAACCAACAATAAAATATTTAACGCAAATAAAGAGATGACTCCGCTTGTTCTTTCCGAATTGATATCGAGAAAAGAATACGTTGATTTCGGGATTTTGTCTTCGTTCACGAAATCGTTTTTCAGGTGATGATTTTGCATAAAGAAAAAATCATAGATTTTGAAATTCCAGAAATTGAAGGCGATGAAAAAACCGATACAACCCAATGCAAAGAATTCCCAAAAGTTGAAATCAAATTCAAAATCGGTAAAAAGATTGGAAAAATGTTCGCTTCCCAAGGAATAAATTCCGAAGAAAACCAGAATCAAAAATGTGGGAATCAGCACGATGGAAATGATTTTCTGTAACATTCCCGATGTATTTTTTTTCGGCAACCAATCTTCAAATTTGAAGAAACGGTAGATAAACGTGATGAAATTAATGGCAAAAACGGGAATGACAAAAAGAGATTTCAAATCCCTGTTTTTGGACTTGAACACCAATAAAAACAACGAGGTAAAAACCGCCAGAAAAGAGGCGAAATCGCCGTACCAAGCAAATGCGGCACTTGATAAAACGGAGGTTACGAAAAGGATGAGAAAAGTTTTCGTGCGGTTTCTTTCCGGCGTATTGTAAAGCGTGAGTAAAGTGTATGCAATTCCGAGAATCCCGAAATTAAGTCCCATATCTTCACCATAAAAAAGCGTGATGAATAGGACGGTTGTGAGAAGGATTAATTGATGTGGTTTCATTGTGTCGGATGTTTGATGATGGGTGTTGGATGGTTTCATTGTGTTGGATGTTTGATGACGGGTGTTTGATGTTTTCATAATGTTGAGATTTTTAAATTTTTAATTATTATAAAGTTCTTTGAAATTCAAAGTTAATTTTCAAAAAAATTTGGCTTATAAACCACCCCGTCAAAAATTCTCCGAATTTTCGCCACCCCTCCAAAGGAAGGGAATTCTTCCAACTTCCAGCACCCATCTTCCATTTTTTCTCATTTTCCCAAAAGTTTTTCCAAAGCGTTGAGATGTTCGGTAAATGCTTCTCTTCCGTTTTGTGTTACACGATAAGAAGTTTTCGGTTTTTTGCCGACAAATTCTTTTTTGATTTCTATATAATTCGATTTTTCTAATGCGGAACTGTGGCTTGCTAAGTTGCCGTCGGTAATTTCGAGCAGGTTTTTCATTTCGGTAAAATCAACCCAATCGTTTACCATCAAAACGGACATAATGCCCAATCTGACACGGCTTTCAAATTCTTTGTTGAGTTGGTTGATCATTTTTTGTTTCAGGTTTCAGGTTTCAGGTTTCAAGTTCGAGATTAAAATAGTTTAAAAATCCCTCTTTTTTTCTTTATAAAAAACATATTTCCAAATTTTTTAGATTTAAAAACATAATAAAAATTCCATTTATTTCTAACCAATAGTGGTTCTTTTTCTACAACTTGATGATCTGGTTTTAAATCTACAATTCTAATATGTGGACTTGTGTATCCTTCCACGAAATCTACTTTGCCTTTATGAACACTTTTAACCCGATTGTTATTATATTCATAAAAGATAAAATCATTATTTTTTGTAATTTCAAAACTAAAATGTTCATATTGCCAGTCTGCATTTTTCCCCTTAAACATTTCTTTGTCTATCACATAAGTTCCGTATATATCTTTTTTATCGACTTCTGTTTTGCTATTAATAAAACCAATTATCGACAATATGCAAAAAAGTAAAATTACAAATCCCCAAAATCCGAAAAAAAGTTTTAGAAAAATTTTCTTTTTTGTAAAAAAATAAGTTAATGGTAAAATCAACGTAACACCTACAAAAAACAATAAAATTAAAAATGAAATAAAATACATCACTTATACTTTTTATAAATCACAATTCCATACATATTATGCAAAAAATACTTGGTGACTAATTTGGCTTTCATATTCTTTGTTGAGTTTATCGATGTTAAGTATTATTCTATTCTATTTATAATTAAACTATCTGAGTTTGTTTTTAATTTTATAGTAATTGAAATCGCTACATATCCTTCTCTTTTATGATAATATTCTTTTATAAACTCTTCTCCGATTTGATAGTTCCAAACTTCTGTTTTATTGGCTCTCCAATTTTCAGAATTCAATATTGTAGTTGCCAAAGTGCTATCTTTAGATGTGAAAATTTTGAATCCATTAGATTTTCGAATGTCGTTGATAATTCTATTTCTATCCTCTTTTGAAATTTTAAGATATGTTATCTGATAATATTTATTCAATCCAACAATTTCATTTGAAACTATATCAAAATCGTTTTGTAATACTACATCTATTTGTTTTAAATCTTCTTTTGCATTTGATTTAAAATAAAGCTCACTTTCGAAAATCATCGAAAATATAGGAATTAACACAATTAATGCTAAAATTGTTGAAACTATAATTCCAGTCTTGATATATCCTTTCTTTTTAAAAACAAAGAATAATACTATAGAGGAAAGGAGTAAAAAAAACCCAAATAAGCCAAGAATCACAAAACCTATTCCCATCACTTATACTTTTTATACATCACAATTCCATACATATTATGCAAAAAATACTTGGTGACTAATATGTTGCGTTGGTTGATATTGGGCAATTTAATTAGAACTATTAAACTTCAAATTTTTGATATTTTAAAGTATCATTTTTTTCTTTTATATATAAATGAAATCTTGTTGGAGGAACGTTTGTAATTTCAAATAATTCTTTTGAATAAAAGTCTGGATATTTATAATTTAAAATTCCGTCTTTATCATAACTCTTATTTGGCTCAATAATAAGAACTCCTTCTCTATCTATATCTAATATTTTAAAATTCTTCGCATTTTTAATTTCATTTAGTATTCTCTCTGAATCCATTGTAGATATTATGATTTCTGTTTCTTGGCTTCTTTTAGGCATTCCGCTCACTTCATTACTAATAATTTCAAAATCATCTTTTAAATTAACTTTAAGAAATCTCAAATCATTCTTAACATCATCTTTACTCAAATTTACTTCTTCAATATCATTAATAAAATAAAAACTCACCAAAAATAAAAAACAAACAGAAGAAATAATAACTCCAAATATCTTCTTTTTCTTTATGGAATAAATAAAAAAATATGCTGAGATTAAAATAAACAAAATCCAAATAAGTATCATTAAAGCAAAACCGATTCCCATAACTTATTTCTTTTTACCGATACTTTTTATACATCACAATTCCATACACAATATGCAAAACTCCAAAGCCAATTGCCCAGAAAACCAATCCCCATCCAAGGAAAAATAAGGAAAGCAATCCCAGAATAATTTCACAGTAACCAAGATATTTCACATCGGTTAAGGTATATTTTTCCGCATTTATCAAAGCCAATCCGTAGAAAATTAAAGTTGCGGGTGCAATCATCACAAACAAATGATGGTACAGCAAACCCAAACAGAAAAATCCGCCGGTAATTAATGGAACAGAAAAATTAAACAATAATCTTTTCGTGGTTTTGTCCCAGATTTTCAGATTATGAGATTTACTTTTTTTTGCGGTAAAAAAATATCCCGATAAAATGGCGAGAAAAAGAATCACTGCTCCGATTAAAACCAATTCTTTCACCAAACTTTCAGAAAAAACATTTCTGTTTCCGGCGAAATAATCAATTCCTTCTCGCTGAAAAACGAAATACACATATCCCACTCCAAACAAAGCAGCCAATCCTGCAAAAACTCCGGAAAGTCCGCTGAGTGAAATAAACCGTGAACTTTGCTCCATCATTTTCCGGATGTGAGATAAGTCTTCGTGATAATTTTTTGATTCCATAAAAAGAACTTTGAATTGCAAAGTTAAAAATTAATTTGAATGAGCAAAATATTTTTTTACTATTTACAAGTCTGTTCAAATTATTTTTAATAACCACAATAGTCACAAAAGTAGAAGTATTTGTAAAGCTTTTTAAAGTACAAATAAGAAGCAATCCTTATTTGTATTTTAAAAAGTTATTTATTTTTCTTAAAACAAAACTTTTGTGACTATTGTGGTTTAAAATATTTTTTTAACATTCTCTCAAAAATGAATCATAAAAATTTGTCTATATTTATCAAAGTCAATCAACGATAAATTTTATGGACAAAAAAGAACTCCGGAGTTCCATTTTCAGGCATCTCGACGGAATTGTTACCGCTCCTGTTGTTGCAGCTTTGCAAAAAAAGGAAATCATTAATCTGATTTTTGATTCAAAAAAAATCCTGCTGAAAGAAATTTCGGAGAAAACCCAAAGCAACGAAGGCTACCTGAATGTCGCTCTTCGATTACTCGCTTCACAAGGTTTTATCGATTATTTTCTTGATAATGAAACGGATTCCGTCATTTTAAACTTTAATGAAAAAACAGGATTTCTGCTGAAATATGCATCACTTTACGATAAAGTAATTCCTTATCTGAAAGAATCGACAAATCCTGTTTTCCAGAAATTCGAGCCGGGTTCGTTTGAAAATTTCGTTTATTTATTTGATGATTTTAAAACTCAGTTCGGATTTGAAATCCCGGAAAATAAAATTGATAAAACGGTTTTCCTTCAAATTCTGAAACACATTGAAGGTTGTTTGGTTTCCCCTGTAATCGTTCAGTTGGGAATGAGAGGGATGTTTCATAAATATTTTATGGAAACTTCTTTTCAGGCAGTTGAATTTCACAAAAACCCTGAAAATTTCGAGAAAATTCTTGATTTTTTAACTTATTTGGGATGGTTTACCAAGAACAACAAAAACTTTAAATTCACCGAAAACGGTTTGTATTTTGCAAGACGTGCCGCTTCTTACGGAGTTACGGTTTCTTATCTCCCGATGTTCAACAGAATGGAAGATCTGCTTTTCGGGAATCCGAAAAAATTAAGAGAAATCAGCGAAAGTGAAGACGAAATCCACGTCGATAGAAAAATGAATGTTTGGGGAAGCGGAGGTGCTCATTCTACTTATTTTAAGGTGGTTACGGATTTTATCATTTCTATTTTCAACCAGCCGGTTCATCTTCAGCCGAAAGGAATTTTGGATATGGGATGCGGAAACGGTGCTTTTATCCAGCATATTTTTGAAACTGTGGAAAGGCATACTTTAAGGGGAAAAATGCTGGAAGATTATCCGCTTTTTTTGGTGGGTGCAGATTTCAACCAAGCCGCACTGAATGTAACAAGAGCGAATCTCATTAATAATGATATTTGGGCAAAAGTAATTTGGGGAGATATCGGAAATCCTGATTTGCTGTCAAAAGATTTGAAGGAAAATTACGACATCAATCTCTCTGATTTGCTGAACATCAGAACTTTTCTCGACCACAACAGAATCTGGAAAAACCCCGAAAACATAAATCCTCAAAGAACCTCCACTTCTACCGGTGCTTTTGCTTTCAGAGGAGAAAGAATCCCGAATAAATTAGTGGAAGAAAATCTGAAAGAACACCTCACTTTGTGGCTTCCTTACATTAAAAAGAACGGACTTCTTGTAATAGAACTCCACACTTTAAACCCCAAAATTACAAGCCAACATTTGGGTGAAACTCCCGCAACCGCTTATGATGCAACGCACGGATTTTCCGACCAGTATATTGTGGAAGCGAAAGTTTTCCGGAAAATCTGCAAAGAAGTCGGTTTAACGATCGATAAAGATTTGTTCAGAAAATATCCGGATTCTGATTTGGCAACGGTTTCGATAAATCTACTGAAAGCGGAATGATTCATCGATTTTTTTTGAATCAATCAATAAAATTCTTCATTATGAAAATCCAAAATACCATTCTCTTTTTTCTTTCTTTTTTAGCCGTGAAAATGAATGCACAAAGTCTTATTTCTTACGTGAATCCTTTTGTAGGAACCAAAAATATGGGACATACTTTTCCCGGAGCAACTGCTCCTTTCGGAATGGTGCAGCTTTCTCCGGAAACCAACCAAGTTCCGTATACAACCAACGGAAATTACAATCCCGAA
>CAYSQR010000104.1:0-7804 GCA_964433195.1 uncultured Kaistella sp. | reverse complement strand
GCAAAAAAACTGGATTAATATAGAAAATGCTTCTACCCCAAATCTTCCCGAGAAAAGATATTTGATGAATAATGTTCACTTTTTTTCGGCGAATGTTTTGACGAATCCGTTTAAAAACAAAGAATGGGAGTTTAAAGCAAGTGCAAATTATTCCAACAATGCAATCGGAAGAGATTCTTATTACGAAACGGTTTACAGTCCATCAGCAATTTATCCGGGTGGATTTACAGTTTCCCAGCTAATCAATAATAAATTTTACAGCAATTCGGCAAAAGGAGAAATGATTTTTACCAGAAATGCCAAAAAGGGATTCTTTAAAAATACTACGACGTGGAACGGTTTCTGGGATACAGACAGAGCGGTTGCAAACAGAATGGAACCCACCGGAACAAGATTTGCCGACGAATCTATGGAATCACCTACGGTAAGTTTCCAAAACTCATTGAGCACCATTATTCCCTGGAAAGAAAAGCTGGTAAATTTTATGAGCTACTTTAATTATCAGAATGATAAGCAGACACTTTTTTCCGCACCTGCAAATTATTCTTATTCCAATATTTTTCCCGAAGCAATAAATTATGATGCACTGAAACAAGACCTCCGATTAAAAACAATAGAGGTAAACCATTCCGCATCCGTAGGATTTTCGTATAAAAAATGGACATTCACTCCCGAAACTGGTCTTAATCTGAGTTTCAACGGAATGAAATCCCTTCTTTCGGGAAGCAACGCAGGAAGTTTTTCTTCTTTGGGAGAAAATTTCAGAAACGATATGCACTGGAATCAGATTCAACCTTATACACAGGTTGGAATTAATTATAAAGCAAGCGCACTCAATTTCAATTTAACTTTACCAATGAATTTTTACGGAATTGATTATCAGGATAATGTGAGAAATGTTTCACGCGAAGTCAGTAAAACTGTTTTTGAACCGAGTATGTTTTTAAGTTATGATTTCGCTTCGTTTTTCAAAATCTGGACTTTTGGAAACATCAATTATAATTTCGGAAATTTCGGTTCGCTTTACGGAGGTTATTTACTTACAAATCCTTTAAACATAGGAATTAAAGACAGTCCGCTTCCGGAAAATATCAGCAGAAGCATCGGTTCCAGATTGGAATACCGTAATCCGCTGAACAATTTGTTTTTCAACATCGGATACAATTTCGGAAATACGACCAATAATCTTATCGTAAGTCGCACGATGACGGAATCGTCAAACTTTACGGAAGTTATTGCATTTAAAAATTCACCGGCAAGTCAAACCGAAAGAGCCGAAATTGGTAAATATTTCCCGAAATTCAAGTCGAATGTTTCTGCGAGTTTTTCAAACAGAGATTCCAACAGTTTCAGCTTGTTGAACGGAAATATCATAGAATCGGAAAACAACGGACAGAGTTTCGGGTTTAAATTTAACAATACTTATTTTTCTTGGATGAGCTTTGATTATAATATTTCGATGAACTGGAACAAAAGCAGAAATCTTTACGATAATTCCCAATACAAAACTTCCGGATGGAATCATAATCTGGCTTTGTTCATTTATCCTCTGGAAAATCATACGATTGGCTTCAACTGGGACGATGTTTCGAGCAAGACTTTAAACGAAAATTACAGAAATGCTTTTTACGATTTGTCTTATCAGTACACTTGGTCGAAAAAGAAAATAGATTTCGAACTGAAATGGCTGAATATCGCCGACAAAAAACTATATGAAGTTATCGCAGTAGATGCTTCAACCAATTCGGTTTCCCGAACCTCAATCAACATTCGACCAAGCCAGTTTATGTTTACCGTGAAATTTAATTTTAAATAAAATTTAGAGCCTGTTCAAAATCAAACACATAAGTCACATAAGATTTGATTTAAAACCGTGAAAAAAACAGAAAAAACACAAAGCTGAAAATCTTTGATTTTCAATCTAATGTGTTATTGGTTTGCCGAAGGATGAAACTTTTATGGAACTAATTTTTGATAACTAATGTGTTAAAAATAAGGGATTGTTACATTAATCACAGATATCTTCTTAAACCTTGTAGTTTCGTAGAACCTATAAGGTTTGAAACAGGTCTTGTTTTTTATAAACCTATTTTAAATTAACAATACCCTTAATAAAAATAATTTCTATATTTGTTTCACTAAAAAAATAGGTATGAAGAAAACTTCAATCTTGTTTCTGCTTTTTTCATTAATGATTTCTGCACAGAACAACCGTGTTATTTATGAATATAAATTCCGTCCCGATTCCACAAAAACAGACAGTATAAAAACCGAATGGATGTATCTCGACATCGATAAAAAAGGCTCGAAATACTACAGCAAAAGCACTTTCGAAAGCGACTCCACCATTGTAGAAAGCATCAAAAAACAAATGGCTTCAGGAAGCGGAAACATTTCCGTAAACAGGCAAAGACGAGGAGGAGAAGAAATAAATTACGAAGTGGAAAAAACCTATCCGGAATACAAAACGACTTTGATTTCCTCCATCGGAAACGATTCTTATAAAGTACCGGAAGACAGAAAAATCACGTGGAAAATACTGCCCGATAAAAAGAAATCCGGTGAGTTCACTACCCAGAAAGCAACCGCAGATTTTGCCGGAAGAAACTGGATTGCTTGGTTTACAACCGATGTTCCGATTCAGGACGGTCCTTACAAATTTTCAGGACTTCCCGGATTAATTGTTGAAATTTATGACCAAACCGAAAGTCATAAAATGGAACTGAAAGGAATAAAAAAAATCACGGAAACCACACAGGAAGAACTCAATACACAAGGAAAAGACATTCCGTTTACCAGGAAAAAACCAATTGAAGTGAATCGGCAACAATATATAAAACAGCTGAAGCAATACGAAAACGACCCTGTTCAGGGAATGCGGGAAATCCTGAACCGCCCGAATTCCAAAGTGATGATTAATGTCGGAGGAAAAGAAATTTCCGATCCGAAAGAAGTTCTCCGCGAACTCGAAAAAAATGCAAGAGAAGAAATGGCAGGAAACAATAATAAAATTGAACTGGTTCCATAAAAAAATCCCGTCTTACAAAATAAGACGGGATTCATCATTTATTTAATCCGGTTAAAACTTAAAAACCTTGTTCATCGGCACTTGGTCCGTAACTTCCCGGAACGGGAATATCGTTCAGTCTGTAATAAATTCCCAATTGAGCTCTGTGATGAATAAGCTGGCTCAAAGCGTGGCGAATCGCTTCATATTTGCTGAAATCCGCCAAAAGCTGTTCTCCCATATGCATTGTCCATCTTCCGTTTAGTATTTCTTCATCGGTGTTTTCGAGGGCGGTTTTGGAAGCAAGATAAAATTCTTCCATTTTTTGCTGCAACTCTTCTTTGGTGTTAATTACCGTTGGTTGATAATCACCTGCAGCAAAATCCAGCTTGTCGTTTTTCAGCATATAATCCGTCCATCCCAAAATTTCAACAATATGTATTGCAAGACCCATCATTTTCATACTTTTTTCGTGCGGAGCATAATCGTTTTTTCCTTCCGGAAAATTGTCGATAAACTTCCTGGTCGTTTCATATTCCTGTTTCAGCTCGTTTTTCAGATTTGGTAAAGAATCCATAAAAATTATTTTTTTGTACCGATAAAATTACTCAGATTTTCTGAACGAATGATTTAAAAAACCTATAAAATTTTCATAAATTTTTGTAACAAATACTTTAAAAAACGAACTAATTATTAAAATTAGAAAAAATGAAAAAATATTTCACCCTCTTTTTACTCACTGCTTTTTTTGCATTAAATGCACAGGAAACCGCGAACAGATTCTTTTATGAACTCACCTTCAAACCGAAAAAAGATTCCGCAAAAATCGATAAGGTAATGACGATTTTGGATATTACCAAAGAAAAATCCCTTTACCGTGATTATACGATGGTTGCACAGGATTCTATTATGAAAGTCCAATTTGAGGAGATGCAGAAAGCCGGTGTTTTCAAAGATATTTCCAAATCGCTTACAATGCCGAAGTTTTCCGAGAAAATATATAAATTTTATCCGGAGATGAAAATACAGTATGTTGAAAGAATTTCCAGCGGATTCACTCCTATGAATATCGCTTACAATGATAATACGAAATTTGACTGGAAAATTCTCAGCGAAAAACAGAAAATAGGAAGTTACAACACCCAAAAAGCAACAGTAGAATTTGGCGGCAGAAAATGGAATGCCTGGTTTTCTGCAGATTTACCGTTTCAGGACGGACCGTACAAATTCCACGGATTACCGGGATTAATTATTAAAATCGAGGACGAAGGAAACAATTATTCTTGGGAACTGAAAGGAAATAAAAAAGTGGAAAATTTCAGCGAAAATACCTATCTCGAAAATATTTCTCCGGGAGGAAACGGTGGGAAACCACAAGAAATCAGCCGGGAAAAATTTGAAAAAACCTGGGCTGATTATAAAAAAGATCCGTTTGCTTCAGCAAGACCTTTGCTGACCAAAGAAATATTGTCCCAAAAAATGCCGGGAAGCGATTCAACCATAGGAGAAATGATGAAACAGCAGGAAAAAATGGTAAAAGATTTTTTTGATGCCAATGACAATCCAATCGAAATTCCCGCTCCAAAAGCGAAGAAATAGAATTCATATTCACTAAATTATATTTTGAAAACCCTGAAGCAAAATTTGTTTCGGGGTTTTTTGCAGGAATAATCCGTGTTGCAAACTCCTTATTTAGATTAAATTTAAATAATTATCTTTGTGCTTCAAATTATCAGAATTGAAAGGAGGTATTTCAAATAAATTATCCTGTTTCCCGAAGAATAAATTGGGAAAAATTTTGGGTTACGAGAGCGAAACCCTCAAAATGCCCAATAAAATTATTGAAATGGGACTTCTTCCCGAAACGGTTTTCAAAATTCTTTATCAAGCACCTTTCAGCGGACCTTTGTATATTGAATTTGGCGACGAGAAAAGCCGGATTGCTCTTCGTGAGGAAGAAGCACAATTTATCATTGTAGAAACTGTTTAAATGAAAAAGAGTTCAGACAACAAACAAATCCTTCTCGTCGGAAATCCCAATGTTGGGAAATCTACCGTTTTCAATCTGCTTTGCAACAAAAAGCAAAAAACCGGGAATTATGCAGGAGTTACCGTTGCAAGTCATTCCGGAAATTACGAATACAAAGATGAAAAAGTAGAAGTCATCGATTTGCCCGGTTCTTACAGCGTTTATCCCACTTCCGAAGATGAAGCCATTTTTTCTAAATTTCTGATTGAAGAACAGCAGAATTATTCAGGAGTTGTTTACATTCTCGAAGCATTGAGCATCAAAAGAGGTCTGCTTCTTTTTCAGCAGATTCAGGATTTGGGAATTCCTGTTTTGTTGATTGTGAATCAAATAGACCAAGCTGAAAGACGGGGAATTAACATCAATCTTGAGGAGCTTTCCAAAGAATTGAAAGTAAAAATCCTGCAAACCGATGCCAAAAACAATCGTGGAATCGAAGAACTCCGCGAAGAAATTTTTAATAATAATTTTACAAAATCGGAAACCGTTTCCTTTGAAATCCCTTTGGAACAGAAAAACTTGGTTTTCAGAATTTTATCCGAAACAAAAGAAGAGAACCAATATAAAATCTGGACTTTACTCGCCTCCGAAACTTATCTCGGAAAACTCGAAACAGTAAAAGAACAGATGAATGATGATGAGGTAAAATGTCTTGTTCCCAAAAGATTACAAACGCAGGAAACAATTCGCCGTTATCAGAATATCGACAATATTATTACGAATGTTTTATCCAAAAAACCACAAATCAAAGAACTTTTAACCGAGAAATTAGATAAGGTTTTGGTTCATAAATTCTGGGGTTATCTGGTTTTTGCCATCATTCTTTTAATCATTTTCCAAAGTGTTTTTTTTCTGGCAGAATATCCGATGAACTGGATTTCGGATTTTTTCCTTTGGCTTTCCGGCTTTGCAAATACCCATCTTCCGGAAGGTCCGGTTAATTCATTGATTTCAAACGGAATCATTCCCGGATTAGGAGGAATTATGGTTTTCGCTCCGCAAATCGGAATCCTTTTATATTTTCTGTATTTGCTGGAAGATTCCGGTTATATGGCGAGAGTAATCTTTTTAATGGACAGGTTTTTGCGACCATTCGGACTGAACGGAAAAAGCATCGTTCCGCTTGTTTCCGGAACAGCTTGTGCAATTCCTGCGATTATGTCCACAAGAAATATCGAAAACGTAAAAGAACGGCTGATTACAATTCTTGTAACACCGTTTATGACGTGTTCTGCACGACTTCCTGTTTACAGCATCATCATCGGATTGATTATTCCGAACGAATATTTCGGCGGAATCAGCTATAAAGCTTTGGCTTTGATGGCGATGTATTTTCTGGGATTTTTTATGTCATTAATGGCATCTTTGCTTTTGAAGAAAATTATAAAAAACAAGGGGAAATCTTTCCTCGTGATGGATTTGCCGGCTTATAAAATGCCGCTTTTCGGCTATGATTTCAAATTGGTTTTAGGGAAAGTATGGGAATTTGTAACCGGTGCAGGAAAAATCATTTTCTTTTTCAGCATCGTGATTTGGTTTTTCAGTTATATCGGTCCGAAACAAAATGAAAATCAGTTTGTTGCAACCGACGTAAAGCTCGAGAATTCTTATCTTGCCAAAATGGGAAGATCCATAGAACCGGCAATTGCTCCGCTTGGTTATGACTGGAAAATGGGAGTCGGAATCCTCACAAGTTTTGTAGCGAGAGAAGTTTTTGTAGGAACGATGTCCACTTTATATTCGCTTGACGAAGAAGCTCCCGAAGAAAGAATCATCGACAAAATGCGGAACGACGTAAAACCGAACGGTGAAAAAGTTTTTAGCTTTGCGACGGGAATTTCGGTTTTGTTTTTTTATGCGTTTGCGATGCAGTGTGTTTCCACTTTAGCCGTTGTATATAAAGAAACCAAAAGCTGGAAATGGACGATGGTACAGCTTTTCGGAATGTCGGGATTGGCTTATTTTGCGTCGTTGATTGTCTATCAGATTTTTAAATAATGGATAATTCTCATGTTCTTCAATATATCATAATCGCTGTAATCGTTTTGTTTGCAGGATATTCTTTGTTCAAGATTATTATGAAAAATTTCGGAACGAAGAAATTCAAAAAAGGAAAACCGGGATGTGATTCCGATTGCAGATGTTCGTAAATCTAAATCCTTGAAGGATTGGCAAACGGAATTTATATCGGGTTGAAACCCGCAACAGAAGGAGAAATCATTATTTCCAGAACTTTTCCCGAGTTGAGTTTTTCCACCGATGAAATATTTGGGAATCTTTAGTTCAAAAAACTCCATCACTTCAAAAGTTCCCGGTTAATTTCGTTAATCAATCCGGGTCCTTCGTAAATAAATCCCGTATAAAGCTGCACCAAACTTGCTCCTGCTTCTAATTTTTCCAGAGCATCTTTTGCAGAATGAATTCCGCCGACTCCGATGATCGGGAAAGCTTTTCCGCTTTTTTCGGAAAGAAAACGGATGACTTCGGTGGAGCGTTTTATTAAAGGCTTTCCGGAAAGTCCGCCTGTTTCAGTTTTATTTTCTGAAATTAAATTTTCCCGTGAAAGAGTAGTATTTGTAGCGATTACGCCTGCAATTTTTGTTTCTTTTACGATGTCGATAATGTCTAAAAGTTGTTCGTCGGATAAATCCGGAGCAATTTTCAGAAGAATTGGTTTCGGTTTTTCTTTTTCGGAATTGAGATTTTGCAACTCAACTAAAAGTTTAGTTAAAGGTTCTTTTTCCTGTAATTCACGAAGATTTGGTGTA
>CAYSQR010000103.1:0-7824 GCA_964433195.1 uncultured Kaistella sp. | reverse complement strand
TTTTTTAATTTTTACAAATTTAATACATAATTTGTATATTTGAATTATCAAATTTCTAACATTAAA
Source organism: uncultured Kaistella sp. (assembly GCA_964433195.1). GTDB lineage: Bacteria > Bacteroidota > Bacteroidia > Flavobacteriales > Weeksellaceae > Kaistella. The sequence goes on along the minus strand of CAYSQR010000103.1, from coordinate 7,758 downwards.
AAATTAAGACTATGAGAAATAGAGGATGTATGAGTGCAGGAACCATCGGAATCGCTCTACTTGTCGTTGCTGCGATATTGTTTTTCTGGGGAAAAAACGGATTCAATACTTTCGTGGGCAAAGAACAAACAGTAAATACAAAATGGTCAAACGTGGAAACCGTTTACCAAAAACGTGCGAACTTGATTCCCAATCTGGAAAATACGGTAAAATCCTATTCGCAATTCGAGCAGGAAACTTTAACAAAAGTAATTGAAGCCCGTTCCAAAGCAACTTCCGTTACGATTGATCCGACTAATATGACTGAAGCGGATTTGGCAAAATTCCAAGCGGCACAAGGAGAATTGAGCGGTGCATTGAGCAGATTAATGGCGGTTGTAGAACAATATCCGAATCTGAAAGCAGACCAGCAATACCTGAATTTCCAAAGAGAATATACTGCGATAGAAAACAGCATCCGAAGCGAAACCGTTTATTACAACGAAGCTACACGGGATTACAATACCACCATCAAAACATTCCCTAATAATATTCTGGCAAATTTTACCAACTTCAAAGAAAAACCTCTTTTCAAAGCTGCAGCAGGAGCGGAAAAAGCACCTGAAGTTTTTTCTAATTAAATGAATAGTTTTCTTACAGATATTCAAATGGCTTCCCTTGTGGAAGCCATTCATACAGCAGAAGATTTTTCCACCGGAGAAATAAGAATCCACATCGATTCCAATACCGAAGGAAATAATGCAGAGATGGCTTTTGAAGTTTTCAAAACGCTCTGTGAAGATAAAACTGCTGAGAAAAATGCGGTGCTTTTCCACGTAAATTTCGAGAAGCATTATCTCACAATTATCGGTGATGAAGGTATTCACAACAAAGTCTGCCAAAATTTTTGGGACAAAATGCACGACGAAATTACCTCCGAATTTTCCAAAGGAAATTATTATGATGGTCTGAAAAATGCTGTTCTGGAAACCGGAAAAGAACTCAAAAAATATTTCCCTATAACAGGAGAAAATCCAAACGAACTTCCGAATGAGATTACTTTCTCTTAAACAATTTTTTGTATTTCTATTTCTTGGCTTAAACGTTTTTGTTTTTGCCCAGAATATTCCTGAAAAACCTGCAGTTCTGTATCCGGTTTACGATAAAGCCGGACTTTTGAATGAAACCGAAAAAGACCAGCTCAACCAAAAACTCATCAAGTTTGCGGATTCTACTTCTACGGAAATTGAAGTCATCATCATTCCGACAACCGATGGAGAAGATGTGAATTATCTCGCAACAAGATATGGCGAAAAATGGGGAATCGGAAAAAAAGGAATTGATAACGGAATTGTTTTCCTCATCGCAACAGAAGATCGCACGATGTCGATACAGCAAGGAAGAGCGGTAGAACAATATCTTACCGCTTCTGTTGCAGGACAAATCATAGATTATATCGTAACGCCGAATTTCAAACAGGGACTTTGGTACGAAGGAATCAACTGCGGAACAACCGCTTTGATGGAAGCTGTTCATGGAAAATTCAAACCGATTGTAAAAGATACTTCATCCGAAGGAAACCTTACTGCTTTTGAAATACTGCTGATTGCTTTTTTCATTTTCATTATTATCAGTTTTCTGTTTAAAAATAAAGGTGGCGGAAATGGAAGAAATTATGACGACGATGATGACGTTATTCTTTCAAAACGGGGTCGAAATACTTATCCCGGTGGATTTTTTCCGTTTCCGGGAAGTTTCGGTGGCGGCGGATTTGGTGGCGGAAGTTCTTCCGGTGGAGGATTCGGCGGTTTCGGAGGAGGAGGAAGTTTCGGAGGAGGAGGAGCTTCCGGAGGTTGGTAAGATTTAGACCACCATTTTTTATTTTGAAGATGTGATTTATCTAATCATCATTTGTATTCCCAAAATTTATTCTTCAGCTTATTTCTATCAAAGTAGTGAATTTTGAATATGGCTCTATTCAAGATTGGATAACGTTGTGTAATAGAGATTATACGTATCTTTTTTATTTTCTCTTCAGTGTTAAAGTTTTGTTAAATATTAATTAACATTTTTGTCAAATTTTTTTATTTAATAATTTTGTCAAACTTTTTTGTCAATATTAATAAAATATGAGTGCTGAAATTAAAAAAGATGATACGGAAGTATTAATTAAAAAAACCGCCAAAAAACTATTTTTCGGGGATGGAAAATTTAATGCTACAACACAAGAAATTGCCGATGCAGCCGGAGTGAACAGAACTTTAATCAATTATTATTTCCGGTCGAGAGATAATTTAATTCAGATTATTTTCGATGAAGCCCAAAAAGTGGAACGCGAGAAATCCGAAATTATTCTAAGCTCCGATTTACCACTGAAAGAAAAAATACGCCAATTTATAGAAGGAAGTCTTTCTACAAGTCTTCAGTATCCTTATTTGGAAACTTATATCGTTTTGCAAATGAATAAAGGAACTTGTCACAGAAAGGATATAGAAGAAAATGATTTGAAAAAGCTCTATCAGGATATAGAAAAAGAAATGGAATTGGGAAATATAGAAAGAATGAAGCCTGTACAGTTTTTATTAAATATGATTTCTCTGCTCATTTTTCCCAGTGCGATGCGACCTTTAATCAAAGAAAACCTGATGATAGAAAACAAGGAATTTGATGAAATCATTTCCGAAAGGAAAAGTATTATTCTCAATATGCTTTTCAAAAATTAAAATATTTAAAGTAAAACAAAAACTCATCCGTCATTACAAAAAGTAAAAATAAAATTATGAATGGAAAATTGCATTCTGCAAACATACTGAAATCTGGTATTGCAGCGGCATTTATGGTTTTCGGCAGTACAACTTTTCAGGCACAGCAAATTGTTTCTTTGCAAAGTGCAATTTCTGAAGCATTGCAAAATAAAGCCGAAGCAAAAAAAGCCGCTCTCCAGGTAAAAAAAAGCGAATATTTGATAAGCGAGGCAAAAGCAGGAGCTTTACCAACCATCGGTGGAAATATCGGTTTAACGTACAATCCGGTTATTCAGGAATCCGTTTTAGATTTTGGTGGTCAGATTACCGTTATCAAAATGGGACAACCTTGGACATCCAATATTGCGGCAAGTGTTACTCAAACTCTTTTTGATCAAAGAGTTTTCACAGGTCTGAAAGCAGCGAAATCTACACGGGAATTTTATGTTCTCAATTCTCAGCTTACCAATGAGCAGATTATCGTAAATGTAGCTACAGCATACTACAACGTATTTGTGCAGGAAGAAAACCTCAAAACCATCGAAGCGAGTTATTCCAACACGGAAAAAGTACGGGATATTATAAAAAGTTTGGTGGACAACGGATTGGCAAAACAAATCGATCTGGACAGAACCAATGTGCAGCTTACCAATATCTCATCGAGCAGACAACAAATCATCAACGGAACCGAACTGGCAAAAAACGCCCTGAAATTCTATATGGGAATTCCCATCGAGACTCCCATTGAATTGGAAGAAAAAAACATCGATCCGAAGCCGGAGCTTCTTGCACAATATACCGATGTAAGCAACAGATCTGAACTTAAAGTTCTCGAAAAGCAAAAAGAATTATTACAATTTAATAAAAAAGCAACCGAAGCATTGAAATATCCTACGGTAAATCTTCAGGGAAATTACGGATGGTACGCAACAGGAAGTAAATTTCCCTGGGTAAACGGATTGAAAAACGGGGTAAACTGGAGCGATTTTGCTTCGGTTGGTTTGAATGTGAACATTCCTATTTTTACGGGAGGATTAATTAAATCTAAAATCGCACAAGCCGAAATCGACATCCAGACTTTGGAACAGGATATCGAAAATACCAAACTTGCTTTGAATATGGATTACAGAAATTCCGTTACAAACATCGAAAATTCCATTATCAATCTTCAGAAAATGAAAGATAATGTGGCTTTAGCAGAAAAAGTACAATCCAATTCACAATCCAACTATCAATACGGTTTAGCAAATCTTACCGAATTGCTGGATGCTCAGAATGCCTTAACTCAGGCAAAACAGAATTATGCAAATGCTTTACTGGATTACAAACAAGCCGAAATACAATTAATTAAAGCTAAAGGAGAACTCGATACATTAGCAATCAGTAATAAGTAATGAGCAATCTAATAATAATTTCTAAATCTTTAAATTTCTTAATTTTTTTAAAATGAAAAAAACGTTAATATATATCATTGTCGCAATACTTTTAGTAGGACTTGGTGCTTATAAAATTGCAGATAACAAGAACAAGCAAAATGCCGAAGTTGCCGAAGTTGCAAAACAAGTCGATAAAATAAATGTAAATGTAGAAACGGTAACAAGAGAAGATATCAATACGGAATATTCCGCCAACGGAACTTTTATTCCGAAACAGGAATTAATGTTTCCTTCGGAAATTGCAGGTCGTGTTGTGAAAGTATTTGTACAGGAAGGTTCCAGAGTAGGAATCGGGCAAACTTTGGCCATCATCAAAAAAGATGCGATAGAAGTTGATATGACACAAGCACAGAATAATCTTCAAAATGCGATTGTTGATAACCAGCGTTACGAAAATGCTTTTAAAACAGGCGGCGTTACAAAACAACAGTTGGATCACTCCAGATTACAGCTCAAAAACGCACAAGCTGCAGTAAGAGCACAGGGAATCCGGGTAAATGAAACCAATGTAAAAGCAACAATCAGCGGAACCATCAACAAAAGATTGGTAGAACCGGGATCTGTAGTTGCAGCAGGAACTCAGATGTTCGAGATTGTGAATATCAATACTTTAAAATTATCGGTATTGGTCGATGAAAGTCAGGTCGGGAAAATCCAGATTGGGCAGAATGTAAACATTAATGTAAATGTTTTACCCGAAGATTCTTTCAGCGGAAGAATTACTTTCATCGCACCGAAAAGTGATGCTTCACTCAATTTTCCTGTGGAAATAGAAGTGGCAAACAACGGAAAACTGAAAGCCGGTATGTATGCAACTGCTTTATTCAAAACAAATAATGGTACTGCAACACAAAATATGCTTACTGTTTCCGCAGATGCATTTGTAAACGGAGTAAGTTCCGGACAATTATTCATCGTAGAAAACGGAACGGCAAAAATGATAAAAGTAACCACCGGAAAAGTTTACGGAAACAGAATTCAGATTTTAAGTGGTCTTAATGGCGGTGAACAAGTTATTACCAGTGGACAAATCAATCTCGACAACGGATCCAAAATCAATATTGTAAAGTAGAAGATATATGAAGTTAGCAGAAATATCAATTAAAAGACCTACGTTAATTATTGTACTTTTTACAATACTTACTTTAGGCGGAATCTTAAGCTATTCCTTAATGGGATACGAACTGATTCCGAAATTTGAAACCAATATGGTAACGATTTCCACTGTTTATCCGGGAGCTTCTCCCAGTGAGGTGGAAACTTCGGTAACACGGAAAATCGAGGATGCAGTAGGAGCTTTGGAAAATGTAAAAAAAATGGAGGCATCTTCTTACGAAAGTCTTTCCGTAATTATGGTTCAGCTGAATCCGGGTGCAGATGTGGATTTTGCACTGAATGATGCACAACGAAAAGTAAACGCCATTCTTTCCGATCTTCCCGATGATGTAAAAGCACCCTCGCTCAACAAATTCTCTCTGGATGATTTACCGATTATCACAATGAGTATTTCCAGCGAAAAGCTGAACAGCAAAGAATTATACGATTTACTCGACAAGAAAATAAATCCTGTTTTTTCCCGTGTAAACGGAGTTGCACAAGTGAATCTTGTAGGAGGACAGGAAAGAGAGATTCAGGTAAATATTGATGAAAAGAAATTGCAGGGTTACGGACTTTCCATTGGCGAAGTTCAACAGGCGATTTTATCATCAAACTTAGATTTCCCTACAGGAAGTTTAAAAACCAGAACTTCAAAATCCACAATACGTTTATCCGGAAAATACAAATCTATTGAGGAAATGAATAATCTTGTCGTTTCCACCAAAGGAGGAGTACAGGTTCGTTTATCGGATGTAGCTTCTGTTTTCGATACCCAGAAAGATGTCGAAAAAGTAGCACGGTACAACCAGTTCCCCACGATTTTGATGCAGATAAAAAAACAATCCGATGCAAATGCAGTTGCCGTTTCAGAAAGCGTTCAGAAAACAATAGATCAGGTTCAGAAAGATTATGCTAAACAAGGTGTCAAAATCAATATTGTTGATGATTCCACAGATTTTACTTTAGCAGCAGCAGATCACGTAATTTTCGATTTGTTTCTTGCGGTAATTCTTGTGGCGATTGTTATGGCACTATTTCTTCACAGTATCCGAAACGCATTTATCGTAATGGTTTCTATTCCGGTTTCTTTGATTGCCACTTTTATCGGAATGAATTTAATGGGATATACGCTGAACTTAATGAGTTTACTCGGACTTTCCTTGGTTGTAGGTATTCTTGTGGATGATGCGATTGTGGTTTTGGAAAATGTCTATCGTCATATGGAAATGGGAAAATCCAAAATCCGTGCAGCTTACGATGGAGCTTCGGAAATCGGATTTACTGTTTCTGCCATTACTTTGGTAATTGTGGTGGTATTCTTGCCGATTGCAATGAGTGATGGTTTGGTCGCAAATATTCTCGCACAGTTCTGTGTTACGGTGGTTATTGCGACTTCATTCTCCTTGTTGGCTTCATTTACCATTATTCCTTGGCTTTCTTCCAGATTCGGAAAATTAGAACATTTAACGGGGAAAAATATCTTCCAGAAATTCATTCTCTGGTTTGAAAAGCAATTGGATAATTTCACACATTGGATTACGGCAATTCTCGAATGGTGTCTGAAAACGGCATTAAGAAGAATAGCGACCGTTGTAGTTACTTTTGTTATCTTGATATCTTCTTTTATGTTGGTAGCATTCGGATTCATCGGCGGAGAATTTTTCCCGAAAATGGATAGAGGTCAATTCTTGGTTCAGATGGAATTACCGAAAGATGCAACCATTGAAAAAACCAATCAAGTTACCCTTGAAGTAGAAAAATTCCTGAGAAACGATAAAGATGTTGTGGATATGATTACAACCGTTGGTCAGCAATCTACTGGATTTGGAGGAGCACAGGCAACAGTGTATCAATCTGAAGTTCAGGTAATTTTAACGGATAAATCCGAACGTAACGAAAGTACGGACATTAAATCTGCAAAAATAAAGAGAGCTTTGGAAGAAAAATTCACCGGAGTTGAATTTAAAACCGCACCCATCGGAATTATGGGAGCAGATAATGCACCGATTGAAATGGTAGTTACAGCTTCGGATAATGAAACTGCCAATAAAGAAGCAACCAGAATCCTGGAATTATTAAAAAAAGTTCCGGGAGCTGTAGATGCGGAATTATCCACCGATACCGGAAATCCCGAAGTTCGCGTAAATATAAATCGTGATAAAATGGCTTCTCTCGGTCTTAATCTTTCAAGCGTGGGACAATCAATGCAAACGGCATTCAACGGAAATACCGACGGAAAATACGGAGACGGAGAATATGAATACGACATCAATATCCGTCTTGCTGATAACAGCAGAAAATCGATTGATGATGTTAAAAATTTAATGTTTACCAATCCGAAAGGAGAACAGATTCGTCTGAGTCAGTTTGCAGAGGTGGAAATGAGTTCCGGACCGAGTTTGCTGCAACGCAGAGATAAAGCACCCGCTGTAAAAGTATTGTCAAAAGTTGTAGGTCGTCCTGTAGGAGATGTGGCAAACGAATGGTCTGCAATGTTTATG
>CAYSQR010000102.1:0-7832 GCA_964433195.1 uncultured Kaistella sp. | reverse complement strand
CAGAAGACGGAACCGGAATCGTGCATATCGCTCCGACTTTCGGTGCAGATGATGCGAGAGTTGCCAAAGAAGCCGGAATTTCGCCGATGTTGGTAAAAGATGAAAACGACAATCTTGTCCCTTTGGTTGATTTGCAGGCTAAATTTTTAAAAGGAGAAAATGTTCCCGAAATTTTCAGTGGAAAATACATTAAAAACGAATATTACGATAACGGAACTGCACCCGAAAAATCTTGGGATGTAGAATTGGCGATTCTTTTAAAAACTGAAAACAAAGCATTTAAAGTAGAAAAATACGTCCACTCTTATCCACATTGCTGGAGAACCGACAAACCTGTTTTGTATTATCCTTTGGATTCCTGGTTTGTGAAAATGACGGCGGTGAAAAACCGTTTGGTAGAGCTGAACGAAACCATCAACTGGAAACCGAAATCAACCGGAGAAGGCAGATTTGCAAACTGGCTGGAAAACGTAAATGACTGGAATCTTTCCCGCTCAAGATATTGGGGAATTCCTTTACCAATTTGGCGTAGTGAAGATTTGAAGGAAGAAATCATCATCGGTTCTATTGAAGATTTATATTATGAAATTGAAAAATCTGTTTCGGCGGATTTAATGAAAGACAATCCGTTCAAAGATTTTGAAATTGGAAATATGTCCGAAGAAAATTATGCGTTGATTGATTTGCACAAAAATATTGTTGATGAAATCATCTTGGTTTCCGATTCGGGAAAACCGATGAAGCGGGAATCCGATTTAATTGATGTTTGGTTCGATTCCGGTTCAATGCCTTATTCACAGCTTCATTATCCGTTTGAAAACAAGGAACTTATCGATGAAAGAAAAGCATTTCCTGCCGATTTTATTGCAGAAGGAGTTGACCAAACTCGTGGTTGGTTTTACACGCTGCACGCGATTGGAACGGCAGTTTTCGATTCTGTTGCTTACAAAAATGTGATGAGCAACGGTTTGGTTTTAGACAAAAACGGACAGAAAATGTCGAAAAGATTAGGAAATGCTGTTGATCCGTTTGAAACCTTGAAAAAATATGGTCCAGATGCAACGAGATGGTATATGATTTCCAATGCAAATCCTTGGGAAAATCTGAAATTTGATGTGGAAGGAATTGATGAAGTCCGCCGGAAATTCTTCGGAACACTTTACAACACCTATTCTTTCTTCGCTTTGTATGCGAATGTTGACGGATTTAATTATTCCGAAAATGATATTGAAAACCGTCCGGAAATCGACCGTTGGATTTTATCTGAATTAAATTTATTAATAAAAGATGTAAAATATTTCTACGAAGATTACGAACCTACGAAAGTAGCAAGAGCGATTAATAATTTCGTGAATGATAATTTAAGTAATTGGTATGTAAGACTTTGCAGAAGACGTTTCTGGAAAGGCGATTATTCCGAAGACAAAATTTCGGCATACCAAACTTTATATACTTGCTTAGAAACTGTTGCAAAAATTTCCGCACCGATTGCTCCGTTTTTTATGGATCAGCTGTATCAGGATTTGAACGGCATCACGCAGAAAAATTCGGCGGAATCGGTTCATTTAACCGATTTCCCAATTGCTGATGAAAGTTTGATTGATGAAGATTTGGTAGCCAAAACACATTTGGCACAACAAATTACTTCGATGGTTTTTTCATTAAGAAAAAAAGAAAACATCAAAGTAAGACAACCTCTACAAAAAGTGATGATTCCTGTGTTGGACAATAAAACCGAAGAGCAGATTTTAGCCGTTTCGGATTTAATCAAGCAGGAAGTGAATGTGAAAGAACTGCAATTAATCAATGCTGATGAAGCGTCACATTTAATTGTAAAACAAATCAAACCGAATTTCAAAACTTTGGGTTCAAGACTTGGAAAAGATATGAAAGTGGTTGGAAATGAGATTGCTAACTTAAATTCTGACCAAATTTCAAATCTTGAAAAAGAAGGAAAAATGGAGATTGCAGGTTATGAAATTTCTTTGGATGATGTAGAAATTTTCACGAAAGACATTCCGGGATGGACGGTTGCAAATGAAGGGAAAATGACTGTGGCATTGGATTTGACAATAACCGAAGAATTAAAATCTGAAGGAATTGCAAGGGAATTTATCAACCGGGTTCAGAATTTAAGAAAAGAAAAAGATTTTGAACTTACCGACAGAATTTCAATTCAACTGGAAGAAAACTCGCCGTTTGAAAAAGAACTTATCAACAATAACGCATATATTTCGGAAGAAGTATTGTCGGATAAAATAGAAATTGTAAATTCACTGCTAATTTTTGTCGAAATTGAAATCGACGATGTGAAATTTAAAGTAAATATTAATAAAATTTGAGGATTTGAGAATCTGAAAATGAAATTCGCAAAAACGGATATTTATTGTTTTCAAATTTTCAAATGGTATCATTTTCAAATCAGAAAAATTATGAACGAAGAAAGACAACGATACAGCGATGCAGATTTGCAGGAATTCAAGGAACTCATTCAGCAAAAAATAGAAAAAGCGGAAAGGGATTTAATGCTTATCCGCGAAAGTTTCATCAATGACCAAAATAACGGAACTGATGATACTTCGCCGACTTTCAAGGCGTTTGAAGAAGGTGCGGAAACTTTGAGCAAAGAGCAGAATGCGATTTTGGCAGGAAGACAGGAGAAATTTGTCCGTGACCTGAAAAACGCATTAATCCGTATCGAAAACAAAACCTACGGCATTTGCAGAGTTACCGGAAAACTCATCGGAAAAGACCGGTTGAGAGCTGTTCCGCACGCAACTTTGAGCATTGAAGCGAAGAATATGCAACGGTAGTTTTCGCTGGATGATGGAAGTCCGAAGATGGAAGATTGCCGAATTTTGCAAAAAAAATAGAATATCCTTTAAAACTTTTAAATTAATTTTTATTCAATAATAAAGTTATGGAATCCTTATTAGTTCATTTTGAAAATAAAACGCAACTCGAAAAGGTAAAAGCTTTTTTGAAGGAAATGAGATTGAGTTTTGAAAAAATTCAAGAGAAAAAACCTTTGGAAGATTTACCGAGAATTCCCAATGCGGAAACCAGAAAAGCGATTGAAGAAGGAAGGAAAGAAAAGCCTTTTCTAAAATCTTTTTCTGATATTGATGAATTAATGAAGAGTTTGGAAAATGACTAACTATAAACTTACTCCTACTACAAAGTTTAGGAAAGATTATAAGAAAATTTCTAAAAATGCCAAAAAATTACTGGCTTTGCAAAATTGTTTTGAGTTTCTGTATGAAAACGGTTTTGATGCAATCCCCGAAAAAATGTCCCCTCATTCTTTAAAAGGAAATTACAAAGGTTTTTTAGAATGCCACATTCAGCCGGATTTGTTATTGATTTGGGAACAGCTTGAAGAGGAAAAAGAAATTATCCTGCACCGTGTAGGTTCTCATTCCGATTTATTTTGAGATTTTTTCATAAATGAAGAGAAACTATCAACTTTCAAAAAAAAATTAAACTAAAAAAATGGAATCATTAGTTGTTCACCCGAAAAACCAAATGGAACTCAATGCACTGAAAGGTGTAATGAAAGATATGGGAATCCGGTACGAAAAATTTCATACCAGAAATTTAAAAACCCAAAAATCCGAATCTTATGTTTCGTCCAAAAAAACAGTGAAACCTGCGAGAAATTTTAAAGAAAAACCAAAGACGGATTTGTAATGAAGAAGATAGCACTCATCACTTTTATCATCCTTTTAATCGACCAAGCCTCAAAAATTTATATCAAAACCACTTTTCATTTAGGAGAAAGTGCAGATGTTTTTCCCGGCTTTAAACTCACTTTTGTAGAAAATCCCGGAATGGCGTATGGATTTCATTTCGGCGGACTTCTCGGGAAATATTTTCTGGTTATTGTACGGTTGTTTTTAATTGGCGGAATGATTTACCTTTTCCGGAAGTGGCTGAAAGAAGGTGCTTCCAATTATTTAATCATTCCGATGTCGATAATTTTTGCAGGAGCAATCGGAAATCTGGTTGACGGAATGTTCTACGGAATGCTCTTCGACAGCGGAACCGTGTTCGACGAAAGTGTAGGACGCTGGATTGATTATGGCGGAATCTCGAAAGTGGTGGAATTCGGAAACGGCTATTCTGCTTTTATGAAAGGTTGTGTTGTAGATATGCTTCATTTTCCTTTGGTAGATTGGTATGTTCCTGAAAACACCCCGTTAATCGGCGGAAAACACATCGAGTTTTTCAAATATATTTTTAATGTTGCCGATTCTGCGATTACAGTTGGAGCAGCTTTGTTATTGATTTTCAGGAAGAAAGCGTTTCCGAATGGATTGGAATTTTAAAGTTTCACATTTTTTTTCGTAATTTTAAAAATCGAAAAATAAATTATTATGGCCTATTTATCAGTTCCCGTTTTTTTAATTGCTATTTTAGCGGGTTATGTTTTGTATCTCCTTATTATTAAAAAAGATACAAAAAAAGCGAAATCCATTTTAGCTCCGGGATTATTTTTTGTGGCAATTTGGGTAGTGATTTATTATTTTATTTTGAAATAGAATTCTTTCTTTTCTGTATTTTTGCGTGATTTTAAAATCATTCATCAATTATCATTTATCACACATAAAAATATGTCCAGAATCCTCACCGGAATACAGGCTACAGGAACACCGCATCTCGGAAATCTTCTGGGAGCAATTATTCCCGCCATCAAATTATCGAAAGTTTCAGAAAACGAATCGTTTCTGTTCATCGCAAATATGCACGCTTTAACCCAAATAAAAAATGCGGAAGAACTGAAACAAAACACCTACGAAATCGCTGCAGCGTGGCTTGCTTGTGGATTAAATACCGAAAAAACTTTCTTTTACAGACAAAGCGATATTCCCGAAGTTTGTGAGCTTTCGTGGTATTTGTCGTGCTTTTTTCCTTATCAAAGATTGACTTTGGCACATTCTTTCAAAGATAAAGCAGATCGTTTGGAAGATGTGAATGCAGGACTTTTTACCTATCCCGTTTTGATGGCTGCAGATATTTTGCTGTACGATGCAGAAATTGTTCCGGTTGGGAAAGATCAGTTGCAACATTTGGAAATGGCGAGAGATATGGGTGCAAGATTCAATCATCAAATGGGAGAAATTTTTGTGCTTCCGAAAGCGGAATTGCAGGAAGAAACAAAATATGTTCCCGGAACCGACGGACAAAAAATGAGCAAATCACGAGGAAATATCATTAATATTTTCTTGCCCGAAAAAGAGCTGAAAAAACAAGTGATGGGAATTGAAACCGATTCCAAAACTTTGGAAGAACCGAAAGATCCTGAAACAGACAGAGTTTTCGCTTTATATGAATTAGTTGCAAAACCGGAAGAAACTGAAATTTTAAGACAAAAATATCTTGCCGGAAATTTCGGTTACGGACACGCAAAAACAGAATTACTGAATTTGATTTTAACAAGATTTTCAAAGGAAAGAGAATTGTTTAGTTATTATATGAATAACTTGCCGGAATTGGAAAGCAAATTACAGGAAGGTGCAGAAAAAACAAGAAAAATTGCAACGGAAACTTTGAAAAAAGTGAGAAAAAGTTTGGGAATGTAAATGGTTTGCCACAAATTCACGAATATTATTTGTGTATTCGTGGCAATTTTTTAGTATAAATCTTTAATTTCAACCAAATTTTTAATGATTTTTACTCCTTCTGCTTCATAGTTATCATTAAAAACATCGAAGAAAATAACTTTCAGTCCGAAAGATTTTGCTCCTTCCACATCTGCAATCCAATCGTCGCCGATCATCACGGATTCTTCTTTTTTCGCACCGGATTTTTTCAGAGCGTATTCGTAAATTTCCGGTTGTGGTTTCCGGATTTCGATTTCATCGGCACTTGTAATGGTTCGGAAATAATTCTTAATTCCTGAAAGCTCACATTTTTTGGAAGTAACTTCTTTGAAGCCATTGGAAAGAATGTGAAGTTGATAACCTTTTTCGGAAAGATATTCCAGAAGCTCGAAAGCTCCTTCCACCAAATCATTGTAGTTCAGAATTTCGTCGAGAAAATTGTGCTCGAAAGTTTGCGAAAGTTCAAAATCATCAATCCCGAAAAACAGAAAAGAATCATAGAAACGGTGTTTTCTGAGATATTCCTTATCGATTTCTCCGTCGCGGATTTGCTCCCAAAGTCTTTCATTAATGGCAAAATATTCCTTGTGAAATTCCTCGAAACCGAGGTTATATTTTTCGTAAACCTGTTCTCTTTTGTAGATTTCTTTTAAGGTAAAGTAGGCATTTTTGCGGTGGTCCCAAAGTGTATTGTCGAGGTCAAAAAAAATGTGCTGTATCATACAGCACAAATTTAAGTAAATTAAGATTAATTCTTGGAAACAATGTAGTTTCTTCCTTTTGATTTCAGAACATCGATGCTTCTGGAATAATTCAATAAAAAGTCGATGGTTTGTTTTTTGGGTTTCAAAAGTTTTTCATTTAAAGTGTCATTTTTTTTCATAGGCAGAAAAGTTATTTTCACTAAAAACGAAAGTTTTTTTAAATTATTATTATCTCGTTAAAATAATCTTGTGTTCCTCCATAATTTTTCTAAGATTAATGAGTGCATATCTCACTCTTCCGAGTGTTGTATTGATACTTGTATCGGTTTGCTCCGCAATTTCTTTGAAACTGAGTCCATCAAAAAATCTCAGTTTGATGACTTCCTGCTGATTTTCGGGAAGAAATTCGAGCATTTTCATCAAATCCTCCTGAATTTGTTTACTGATTAATTGTTCCTCAATATTTTCTTCTTTTCCGGAAATGAGGTCAAAAATCGAAAATTCTTCGTTGTCGTAGGAAGTTTCGGAAACTTTGTTGTATTTCGCTTTTAATCTGAAATGGTCGATAATCAGATTATGTGCGATTCTTTTTGCCCAAAGAATAAATTTACCCTCCTCATTGTATCTCCCATCTTTCAGGTTCACAATGATTTTCATAAAAGTATCCTGGAAAATATCGTTTGCTAAATCTTCATCCATTAATTTATAAAAAATGAATGTAAATAATTCTTTCTGGTGTCTTTCGATTAATACGGAAAGTGCGTTTTCTTCTCCGTTTTTGAAATTTGAAATCAGACAACTATCGGTTTGTGTATTCATAACTATCTACTGTTTTTTACCAAGGAAAACTACCACGATGTTTATTCGGGCTTCAATTCCGGCTTAAAAAAATAGTAAAGTTATTTATCTCGATAGATTTTATTTTTGAATTGGCTAAAATAGTAAAAAAGTTAATACTATGTTAAAAAAAATAAAAAAACTTTCAAAAAATATCATTTTATTAAATCATACAGCAATACAACGGGCAAATTTACAGTGAAATTCATATTAAAACCTTTCAGTTCTTTGCCGTTTATTCCTTTTTTATCGATTGGAAAAGCGTATCCTCCTGTCAAATCAATCAATCCGAATAACGTAACTCCTATTTTCGGAGCGATGTATTTGGTGGTTGCTTCTGCTCCTGCCAAAAAATAATAGCTGTGATAGAAATCCACATTTTTTTCAAAATTAAGGAGAATATCTCCCTGAATTTTCGGCATTATCGCAAATTTCCCGTTTGTACTTCCCATTATTGCAGATGCTCCGATTCTGTAAACCGTATCATCATTTTTCAGAAAAAGCAATCTTCCTCCTAATTCTGCAAAACTTTGGTTTTGGTAAACATAACCTGCGTGAATCATTTTATGAACCGTAAACTGCGATTTCAGCATTTCCGTAAAACCCAATATTATCAGGAATGAAAGAACGAGTTTCTTCTTCATTTATAGATTTTATATTCGGGATAAAGTTAAAAAAAAACCGCTTA
>CAYSQR010000101.1:0-7843 GCA_964433195.1 uncultured Kaistella sp. | reverse complement strand
TATCGATAAAGGTTACAGTATGGATTTCGATTACTTTTTTGTGAGAAAAGTAATGTTCGTAAAATATTCGCAGGGATTTATCGTAATGCCGGGAGGATTCGGAACATTGGATGAACTGATGGAAGCAATGACTTTAATACAAACCAATAAAATCGGAAAATTCCCTATTGTTTTGGTCGGAACAAAATATTGGTCGGGACTTTTGGAATGGTTCAGAAATACCCTTCTTGTAAACGGAATGATTGCTGAGCAAGACCTTAATCTGTTCCGCGTTGTAGATTCCGCCGAAGATGCGGTATCACATATCAAAGCATTTTACGATAAATATTCGGTGAATGTTAATTTCTGATTGGCATATTATTTGACCCAAATTATTATTAAAATATAACAAAATGAAAAAATTTATATATCTCGTCGGAGTTTTTGGTTTGCTGTCGTTGCTTAGCTTTATGAATGCAGATTTCTATTCATCAATGACAAAAGTTGATTATATCGAAGGAAGCAAAACGCTGAAGTTTACTACAAAGATGAATACTTCCCATCTTTCCGAAGCGATTAAAATAAATCCGAATACCGTGGGTTTTGAAGCGGAAGTGAAAAAATATGTGAATAATAATTTTGGTCTGTCTGTGAACGGAAGTGATAAAGCTCTTACTTTCACAGGAAGTCAGGTAAACGGTGAATCGGTTTGGGTGTATTTTGAAACCGGCGGAATTGCCGATATTAAGACCATCAAAATTAAAAACACAATCTTACTCAATACTTTCCCTAAACAGTTTAATCTTGTAAATATCGCCTATAAAGGAAGCAAAAAAACAATGAATTTCCAAAAAGGAAAAGAAGTAAATGAAGTGAGTTTTTAAACAAACTTTTGTAAATAAAAAATCCTGAATTTTCGTTCAGGATTTTTCGGATTTAAAATTCCATTTCCACCTCCAATTTCTCCGCCAGAATTTTGGAGACTTTTACTTTAAGCGGTTCAATATCAATATTTTCCATTGCATCATTTGCAAAAGCGTACAACAATAAAGCTCTTGCTTCTTTCTTGGAAATTCCTCTTGCTCTGAGATAAAACATCGCATCTTCATTCAACTGACCCACGGTGCAACCGTGCGAACATTTTACGTCATCGGCGAAAATTTCCAATTGCGGTTTGGTGTCGACTGTGGCTCCTTCGTCCAAAAGAATATTGTTGTTTTGCTGATAGGCATTGGTTTTCTGGGCAAGTTTATCCACGAAAACTTTCCCGTTGAAAACGCCGTGAGATTTGTCTTTGTAAATTCCTTTGTAGTTTTGATAGGATTCGCAATTCGGGGTTTTGTGGTGAACTGCGGTGTGATGATCCACCAATTGGTTTTTCCCGATAATCGTGATTCCGTTCATAAAAGAGTGAATATTTTCTCCGTTGTGAATGAAATCGAGATTATTTCTCACCAATTTTCCGCCGAAAGAAAAAGTGTTTACCGTAGTTAAAGAATCTCTTTCCTGCTTCGCAAAAGTGTGGTCGATGAGGTAAGAAGTGTCGCTGTCGTTTTGCAGTTTATGCCAATCTGCTTTTGCATTTTTCCCGGCGAAAATTTCGGTTACGGAATTGGTGAGGACAAAACTTTCATCGAAATTATGATGGCTTTCAATGATTTCCACTTTTGAACCTTCTTCTGCAATCAGCAGATTTCGGGTATTGTAAAACGTGTTTTCTTCCTGATTTTGGGAAAGATAAAAAACGTGAATGGGTTTTTCAATCACTACATTTTTTGGCACTTTCAGGAAAAATCCGAAATTGCAATAGGCAAGATTTAAGTTGGTGAAAGCCAAATTTTTGTTGGCAATCGTGTTGAAATATTGGTCGAAAACTTCTTTATGTTTCTCATCATTCAACGCATAAGTGAATGAAAGAAGTTCCGCATTTTCAATGGAAATTTCAGATAATTCTTTGTGCAGTTTCCCGTTGATAAAGACAATCCAATCGAAATGTTCTTCGCCGAGATGCAATTCATCAAGTTGTTCTTTCGTAATGTGATGTTCCGTTTTCGGAAAAAAATTGTAGGATTTTTCCGTGATTTCTTTCAGGTTCGTGTATTTGTATTCCTCGTCTTTTTTTGTTGGGAACCCTTTTTGAAAAAATTTTCCCAAAGCTGATTTTCTTTGTTCATCGAGAAAACGATGATGAAGCGTCTCTAAAAAAGTTTCGTGGTTATTTTGTATATTTTCTAATAAAGCCATTTGAAAAATTTATTTTGGTTATTTTTATAACCAATATTTCGGTGCTTCGCACCTCATTTATTATTCTGTATTTTCTACCAATATTTCGCGACTTCGTCGCTTCTCCGTTTTTTGTAAAATTCGTAAAAATCCGGGGTTATTCGTACAATTAGTTTAACAACCAATCATATCCTTTTTCTTCCAGTTCCAATGCAAGATTTTTGTCGCCGGTTTTAATGATTTTTCCATCCGCCAAAACGTGAACGAAATCGGGTTGGATATAATCTAAAAGTCTTTGGTAATGAGTAATCAACAGAACTGCATTTTCTTCGTTTCTGAAAGAATTTACGCCATCTGCAACAATTCTTAATGCATCAATATCTAATCCGGAATCGGTTTCGTCCAAAATTGCTAATTTGGGATTGAGCATCATCATCTGGAAAATTTCGTTTCTTTTTTTCTCGCCTCCTGAAAATCCTTCGTTTAAAGATCGGGAAAGAAAATCTCTTTTAATTCCTAATTTTTCGGAGTTTTCACGAATCAAACCGAGCATTTCTTTTGCGGGCATATCTTCCAATCCGTTTGCTTTTCGGGTTTCGTTCAAAGCGGCTTTGATAAAATTGGTCACGGAAACTCCGGGAATTTCGACAGGATATTGGAACGACATAAAGATTCCTTTATGTGCTCTTTCTTCCGGTGCATCTTCGATGATGTTTTCGCCCTCGAAAAGTATTTCGCCGTCTATAACTTCGTAATCTTCTTTTCCGGCAATTACTGATGAAAGTGTGGATTTTCCGGCTCCGTTCGGTCCCATTATGGCGTGAACTTCGCCCGGATTTATCTGTAAATTTATTCCTTTTAAAATTTCTTTGTCGCCGTCTTCTATTTTGGCGTGTAGGTTTTTTATTTGTAGCATTTTTTTATTCGTAGTGTCCTTTCAAAGACAAAATATTTAAAATTTCTATTGTATTTTCGTTTGTTATTTGATAAATAATGCGGTGCTCTTGATTGATTCTTCTCGACCATTTTCCCGAAAGTTCATATTTTAAAGGTTCCGGTTTTCCAAGACCTTCAAAAGGGTGCAGCTGAATATTCTCAATCAATGAATATATTTTGTTTAAAATTCCTTTATTTCCAGATTTTATCCAGAATTCTAAATCCGCTTTTGCTTTAACAGAAAAGTCTATTTGCATAATTCTCTCAATTCCTCTATTGTCATTCTAACTCCTTTCCCGTCTTTTATGCTTTTTTCGGCTTCCAGAATCTCTTTTACCAATTCAGGATTATAAGGACTTTCATCTTTTTGCTCTATTTCAAAACCCAATGCTTTTGCAAGGGATTTAATCACTTGAAAATCTTTTTTCTTTACTTTTGTGAGAACAATTTCCATTTTTAATTTTCTTTAAAATTACAAAATCATTTCATTCATTTCCTGCGTTTCACGCAGGGCTATTCAAATTTAACCACTTTGTGGTTACCCAACACTTCCCTCCAAAGAAATCTCCAACAACTTCTGTGCTTCAATCGCAAATTCCATTGGTAATTTATTTAAAACTTCTTTTCCGAAACCATTTACAATCAATGCAATAGCTCTTTCGGTATCGATCCCTCTTTGGTTGCAGTAGAAAATCTGGTCTTCTCCGATTTTGGAAGTCGTGGCTTCGTGTTCCAATTGTGCAGTCGGATCTTTAATTTCGATATACGGAAAAGTATGCGCACCACATTCATTTCCCATTAACAAAGAATCGCATTGCGAAAAGTTTCTCGCTCCTTTTGCAGACGGCATTACTTTCACCAAACCGCGATAAGAATTATTCGATTTTCCTGCCGAAATTCCTTTAGAAATAATCGTAGAACGAGTGTTTTTCCCGATGTGAATCATCTTGGTTCCTGTATCTGCGTATTGATGATTATTCGTAACGGCAATGGAATAAAATTCTCCAATCGAATTATCACCTTTCAAAATACAGCTCGGATATTTCCACGTAACGGCAGAACCGGTTTCAACCTGTGTCCAAGAGATTTTTGCATTTCTTTCACAAATTCCTCTTTTCGTTACGAAATTGAAAACACCGCCTTTTCCTTCTTCGTTTCCGGGATACCAATTCTGAACGGTAGAATATTTTATCTCCGCATCATCCATCGCAAAAAGTTCTACAACTGCGGCGTGCAATTGGTTTTCATCTCTTGACGGAGCGGTGCAGCCTTCAAGGTAAGAAACATAACTTCCTTCATCGGCAATGAGCAAAGTTCTTTCAAATTGTCCGCTTCCGGATTGGTTGATTCTGAAATAGGTAGAAAGTTCCATCGGACATTTCACGCCTTTCGGAATGTAGCAGAAACTACCGTCGGAAAATACCGCTGAATTAAGTGCAGCGTAAAAATTATCGCCTCTCGGAACAACTTTCCCAATGTATTTTCTCACCAAATCAGGGTAATGCTGAATTGCTTCTGAAATTGCACAAAAGATAATTCCTTTTTCTTTCAGGGTTTCCTGAAACGTGGTTTTTACGGAAACGGAATCCATCACAATATCTACGGCAACTCCGGAAAGTCTTTTTTGCTCTTCGATATTGATTCCTAATTTTGCAAAAGTCGCCAATAATTCGGGATCTACTTCATCCAGACTTGCGAGTTCCGGTTTTTTCTTTGGTGCTGCGTAATATTTAATCGCCTGAAAATCAGGTTTTTCATATTTCACATTTGCCCAATCAGGTTCTTCCATTTTCAGCCAGATTCGGAATGATTCCAATCTCCATTCCGTCATCCATTCCGGTTCGTTTTTCTTGGCAGAAATCATTCGTACAATGTCTTCATTCAGACCCGTAGGAAAATCTTCGTATTCGATTTCCGTTTCCCAACCGAATTCGTATTTTTTGTTTTCAAGATCTACTCTTAGATCGTCTTCTGTATATTTGCTCATATTCAAAATTCAAAAATTCAAAATTCAAAATTTTGCACCTCCGAAATAATTTTATCTGTTTTTATATTTTGCCCCTTTATAATCACTGTTTTCAAGATAGGTAATAAATCCCTGTATTTTTTTACTTAAAGTAAGTGTTTTTTCTTTTAAAATTTCAAATTTTTCATCTGAAATAAAATTTCTGTCTAAAACTCTATATAATTGCGACCTTGTTTCACCACAAGATGCTTTGGAAATATACAGAAACTGAATAAACTCTTTATTCCCTCCTCTTTCAAAACCTTCAGCAATATTATCCATAATAAAACCGGAAGAATCATCAATTTGATTTGAAAACCGATAATTATTTTTCAGGTTAGAATTTTCAATTATCTTGTAAATATCATTACACAACACTCTTGAAAGCTGCCAAATTTCTAAATCTTCAAAATTTTTATACGATGCCATAATCTCAAATTTTGAATATTAAATCTTGAATTTTTGAATTAAAGAGAAAAACTTTCTCCACATCCGCAAGTTCTGTTCGCATTCGGATTGTTGAATATAAATCCTTTTCCATTTAAACCTCCGGAAAATTCGAGGGTTGTTCCTGCAAGATAAAGGATTGATTTTTTATCGATGATGATTTTAATTCCGTTGTCTTCAAAAACCTGATCGATGTCTGTTTTTTGATTATCAAACTTCAGAACATATTCAAGTCCGGAACAGCCACCGCTTTTCACGCCGACTCTTATATAATCTTCAAAAGGCTTAAAGCCGTCTTCAGTCATCAGCTGAATGGCTTTTTCTTTTGCCTGATCGCTTACTTTTATCATTGTTTTTATTTAGACTGATTTTAGATTGCAAAATTACTAATAATATAATGAAAATCAAATTTGTGGCGGTATATTTGTCTATGGTTTAAATAGATGAAAATCTTTAACTTTTCCGAAAAATTTGTATCAAACCCAAAATATTTTTAAATGAAAAAAATTGCAGTCATTGCTTTGACAATTGTATCCCAGATTTTCTTTGCACAGACAACCCGTTTTGTTTACCAGGTTACGATGAAGCCGGATTCTACGAACCGGAATGAAGTGAAAACCGAAAATGCTTTTCTGGACATCAATCCTCAAAAATCGATTTTCTATGGAGAAAATCGGATGAAAAGAGATTCGCTTTTCGGCAGAATGCGACAAACCGGAAGTTTTAATTTTGATAGAAATCAGATGGAAAGTCTTCGTTCCAATATTGATTTTACGATTGAAAAAGATTTTAGAACCGGAACGAAAAATTTTAAATCGAGAATAGGAAGAGATACCTATTCTTATGATGAAGACCGACCGATGGATTGGAAGATTCTTCCGGAAACTACAAAAATAGGAGATTACAAAGCCCAGAAAGCAGAAACTAATTTTGCGGGAAGAACTTGGTACGCTTGGTTTACAATGGATATTCCGTTTCAGGATGGTCCGTATAAATTTTCGGGACTTCCCGGATTAATTGTAAAAGTAGAAGATTCTACCGGAGATTATTCTTTCGATTTAAAGGAAACGAAAAAAATTGCAGAATTGGGAAATTTGGAACAGCGAGGTTCGGTCATCAGTTTGAAAAGGACGGATTTTGAAAAGCAATGGGAAAGGTTCCGAAAAGATCCTGCTTCTTTTTCCCCTCAAAATTCAGGCAGAGGAAATCGGGGAGGAATGAGAACGCAGACAAATCCCAATCAAAGAAAACAAGCGGAAGAAAGAATGAAAGAAGAAACCCGGAAAAACAATAATCCGATTGAGCTGAAATAAATAAAAATCCCGATTCGCAAAAATGAGCCGGGATTTTTTCTTAAACTGATTAAAACCTTATAGGTTACAAGGTTTAAGAAAACATATCTTTCAATTTAATAATAATTTTAAATATCTTTTATTCTAAAATTCCACGCAGCTCCTGCAAATACTCGTGTGCCGTTAAATCGAATTTCACGGGAACAATGGAAATGTAACCTTCGGAAAGTGCAGTTTCATCGGCATCTTCTCCTTCATCCATATTATTGAAATATCCGGAAAGCCAGTAATATTTTTTTCCGTGCGGATTGATTCGTTCATCGAAACTTTCTTCCCATTTTGCATTGGCTTGTCTGCAAACTTTAATACCTTTAATATCTTCTTTCTTAAGATTCGGAATGTTTACATTTAAAACAATTCCTTTTGGTAAAGGATTTTCCAGAACTTTTTTTACGATATTCTGAATATATTTTTTTGCCTGTGAAAAATCGGCATCCCAAGAAAAATCGAGCAACGAAAAACCAATCGCCTGAAGTCCTTCAACTCCTGCTTCAACAGCCGCACTCATCGTTCCGGAATAAATGACGTTAATCGAAGAATTTGCTCCGTGATTAATTCCCGAAACCACGATATCGGGTTTTCTTGTAAGGATTTTGTCCAAAGCAAACTTCACACAATCTACAGGAGTTCCGCTTAATGAAAAATCTTTTTGCAGACCTTCCAGATTTATTTCTTCGAAAGTTAAAGTGGAGTTAATCGTAATAGCGTGTCCTTTTCCGGATTGTGGAGAATTGGGAGCAACTACGATTACTTCGCCGATTTCGTTCATAAATTCTATCAGATTCCTGATTCCCGGTGCAGTAATTCCGTCGTCATTGGTTACTAATATCAAAGGTTTTTGCATATAATTTCTATGTTTTCAACAAATTTAGGCAAAAAAATAGTGTTCAAATATAAATAA
>CAYSQR010000100.1:6906-7866 GCA_964433195.1 uncultured Kaistella sp. | reverse complement strand
GGTTCTTCCATTGTGGTTCTTCCGTCATAATCAAAGGAAGAATAATTGTCGAAAGAATAATTAAATTCGGTATGGGTTTGTTCCTGTGAACGACCTTTTTCCATTTCGCGAACGCTGTAATCCCAAATGAAATCCGCCTTTGAATCTGAAACCAATTGGCTTAAACCTTGAGTTTTCACTTTAAAATCAACAGTGTATTTATCTAATAATGTATAAATAAATTCAATAATCGCTCCGTTCACATTTGCCTGCATCGTTACCGAATTTCCGTTTTGCGACGGTGTGAAAACTAAATCTTTAGTATTAAAGGTTTTTCCGGTTTTGTCTTTAAACTGAAATCCGTAAGATGAATTATTCTTATCGAAAAGCAACAGATTTTTGTCATTGGTATCGGTATTTCTGTTGTATGCTTTGTATTCGTTTAGCTGAACGGTAGAAATTTGTCCGCCCAAAGTAGAAATTCCCAAACTCAATTCTTTGTTATTCAACCGGATCTGCTGAATGGAAGCAGCTTTTACACTATCGTTTAAATTGGTAACAATTGTGGGTTTGGTATTGTTTTCCGGAATTGTTTGGGTAACTTTCGATTGATTTTCAGTGGCTTTCAATTGCTGTTCAGTGGCTTGTTTATTCTGGAAATAGAACATTGCACCAATCAAAATCATAGAGAACAGTGCGAAACTTATCAGCTGATTTTTATCTAAACCTTTATTTTGTTGCATCTTTAATTATTTGAATTTAAGTTTTAAAGTTTGAGGTTTTAAAGTGTAAAATTCCCAAATTTTATACCCATTTATTTTAGCCGACAAAAATACTGATTTTTTTACAATACCGAACTTTTTGTGTCCTGATTAAAAAAACTTTGTCAAAGTCACCAAAAATACTTCTGAAAACTTTGACAAAGTTGGTTCACGGTATTTTTATGTTATTTTTTACCCGAAGCTTTTATCAATGCTTTAA
>CAYSQR010000100.1:5400-6896 GCA_964433195.1 uncultured Kaistella sp. | reverse complement strand
GCTTTAAACAAAGGATGCGGTGTTGCAACCGTACTTTTGTATTCCGGATGATATTGTACGCCGATATAGAAAGGATGATCTTTCAGCTCTATAGTTTCTACCAAATCTGTTTCGGGATTGAAACCTGTAGGAATCAAACCGTTTTTTTCAAACTCTTCTTTAAATTCCGAATTGAATTCGTAGCGATGTCGGTGTCTTTCCGAGATATTTTTGGAACCGTAAATTTCATTTAATTTCGAATTGGGTTTTAATACACATTTCCACGCTCCAAGTCGCATTGTTCCTCCTTTATCCACTACATTTTTTTGTTCTTCCATCAAAGAAATTACCGGTTCCGGAGTGGAGGTGTCGAATTCCATAGAGTTGGCTTTTTCGTAACCCAAAACATTTCGGGCAAATTCAATCGTCATAATCTGCATTCCGAGACAAATTCCCAAAAGCGGAATATTGTTTTCACGGGCGAATTTTGCGGCGAGAATTTTCCCTTCAATTCCGCGGTCTCCAAAACCTGGTGCAATCAGCATTCCGTCGATTCCTTTAAAAATTTCTTCGGTATTTTCTTTGGTAATATCTCCGCTGTAAATCCAGCGGATTTTCACTTCGGTTTCCAAATCTGCACCTGCGTGAATAAACGCTTCTGCGATGGATTTGTAAGAATCCTGTAACGAAACATATTTCCCGACCAAAGCAATTTCCACCGATTTTTTCGGATTCTGGTATTTTTTTAGAAACACCTTCCAGTCTTTAAGATCGGATTCCTTATCGGATTTTAAATCCAGTTCCTTTAACACCACTTCATCAAAATTCTGTTTCTGAAGATAAATCGGAACTTCATAGATTGTTTCCAAATCTTTACATTCAATCACGTTTTCTAAAGCTACATTACAAAACTGTGCGAGTTTCGCTCTTTGTTCTTTCGGGATTTTATGTTCGGTTCTGCAGACCAGAACATCGGCTTGAATTCCGCTTTCCATCAATTGACGAACGGAATGTTGCGAAGGTTTTGTCTTTAATTCGCCACTCGAAGCGAGGTAGGGAAGAAGTGTCAAATGAATGACCATCGAATTGTTTTCGCCGAGTTCCCATTTCAGCTGACGAACAGATTCTATATAAGGAAGAGATTCTATATCGCCTACTGTTCCACCGATTTCGGTAATGATGATGTCGTAATCCTTTTTGGCTAAAATTTTTATACGGCGTTTAATTTCATTGGTAATGTGTGGAATTACCTGAACGGTTTTTCCCAAAAAATCGCCTTTTCTTTCTTTTTCGATAACGGTTTGGTAAATTTTTCCCGTGGTTACATTATTATTTTGGGAAGTTTTGGAATCCAGAAATCTTTCGTAATGTCCCAAATCCAAATCGGTTTCCGCACCGTCTTCGGTAACATAACATTCGCCGTGTTCGTATGGGTTTAAAGTTCCGGGATCAATATTGATGTAAGGATCGAGTTTCTGGATGGTAACATTGAATCCTCTTTATTTCAGCAATAATCC
>CAYSQR010000100.1:0-5390 GCA_964433195.1 uncultured Kaistella sp. | reverse complement strand
GGTGTTCTTTTTACTCATTAGATTAGGTTTTAGCAAAGTTAAACTAAATTGCTTAATGGAGCAATTATGTGAATTTGATTTTTATTAAAAAAAATGAAATAATAATAAGAATTCATTAAAAAAAATAGTATTTTCGTAAAAAATTTAAAAATTAAATTTACACTCAATGAAAAAACAATTATTATTTATTGGTGTTTTTGTTTTTTTTGTGGCAGGAAATGTTGCTGCACAGGAATATATCGATAAAAAAATTACTAACGAGAACGGTAGCGTTAGTTTGGTTACTTTCAATGAAAAGATGAATCAGAATTCTTTGGTTCCTGGGAATCTTTTTAAAGAGGTATTGGGATTGTCTGCTAAAGCAGAAATGAGAATTGTAAATTCCGAAAATGATATTACCGGTATTTTTCTGAACGAAAAATATCAGATGTATTATGAGGAAATTTTGATTGAAGGTGCGGTGTATCATTTGCACTATAAAAACGGACAGCTTGTAAGTATGAGTGGAGAAAGCTACAATACGGAGAAGCTGAACAAGACTTCTTCGATTTCTGCTGATATGGCTTTATCGAAAGCAATACAAAGTTTCGGGGCGGAAAAATATATGTGGGACGATGTCGATAGTAATGTAGATGATTATAAAAAACCGGCGGGAGAATTGGTGTTTGTGCCGATTCAGCAAAAAGATAACTCTTGGAAACTCTTTTTGTCTTATAAGTTCGATATTTTCTCATCACAACCGATGAACAGAGCTTATGTATTTGTAGATGCGGTTTCCGGAGAAGTATTGATGTACGATGCCATCATCAAGCACACATCCCGGAAAAATGTCTTGGAGAAAGAACTCGATTTGGGTAAAGTCAAAGAGGAGGCAAAACTTGAAAACCTTAAAGACAGTCTTGCCAAACTTGATGAACTTGGAACGCTTGCTACAGGAACTGCTGCTACAAGATACAGCGGAAGTAAAAGTATAGAAACTACTTTATCAGGAGGTGATTATATTCTTCACGATACCACGAGAGGTGGAGGAGTGAGAACCTATAATTTGAAAAAATCTACTATCATAACCAATACAGAATTTACCGATAATGACAATAACTGGAGTGCTGCGGAATTTGATAACGCTAACTTTGATAATGTCGCTTTGGATGCACATTGGGGAGTAGAAAAAACCTACGATTATTTCCTTGAAAAACATAACAGAAACAGCTATAACAATACCGGTGGAATTTTAAGAAGCTATGTGCATTTTGGCAATGCTGTGGAAAATGCTTATTGGTCAGGAAGTTATATGCTTTACGGAGATGGAAACACTACATATAGTCCTCTTACAGGTTTAGATGTTACGGCACACGAGTTGGGTCACGGTGTTTGTTCTTCAACAGCTAATTTGGCATACCAAAGAGAATCGGGGGCAATGAACGAAGGACTTTCCGATATTTGGGGTGCAGCTGTAGAATACTACGCTGCTCCCGAGAAACAATCGTTTTTAATTGGAGAAGATTTTACCAAAGTTGCTCCGGGATATTTACGTTCTATGAGCAATCCTAAAGATGTGGGACAACCGGATACCTATCGCGGAGATAATTGGGTGCCTGCAACCGTGGCAGAAGGTTGTACAACACCCAATGATAATAACGACCAATGCGGAGTGCATTATAACAGTGGCGTATTGAATCATTGGTATTATATTCTTGTGGAGGGAAAAACAGGAACGAACGATATTGGTAAATCTTACAGCGTTACCGGAATTGGATTTGATAAAGCAGCACAGATTGTTTACAGATTAGAAACGACGTATTTAACAGCAAACTCTACTTATACCAATGCCAAAGACTATGGAATTCAGGCAGCCAAAGAAATATTTGGGGACGATTCTGCAGAAGCGATTGCAACTCAGGATGCATTCTATGCAGTAGGACTTGGTACAAAATATAATCCGGACGGAGCCGATACAATTGCTCCTACAAATCCGGTTAATTTGACGGCGAATTCCACAACCAATGTATCTACTTATCTTACCTGGACAGCTTCTACGGATAATTTTGCGTTAGACGGATACAATATATATAAAGATGATGTTTTGTTGGCGACAAGCAACACCAACTCTTATTATGTAAAAGGATTAACCGCATCTACGACTTATAGATTTAAAGTTGAGGCAAAAGATGAAGCTGGAAATAAATCGGGTTACAGCAACGAAGTCGGAGTAACAACATTGGCTTCCGGTAATACCTATTGTGCTTCTCAGGCAATCAATACAGCTTTTATGAAAATCCAGAGAGTACAGCTCGGTACAATTGACAACAGTGGTTTAGGCAGTGCCGGATATGAAGATTTTTCTTATTTATCTACGGATGTAGAAAAAGGAGAATCCTATACCATTACCGTAACACCTTATTGGACGATGGTTGTGTATCCACTGACTTACAGATTATTTATCGATTATAATAATGACGGCGTATTTACAGATTCAGGAGAAACAGTATGGACACAATCGAGTACAAACGCAACTTCTGTTACCGGTACATTTACCATACCGAATACCGCGGCAACAGGAAGAGTAAGAATAAGAGTTTCTGCTGCCTATAACTCAACACCTACTTCTTGTGCCACGATATCCTATGGACAGGTAGAAGATTATTCCATCAACATAAAGGACACAACCCTCGTTGTTTCTGATGTTAATTCGGGAAATAAAACCGCAATTTATCCGAATCCGGTAAAAGATATTCTCAATATCCAATCCAACGACAAAGGAGAGTCCGATTACAAAATCTACAATGCAGCGGGACAAATCATTGCAAACGGTAAATCTGTTGATAACAAAATCGATGTAAACAAACTTCCTCTTGGAAATTATGTGATTGAATTGATGAACAAACACGGGGGAAAATCTACCCAGAAATTCATCAAAAAATAACCACTCTTTTAATTAAAATTTAAAGACTATCGAAATTTTTCGATAGTCTTTTTATCTGTAGTAAAATTAAAAGCCATTTATTTCTGTCAGAATCGGAACACAATATTGGTTTATGACAAAGAATTAACTAAAATTTAACGTAAACCTTGCTAAAATCATCATCAAAACTCCTTAAAATAATTCAAATTTAATTAAATTTGTAATCTTTAAATTTCTAATAAAAAATACAAAAAATAATGAGTTACATTTCTTACATTGAAGCAAGGCAGATTTTGGATTCGCGGGGAAATCCTACAATTGAAGTTGATGTTTTTACCGAAAGCGGAGCAATGGGTCGTGCTGCAGTTCCTTCCGGTGCATCAACCGGAGAACACGAAGCAGTGGAATTACGAGACGGCGGCTCCGAATTTTTAGGAAAAGGCGTTCTGAAAGCTGTGGAAAATGTAAGAGAAGTTATCGCACCCGAATTGGTGGGACTTCCTGTTTACGACCAGAATTTCATCGATCAGATTATGATTGAATTAGACGGAACAAAAAACAAAGGAAATCTCGGAGCAAATGCAATTCTCGGTGTTTCACTTGCCGCTGCAAAAGCTGCTGCAACGGAACTCAGAATGCCGCTTTATAAATATGTAGGCGGAGTAAATGCAAACACACTTCCTGTCCCGATGATGAATGTCATCAATGGCGGTTCCCATTCCGATGCACCGATTGCGTTTCAGGAATTTATGATTATGCCCGTAAAAGCAGATTCTTTTTCGCACGCTTTAAGAAAAGGAACGGAAATTTTCCATAACCTGAAATCCATTCTCCATTCCAGAGGTTTATCAACCGCAGTAGGTGATGAAGGCGGTTTTGCACCCACTTTCAAAGGAACGGAAGATGCTTTGGATACTTTGCTTCAGGCAATTGAAAAAGCAGGGTACAAACCGGGAGATGAGGTGATGATTGCATTGGATTGCGCTTCTTCGGAATTTTACAAAGACGGAACCTACGATTACAGAAAATTTGAAACGCCAGATTCTGCACAATTTAGCAGAAGTGAGCAAGTAAATTATTTAGCAGAATTAGCATCAAAATATCCGATTATCTCCATCGAAGATGGAATGCACGAAGACGATTGGGAAGGATGGAAAATGCTTACCGAAAAAATTGGCGACCGTGTACAATTAGTCGGCGACGATTTATTTGTAACCAATGTTGAGCGACTTTCAAGAGGAATTAAAGAAGATATTGCCAATTCTATTTTGGTGAAAGTAAACCAGATTGGTTCGCTTTCCGAAACAATGGCGGCAGTTCAGATGGCACAGAACAACAAATATACTTCGGTAATGTCACACAGATCGGGAGAAACCGAAGATTCTACAATCGCAGATTTAGCCGTTGCAATGAATTGCGGACAAATAAAAACCGGTTCTGCATCTCGTTCCGACAGAATGGCAAAATACAATCAGTTATTAAGAATAGAAGAAGCTTTGGGAGAAACGGCAATTTTTCCGGGATTGGATGCTTTTAAAATAAAAAGATAATAGATAAAACAAATCAAGAATTGCAAAAATCATTTGCAGTTCTCTATCAATATTTATAAATTAGTAAAAAATTTAAAAAACAATGTCAGATAAAAAAGTTATATTGAACTATGATGGGAAATCTTTTGAGTATCCTATTGTAGAAAGCACTATCGGAGACAGAGGGATCGATATTTCAAAGCTAAGAGACGAAACAGGATTAATTACTTTAGATTTAGGGTACAAAAATACAGGAGCTACTTTGAGCGACATCACTTATCTTGATGGTGATAAAGGCGAATTGTATTACAGAGGTTATCCAATCGAGCAGATTGCCGATAAATCAAACTTTACCGAAGTAATGTATCTTTTGCTTAATGGAGAATTACCAACAAAAGAACAATTTTACGGTTTTGAAAAAGGAATTAAAAAATACAATTTTGTTGCTGATGAAATGAAGCGGCTGATTGATGTTTTCCCACGTTCAGCTCATCCGATGGGAGTTTTGTCATCGCTTACTTCCGCACTTACCGCATTTAATCCGAAAGCAGTGAATGTAAATTCAAAAGAAGATTTGGATCACGCTGCAGAAATGCTGATTGCGAAGTTCTCTCATCTTTGTGCGTGGACCTACAGAAAAAAACTTGGTTTATCAATCAATCACGGAGACAACAGTTTGAATTATGTAGAGAATTTTTACAAAATGTGTTTCCGTCGTCCGAACGAAGAATTTCATTTAGATCCTGTCGTTGTAGGAGCTTTGGATAAACTCTTGATTCTCCACGCAGATCACGAGCAAAACTGTTCTACTTCTACCGTAAGAATGGTTGGTTCTGCACATACCGGATTATTTGCTTCGGTTTCTGCGGGGATTTCTGCACTTTGGGGACCGCTTCACGGAGGAGCAAACCAAGCGGTAATCGAAATGCTCGAAATGATTGAAAAAGACGGAGGCGATG
>CAYSQR010000099.1:2698-7880 GCA_964433195.1 uncultured Kaistella sp. | reverse complement strand
CAAATAAGCGAAGTAAAAATAAAACAGTTTTTTTTACTTGCCGTGATTCTGGTTCTTGCCGGATTAATCTGCTTTAATCTTTCGATGTTCGTTCCTTCTGTTTTGGGAGCGATTACGCTTTATATTATTTCAAGGAAATACAATCTCTATTTACAGGAGAAAAAAAGATGGAAACCGTGGGTTGCTTCTTTGGTCATCATTCTGGGAACACTGGTTGTTTTGATTCTTCCTATTTATTTCATTATCGATTTGGTGTTGGAAAAACTGGGAAATGCAAATGCTTATATGGCAAAATTCAATGTATTTATCGATAAAATCCACAGCTTTGTTTATCAGAAAGTACAAATCGATATTCTGAGCAAAGAAAATATGGACAAATTGAAAACAACTGCCGGAAAATTTTCTACCACTGCTTTGAGTACCACTTTCAATACACTTACGGTAATTACCTCGATGTATTTTATCCTCTATTTTATGCTGGAAAGACCTCGTCTTTTTGAAAGATTGCTGAAAAGTTCCGCTCCGCTGAAAAAAGCAAACGTAGATTTACTGGGCGAAAAAATACAGAAAATGGTAGTTGCAAATGCAATAGGAATTCCTGTAGTTGCGATAGGACAAGGTTTGGTTGCACTCATCGGTTATTTTATTTTCGGAGCTCCAAGTGCCGTTTTATTATTTGCTTTAACTTGTATTGCTTCGATGCTTCCGATTGTGGGAGCTGCAATTGTGTATATTCCTGTTTGTATTTTTATGATTGCGGAAGGAAATCTCGGTTCCGGTTTAGGTTTGGCTGCATATTGTTTGATTGTCGTTGGTTTAACGGATAATCTGCTGCGGTTCACTCTTTTAAAGAAATTAGAAAATATTCATCCGCTCAATACCGTTTTCGGGATTATTATGGGAATGAATCTTTTTGGCTTTATGGGACTAATTTTCGGACCTATTCTTATCTCGATTACGGTTTTATTAATTCAGGTTTACCGAAATGAATTTTCTAATGACGATAAGGAACTCATCCTGCCCGAAACAAAAGAGATTAATGGAAAAGTAGATTTAGATATTTAAAAAAATGGAAGGTTTAAATCCCGAAATATTAAAAGAAATCTGCGAAACAGAAATGCCTTTCGGAAAATACAAAGGAACAATTCTCGCCGATTTGCCGGTTTTTTACCTGGAATGGTTTCAGAGAAAAGGAATGCCGAAAGGAAAACTCGGGATGCAGCTCTCCACAATTTATGAAATAAAGCTGAACGGTTTATCGGATTTGCTGCTTCCGATTAGAAAAAAACAAATTTAGGTGGAGAAAATCAAAAAATACCCTCTTCAGGGTATATTAAATTTTGAAAAACAAAATACCTTTGCAGTATGATTAACCCATAAAAGAATAAACAAATGAAAAATTTTAGAAAAATCACAGTTTTAATGATATGCTTATTCAGCATTTCATTGGTATTTACCTCTTGTAAAAGAGATGATGACGGAGGAGATGCAGGTGGTGGAACACCAGAAGGAACAATTCAAGCAAAAGTGAGTGGAACATCAGATTTTAAAGCGAGTGGAGCAATGGCTACCGCAACATATGTTGCGGCAGGAAAAAGTTTGACAATTTATGCTACCGATTTGACAGGAAGAGCCATTCAAATCATCCTAAACAATTATGATGCTTCTACCGGAACGTGGGATATTCCTAACGGAGTCGGAGCAATTGGTGTTGTTGCTTCTTATATAGAAGCCAGTGCAAGTGGAAGTTCTAACACTTGGTCAGCTCCTTACTCTGGAAGCGGAAAAGTGGGAGAATTGAAGATTTCGGAATTTTCTTCTACGGGAAGCGTGAAAGGAACTTTCAACTTTAAAGGAAGACACACAAGTGATACAGCCAGTTTCAAAGATGTTACCGAAGGTAGTTTTAATATCGCAGTAAAAAGCTACTAATTCATAGAAGAAATCCAAAGAAAAATCCCAAAGCTTTTGGCTTTGGGATTTCTTTTTTATCCTTTTAAAATAGTGATTTCATCCCGCAATTTTGCGGCGGTAATAAAATCCAGATTTTTTGCAGCCGCTTCCATCGCTTTTTGTTTTTCGGCGATGAGTTTTTCAAAATTGCCGTTTCCGTAACTTGCCCGTTCTTCGGCAACTTTTAGCAGGATTTCTTTTTGGGTATATTTTTCGTCCGGGAAATCTTTGCTTCTTCCGACCAGAATTTCCGATATTTTTTTGTTGAGAGCAGTCGGAACCAAATTGTGTTCTTCATTATATTTCATCTGTTTTTCGCGACGGTAATTGGTTTCATCAATCGTTGCCTGCATCGATTTGGTCATTTTATCGGCATACATAATCGCTTTTCCGTTGATGTTTCTTGCAGCACGACCAACAGTTTGAATCATCGAACGTCGTGAACGAAGCATCCCTTCTTTATCTGCATCCAAAATTGCCACCAAAGAAACTTCAGGCAAATCAAGACCCTCTCTCAATAAATTGACACCCACCAAAACATCGAACAAACCAACCCGCAAATCCTGCATAATCTGTATTCTTTCCAAAGTTTCCACATCGGAGTGGATGTATCTTGTCCGGATTCCGAATTTAGTAAAATATTTTGTGAGCTCTTCAGCCATTTTTTTTGTTAAAGTCGTTACCAGAACTCTTTCATCCACTTCCGCTCTTTTTTGGATTTCTTCCATTAAATCATCAATCTGATTTAATGATGGTCGAACTTCGATAACAGGATCGAGAAGTCCGGTTGGTCGAATGATTTGCTCGATATATTCTCCACCGGATTTTTCCAATTCATAATCAGCCGGAGTTGCAGAAACATAAATTACCTGATTTTGCATTCCCTCAAATTCATTGAATTTCAGAGGTCGGTTATCCATCGCGGCAGGAAGCCGGAAACCGTGTTCCACCAAAACTTCTTTCCTGCTTCTATCTCCTCCGTACATTGCGTGAACTTGAGGAATTGTTGCGTGACTTTCATCTACCACAAACAAATAATCTTTCGGAAAATAATCTAACAAACAAAACGGACGAGATCCCGGTTCTCTTCCGTCGAAATAGCGTGAATAATTTTCAATTCCGCTGCAATAACCGAGTTCCTTCATCATTTCCAAATCGAGCTCGGTTCTTTCCTGCAAACGTTTTGCTTCATAAGGTTTCCCGATTTCATTAAAAAAATCGACCTGTTTCAACATATCGTCTTGAATTTCTCGGATGGCGTTTTGCTGGGTTTCTTTGGAGGTTACAAATAAATTTGCCGGATAAATCTGGATTTCGTCAAAAACCGACATCACATTTCCCGAAACCGGATCAAAGCTTTGGATGGTTTCAATTTCATCCCCGAAAAACTGAATCCTTATCGCATTATCTGCATAAGCAGGATATACATCTACAACATCTCCTTTCACCCGGAAAGTCCCACGCTGAAATTCGTTTAAAGTTCTTGCGTACAAAGCATTTACTAAAGAATGAAGAAGATTTGTTCTCGACATTTTTTGGTTTTTCTCAATGGAAATTAAGGATTTATTGAATTCCGTAGGATTTCCGATACCGTAAATGCAGGAAACCGAAGCTACAATCAGCACATCTCTTCTTCCGGAAAGCAAACTTGCGGTTGCAGAAAGCCGGAGTTTTTCCACTTCTTCGTTGATGGATAAATCTTTTTCGATATAGGTATTTGTGGATGCGATAAATGCTTCCGGTTGATAATAATCGTAGTAGCTCACGAAATATTCCACCGCATTTTCCGGAAAAAATTCTTTAAATTCCATAAAAAGCTGTGCCGCCAAAGTTTTGTTATGGGCTAAAACAATGGTCGGTTTCTGCACATTCTGCACCACATTTGCAACCGTGAATGTTTTTCCGGAACCGGTAACTCCGAGAAGCGTTTGATATTTCTCTCCGAGTTCTATACCGGAAGTCAATTTTTCGATTGCTTTCGGCTGATCTCCTGTTGGTTTGTAATCTGACTGAAGTTTGAACTGCATTTTGGAAGGAAGAAAAAAGATTAAAGAAAAGACTTTTTACTTCACTGCAAAAATACAAAATTTAGAAACGGGAAAAGTTATTTAACCTCAATTCGGATAATAATTTCTCTCGCAAATTTTTCGGATGACGCAGATTAATAAAATAGTTCGTCTTTTATAATTTTATCCTTCTTCATCGTCCTCATCTGTCAATTTTTCAAATAAAGTACGAACATCTGTAATCGGTGTTCCCGTTCCGTTTTTTATCATTTCCTGCACTTCTTCCATCGCGGCAAGTGTTTCTGCGTTTGGTTCTCTGTAAACGGTTTGGTAAAGAGCGGTTTCGATAAAATTATTTAAGCTCCGGTTTTCTTTTTTGGCTTCTTTTTGTAAACGTTCATATAAATCACTGTTCAAGCGAATCGAAGTGAGTTTTTTTTCCTTAATCATAATTCTATATATTTAATTGTAATACAAATGTAATACAAACAATGTCAATTTCAAAATAAAAGAATATTCTATTTTATAAATACCGAACAAAATAAAAAGTGAAATGATTATCTTTGTATCCGAACTTTTTTAATAAAAATATGAGAAAATCCGTTTTTATCCTGATGATTTTTGCATTCGGTTTTACAAATTCACAAACAACTGCTTACAAAGGCAATGGAGATATGAAAGCACAGATTGGTGCAAATTTCCAAAGTATGGGAACAGGAATTCAGGGTTCTGTGGATTATGGTTTGGGAGAAAGTTTCTCTATCGGTGTACAGTTCGGATATGTTTTAGGCGTCAATGAACTGAAAGGTTTGGGAAAACCGGAGTTTCTTGACCGTTTCGATGCAAAAGCAAGATTCAATGCAAATCTCGGTGGTGTATTCGGAATTCCTTCCAATATTGATGTGTATCCCGGATTGGATTTAGGAATGAAAAACTTTGGCGGTCATCTCGGAGTAAGATATTTTTTTGGTAAAGGTTTCGGACTTTTCGCTGAAACGCAGTTTCCTATCGCACGTTACAAAGATGATATTTTTGATTACGGATTTATGAACAATCAATTCAATATTTCACTCGGTGCATCTTTTGATATTTCGAGATGATGAATTATTCTTCCAGATAAACCAGCTCATTTCCAAAATCGTCTTCTGTATTTTTCAAAATTTTTGCTGATTTTGTTTTTTTAAAAACCATACAAATATTTGTTGAAATAAATTAATTTCCAT
>CAYSQR010000099.1:0-2688 GCA_964433195.1 uncultured Kaistella sp. | reverse complement strand
TTTTGTTTTTTCTAAAAGTGTATTCACAAAGAAATTCGTTTCAAAAAACTGACGGTGGATTCCATTAAGCATTTTCATAAATAAATCCATTCCGACTTGGTTATTATGCAAATCCATTTTGGTTTCCAGCGGTTTGTTCGGGAAAAGTTCTTCGTGCATATCGGTCATTTTTTTACAGAAATCCAAAGATTTTCGGGGGGAAGAAATTTTACAGCAATACATCATAATCAGACAAGTCCACAAGGAATGGCGAAAAGCATTTCCCGCTCCGTTTGACGAACTGGTTTCAGGGAAATATCCTTTGGCGATTGCAAATGCTTTTACGGTTGCAAAAAAACTCAAAACCGTAAACAACGGATGTGGAACTGTTAATTTTAAAAGTTTAACAATTTTAGTAAAACTAAGCGTTCGTAAAGCATTAATTAAAATTACAGCTGTTCTCATAAAAGAAATCCCACCTTGGTTGGGTGAGATTT
The DNA here is from genome assembly GCA_964433195.1 of uncultured Kaistella sp. Taxonomy (GTDB): domain Bacteria; phylum Bacteroidota; class Bacteroidia; order Flavobacteriales; family Weeksellaceae; genus Kaistella. Next base: position 2,212 of record CAYSQR010000099.1, on the reverse strand, counting down.
TTATTTGTTATATTTTTTCAAAAAAGAAATTTTCTTTTCCCATCCCGAAATGGAGAAAAATTTCTCCTCAAATTTCATTATCAAGAATGAACCAAGAGATTCACGGTTTTAGAAACTTTATCTTTGATTTCCGTTCTTTTTACAATGAAATCTACAAAACCTTTTTCCTGCAAAAATTCCGAAGTCTGGAAACCTTCCGGTAAATCTTTTCCTATGGTTTCGCGGATTACTCTCGGTCCTGCAAAACCGATTAAAGCACCCGGTTCTGCCATAATGATATCTGCAGTCATTGCAAAAGATGCGGTAATTCCGCCGAAAGTAGGATCGCACAAATAAGCGATGTACAATAATCCTGCTTCGGAAAGCTGTGCGAGTTTCGACTGTACTTTTGCCAATTGCATCAAGGAATAAGTTGCTTCCTGCATTCTTGCTCCTCCTGATTGACAGATAATCATATACGGAAGTTTGTGTTCGATGCAGTAATCTACTGCTCTTCGGATTTTCTCGCCCATTACAGATCCTAAAGAACCGCCGATGAATCCGAAATCCATACAAGAAACCACCATTTCCGTTCCGTTTACTTTTCCGGTTGCATTTCTGATGGAATCGGTAAGTTTGGTTTTGGATTTTACTTCTTTCAAACGGTCGGTGTAAGATTTTGTGTCTTTGAAATTCAGCATATCCACACTTTCCACATTTGCATCGAGTTCGGTATATTTATTTTCATCGAAAAGGATGGAAAAAAATTCGTTGCTACCGATTCTCACGTGGAAACCATCTTCCGGCGACACGTAATTATTGGCTTTCAAATCTTCGTGTTCAATGATTTTTCCTGTCGGAGTTTGATGCCAAAGTCCTTTCGGAACATCTTTTTTGTTTTCCGTAGAAGTGGTGATGTTTTTTTCTTTTCTTTTAAACCAGTCGAATGCCATTTTATGTGTATTAATGTATTGATGTAAAATGTATTAATGTATAATGTATTTTTAATGTTATACATTATACAAATTTATTTGGTATTGTTAATTTAAAATAATTATATGAAAATAATACCCGGTTCAAACCTTATAGGTTCTACGAAACCTACAAGGTTTAAGAAGGTATCTATTTCAATTTAGCAATAGCATTTATTTTAACGTATTAACGTTGTTCAAATCTTCAAATGCCTGAACAAGTCTTGCTGCGAAAGTTTCTTCGCCTTTTCTTACCCAAACTCTCGGGTCGTAATATTTCTTGTTCGGTTTGTCGTTTCCTTCAGGATTTCCGATTTGGGATTTCAGATATTCTAATTTTTCAACCATATAATCTCTGATTCCTTCGGTGTAAGCAAACTGCAAATCGGTATCGATATTCATTTTAATAGCACCATAGCTTATTGCTTCACGGATTTCTTCCACCGTAGAACCGGAACCGCCGTGGAAAACGAAGTTTACCGGTTTATCTCCCGTTCCGAATTTTTCCTGAACATATTTCTGGGAATTGTCTAAAATTTTCGGGGTGAGTTTCACATTTCCTGGTTTGTAAACTCCGTGTACATTTCCGAAAGCTGCTGCAATGGTAAAGTTCGGAGAGATTGCTTTTAATCTTTCATAAGCATAAGCAACTTCATCGGGTTGTGTATAGAGTTTTGAGGAATCTACTCCGGAATTGTCCACTCCGTCTTCTTCTCCTCCTGTAACACCAAGTTCTATTTCTAAAGTTATTCCCACTTTTGCCATTCTTTCAAAATATTTGCAGGAAATATCCAGATTTTCTTCAATCGGTTCTTCGGATAAATCGAGCATATGCGATGAATAAAGAGATTTCCCGGTTTGTCTGAAAAATTCTTCATTGGCGTCCATTAATCCGTCAATCCAAGGTAAGAGTTTTTTTGCACAGTGATCGGTGTGAAGGATTACTGTTGCTCCATAAGCTTCTGCCAAAGTATGAATGTGTTTTGCACCTGCAACTCCGCCGAGAATTGCGGCTTTTTGTCCGTCGTTACTTAATCCTTTTCCTGCATTGAAAGCAGCACCTCCGTTAGAAAACTGAATAATTACCGGAGAATTGAGTTTTGCTGCGGTTTCCATTGTTGCATTTACGTTGCTGGAACCAATTACATTTACTGCAGGAAGTGCATATTGATTTTCTTTTGCGTGCTGGAAAATGTCTGTAACCAAATCACCTGTGGCAACTCCTGCCGGAAATAGTCTGCTCATAATTTACTGTTTTTTTT
>CAYSQR010000098.1:0-7902 GCA_964433195.1 uncultured Kaistella sp. | reverse complement strand
AAATTTGATAATTCAAATATACAAATTATGTATTAAATTTGTAAAAATTAAAAAATAAATGATAACAATTGTTGTTGCGATGGGATTGAATAACGGAATTGGCGTTGATAATCAGTTGCTTTGGTATCTTCCGAAAGATTTGAAGCATTTTAAGGAAATCACAACGAGACATCCGATTATTATGGGAAGGAAAACGTATGAAAGCATCGGGAAACCTTTACCAAACCGTACCAATATTGTTGTCAGTAGAAAAAAAGACTGGTTCGAAGAGGGGGTTCTGATTGTCGGGAGTTTGAAAGAAGCCATCAAATTTGCCAAAAAAATTGACGAGAAAATTTTCATCATCGGAGGTGGAAATATCTACGAACAAACGATTGATTTAGCGGATAAGCTGGAAGTTACTTTGGTAAAAGAAAATTTAAAAGCCGATGTTTTCTTCCCGGAAATTGATGAAAAAATCTGGAAAAAAACTTCGGAAATCTGTTATGAGAAAGATGAAAAAAATCAATATGATTTCTGTTTTCAAACTTTTGAAAGAGCCAAGTGAAAAGTAGTCTCGATGATTATCTGGATTTGAAACCTGAAACTTGAAACGAAAAATCCAACCCAAATTCTTATCTTTGCACTTCTAAAATTTAACAATGAACAAATACATAAAATTCGTAATCGCCGCTTTGATGATTGCCGCCGGAATTTTTCTGATGATGAACCGAAACGCAGGTTGGGGAACTGTTTTGGTAATTCTTTCAGCCATCCCGGTTTTTCTGTTTTTTAAAAATGAATATATTCTTTTGGCATTTTGGTTTTTACGAAAACAAAACATCCCGAAAACTTCTGTTTGGCTTTCAAAAATCACGAATTATCCATCGCAGCTTCATAAGTCCCAATACGGATATTTTCATTATTTGCAGGGGCTTACTTTAGCTCAGGACAATCCGACCAAAGTAGAACCTTTAATGAAGAAAGCTCTTGAATACGGGTTGAATATGAAACACGATCGAGCAATGGCAACACTGAATATTGCAGCAGGAGCAATGCAAAGAGGCAGAAAACAGGAAGCACAAAAACTACTGGAAGAAGCCAAAAAACTGGATTCCGCAGGAATGATGACCGACCAAATAAAAATGATGAAAGACCAGCTGAAAATGCCGTCAATGCAAAAACATCTTCATAATCCGAATATGCGGCAAAGAAGGAAGTTTTATTAGATTAGGTGATGGATGTCGGAAGTTTGAATGAAGACCGAATTACAAAATTTTGAGCCGTAAAACCCGCACTTCCATCTTCCAACTTTTTACATTTCCGAATTATCATCCGCTCCGTAAAATTTCGGCATTTGCCAATGATATTTCACCGCTAAAGTACGAATGAGTACAATCAAAAGAATCGTAGAAATCTGAACGAATTTATAAGAAAGAGAAGTATAATAAGCCAACAAAAGAAAAACGCTTCCTCCTAAAATACAAGCACTTGCATAAATTTCTTTTCTGAAAATCAATGGAATTCTGTTCAGTAAAATGTCGCGGATAATTCCACCGAAACATCCGGTAATGGTTCCTAAGGTAATACAAATCAAAGGATGAAGTTCCGCATTCAGACCTTTTTGGATTCCCACAATCGTAAACAAACCCAATCCGAAGCTGTCAAACAAAAACAAAGTTACCCTGAATTTTTTTTCCACCGATTTAAAAATCATTGAAAGAATACAGGTAACGAAAATCACGGAACACATCATCAAATCGTGCATCCAGAAAACGGGAACATCCAGAAGCAAATCTCTCACCGTTCCGCCACCGACAGAAGTTACGAAAGCAATAATCAGCACACCAAAAGGATCGAGCCGCTTCTGCATCGCCGCAAAACTTCCGGACATTGCAAAAGCAATGGTTCCGAGGATTTCTATAATGGAATTAAAATTTTCGTGCATCAGAATATAAGTAATGAGCAATTTATTTTTTATCGGATAATTTCTTTCCCTTCTCTCTGAAAATTTGGTTAAAATCAGTGTTAGCAGAAGTTTTTTTTAATAATTTCTCTTTATCAGTTTATAATTTCCATTCCAAGTTTCAGCTCTATTTTCCTTATCATCATAATTGTAATAGAATAGATTTATTTTTAGTGAATTCTGATTAATTAATATTGCATTATTATTCAAATACTGATAAGAATCTTTCTCTTGTGGAAGTTCATTTCCTTTAATTATTCCTTGATCTCTTGGAATTATAAATTTAGCACTGTCAATATAAGTTCCTTTTTTCAAAATTGAAATAGGATCGTGAACCATTAAATTTCTTTTTCCTTTTACTGTTATTATATATTTATTTTCTGATTTTTCAATATAAGCAGTTTTGAAATTTTTTGCAGGATTAAAGGGAAACAGGTAAAAGTTAAAAAAAATAAAAATAATAGTTGAGAATATTAAAACTACCCTTTTAGATTTCAATTGATATTTTGCAAAAATTTTAAGGAAAATTATCGACAAAAACTTTCCAATTAAATAACAGATTAAAATATTTACAATTAGAAAAACAATAATAAAAATTATAAAATTCAATTTGATACGTTGTTTTTGGATAAACTTTCTGCTAACTCACATTTATATCCTGACTGAATCCGGAACCAAAAGTTCGTAATTCCCTCCGAATGTTAAGATTTCCCTCACAATACTACTGCTGATGAACGATTTGCTTGCAGAGGTCAGTAAGAAAATCGTTTCGATTTTATTTTCCTGGGTAAGTTCGCGGTTTGTTTGAGCAATCGCTTTTTCAAAATCGAAATCGGCAGGATTTCTCAGACCACGCAAAATAAAATTCACGTTTTTGCTGTGGCAGTAATCTATGGTTAATCCTTCAAAATAATCTACTTCAATATTCGGAAAATGTTCAAAAGTTTTTTTGATGAAATTCATTCTTTGTTCCAAAGAAAACATATATTTTTTCTGCGAATTTTGTCCGATGGCAATGATGATTTTATCAAAAAGCGGAGCAGCTCTTTCCACAATATCGTAATGTCCTAAAGTAATCGGGTCAAACGAACCCGGGAAAACGGCTATTCTCATTAATTTTTGGTATTTGGTAGTTTGATAATTGGTATTTTTTGAAAAATCCTTCGGATTTTGGACAAGTCACGACTTGTCCTTAACTTAATGCTTTTTCCACTTCGTTTCCGCATAAATCTTTAATGGAGATTCCATAATTTTTTGCCTGTTGCGGAAGAATACTTGCCGGTGAAAATCCCGGATTCGTATTCATTTCCAGCATATACGGAATCCCGTTCATAATGATATATTCGCTTCGGGAGAAACCGCTCATTCCGAGAGAATCGTATGCTTTTTTTGCGATTTCTTCTACTCTTTTCCGGGTTTCATCATCAATTCTTGCGGGAGTAATTTCTTCGGAAGCTCCTTCATATTTAGCTTCGTAATCGAAAAATTCTTTGGTGGGAATAATTTCGGTAATTCCCAAAACGATTGTTTTTCCCTGAAAATCCACCACTCCTACAGAAACTTCCATTCCGTCGAGAAAACTTTCGATGAGAATTTCATCATCTTCGGCAAAAGCAAAATCCAGAGCTTTTGCAAATTCCTGTTTTTCTTTAACTTTAGAAATCCCCAATGAAGAACCGGATTGGTTAGGTTTTACAAACAAAGGGAGTCCCAATTCTTCGATAATTTTGTCTTCATCGAAAATTTCGTTTTTTCTCAGATAAATACTTTTTGCAGAAGGAATCCCATATTTTGAAAGAACAGCGAGGGTATCTTTTTTATTGAAAGTTAAAGCACTTTGATAAAAACCGCAACCGGTATATTTTTGACCAATCGTGTCCCAATATGCTTGAAGCTCACCATTTTCGCCCGGTTTTCCGTGAATGATGTTGAAACAGACATCAAACTTCACATCGAATCCGCTTTCGAGATTTACCGAAAAATCTGCTTTGTTGATGGGGGATTTCTGTTCTCTGTCATCAAGGAAATACCATTCGTCTTTCAGGATGATTACTTTATATACATTATACAAATCTCTGTCGAGAGAATCGTAAATCAATTGTCCGCTTTTCAGGGAAACTACATATTCGTCGGAATATCCTCCCATAACAACGGCTACATTTTTCTTGCCCATAAGTTTGATACTAATAAAGCAAATTTAAACAAATTGTTTTGAGTACACGATAAAAATTGAAAATTAAACCACACAAGAATTTAGTTGTAGTTTAAATTAAGGGATATTTTTTTTCATTTTTTACCAAGATGTCGCGACTTCGTCGCTTCACTATAATACCTTACCAATATATCACCGCTTCGCGGCTTTAAATAATTAATCTGTTATAACTCTAAAACTCGCAAACTTTCAAAACTCTCCCGCTCTCAAACTATTTTTTATTTTCTCCGAAAAAACGTATTTTTGCACGCTATGAAAAGATGGTATCTCTATCCTTTTTCCCTTGTTTATCATCTCGTAACAGGTTTCAGGAACTTAATGTACGATTGGGGAATTTCAAAATCGACAAGTTTTAAAACTCCGATGATTAATGTCGGAAACCTTTCTGTTGGAGGAAGCGGAAAATCACCGATGGTAATGTATTTGGCGGATTTATTGTCAAAACATTATAGAACCGGCGTACTTTCGAGAGGTTACGGAAGATTGACGAAAGGTTACGGAATTACGAATTACGACAGCAATTACAAAACCGTAGGAGACGAAGCGATGCAGTTGTTTGAAAGATTCAGGAACCGTTTTGTAATCGGTGTTTCGGAAGAAAGAGTTCCCGGTGCAAGAAAAATTATTGATGATATGGATTTGAGCGTTTTGATTTTGGATGACGCTTATCAACATCGGGCGATAAAACCGGGTTTCAATATTCTGATGACGGATTATAACGATCCTTATTTTAAGGATTTTCTGCTTCCCGCAGGAGATTTGCGTGAAAGCAGAAGCGGAGCAAGAAGAGCACAAATCGTTATGATTTCCAAATGTCCCGAAGATTTAACCGAGGAAAAGAAACAGTATTATATATCGAGAATAAGACCGCAACATTACCAAAAAGTATTTTTCTCTAACATCGGATATGACGAAAATGTGTATGCACACGACAAATTTCTGCCCGATAATAATTTAAGCTATTACGATATTTTATTGATTACGGGAATTGCAAATCCGAAACCGTTGGTAAATCATTTATCTAAATTTTCTCAGCGGGTAAAACATCTGAAATTCAGGGATCATCATAATTTCAGCGATCAGGATATTAAAAACATTTTGGCGGAATATAAAAAGCTCGGAGAATATAAGCTCATTCTCACTACCGAAAAAGATTATGTGAGATTAAAAACTTTTGATTATCTTCGAGACCTTGTTTATTATTGGCCAATCAATGTAAACATTGATAAAAAGGAAGAGTTTAACCAAATCATTTTAGATTATGTTAGAAAAAATTAAAGAGACGGCAAATTTCATTAAGAACATTATTAATGAAACTCCAGATTTTGCCATTGTTCTGGGTTCCGGTTTGGGAAAGCTCCAGAATGAAGTAGAACCCATTCACGTTTTGGAATACCACGACATTCCGAATTTTCCGCAAACCACTGTTGTTGGTCACGGTGGAAAATTGATTTACGGAATCCTCGAAGGAAAAAAAGTTTTGATGATGAGCGGAAGATTCCATTATTATGAAGGACACGACATCAAAACGGTGGTTTTCCCTTTCAGGGTTTTTCATCTTTTGGGAATTAAAAACCTGATTGTTTCCAATGCTTCTGGAGGAGTAAATCCGAACTTCAATGTTGCAGATATTATGTTGATTGATGACCATATCAATATGATGCCGGAACATCCTTTACGAGGAAAAAACCTTGATGAACTCGGACCGAGATTTGTGGATATGAGCGAACCGTACAGCAAAAAAATGATTGAGGTTGCAGAAAATGTAGCGAAAAATTCTGACATCAAAATCCACAAAGGTTGCTACGTTGCTTTGCAAGGACCTACTTTTGAAACTCCTGCGGAATACGGAATGATTCGTGCAATCGGAGGAGATGCAGTGGGAATGAGTACTGTTCCTGAAATAATAGTTGCAAAACATCAAGGAATGGATTGCTTCGGAATTTCGATTATTACCGATGTAGGTGGTCCCGAAATCGCATTTACCGTTTCCCACGACGAAGTTTTGCAGGCAGCAAACAAAGCAATGCCGAATGTGATAAAAATCGTGAAAGGTTTGGTGAGGGAATATAAGGTTTAAGGTTTTTACAACTACTATATAGAAATCGTAATAGGAAAATTAAAATAAGAGTCTATCAATATTCCGTGGGTTTTTGCGGGTTTCCATTTTTTGTTTTTTTGAGTTCTCTTTATTGCCTCTAAAATCATTTCGTCAAATCTTTGTGAACCCGAACTTTTTTCAATTTTTAGTTGGTCTATTTTCCCTTCGGTGTTAATAATGAATTTTGTTATTACGGTTAATCTTCCTTCTCCTTTGAATCTGAAACTATCCAAATCAATGTATTTCACAACTTTTTTGCGAAATTCTGCAACATCAAAATCTGTTTTTTCGTAACCTGTATTAAAAAAAGTATAACCTTCTTTATAATTTTCAAAAAGGTCATCGGGATAAATAGTAAATCTCCTAATAGCAGGAGTTTCCTTTCCGTCGATTTTTGCAGGAATCCATTTGTCCATATATTTTATAACTTCTTTGGTAAGCTCAACACTGCATTTGTATTTTTGGGATATTATGCTGTCAAATTGTATGACTTCTGCTAAATTTTCAGACTTTATAATAATAGGTACAGAAGAAAGTTCTTTTTTGTTTTCGCAGGGTTTCAGATTTTTTTCAATTAAAATTTTATGAAAATCTTTGTAAAACTCTTTGGTTCCGCCAAGATAACTATGTTGGTCTCTCGGAAAATCCGGGTATTGGTTTTGTGCATTTGCTTTCAGCAGAAAAATAAAAAAAGCGAATGAAATAAATAGTTTTGTTCTCATAATTTTAATATTCCTCGTCAGAATGATCGGTTGTAAAATTGATTTCAAAAATATAACTGGACTCTATCGGAACCCCATTTTTTGATGCAGGCTTCCATTTTTTCTTAATCCGCTTCATTGCAAAAGTCATATCCTGCACAAATTCTTCATCATTTTTTACTCTGGGATAACTTTTTAAGCTGCTCATTTTTCCCTTCTCATCAATGGCTATAACAAACGTAAATTTTCCGTTTACCGCATAAGCTGTTACATCCACATAAGCATAAACCATTTTCATAAACTCTTTTCTGAAAGCGGTTTGTCCGCCGGGAAATTCTGCTTTTTCTGTAATCGGATTGCTGGATTCAGTATTTTTAGTTTGGGTAAAATAATTTGTGCTGATGAAGAAAGCAGTCAGGAAAAGAAAGGTTTTCATTTTTAAATGGTTTGGTTTCCAAAGGTTATAAACGATAAAAACAAATATACTAAAAAAGCACAAAAATCCTGTCGCTCCTAAAATTTTCTTAATTTTGTAAAAATTCTAAACATAATGCCGAAAATTTCGCAAAGAGCAGAAAATATGCCTGCTTCACCCGTAAGAAAACTTGTACCTTATGCACTTCAGGCAAGACAAAAAGGGATAAAAGTATATCACCTCAACATCGGACAACCCGATATCGAAACTCCCGAAACCGCTCTGAACGCCATTAAAAATATAGATTTAAAAGTTCTGGAATATGCACTTTCCGAAGGAAATATAGAATACAGAACCGCACTGAAAGATTATTACCATTCTTTGGGTTTTACGGATTTATCCACCGATAATTTCATTGTGACCAATGGCGGTTCGGAAGCGCTGAACTTTGCCATTTCCACTTTGTGCGACGGTGGCGATGAAGTGATTATTCCGGAACCTTATTATGCAAACTACAACGGTTTTGCC
>CAYSQR010000097.1:0-8062 GCA_964433195.1 uncultured Kaistella sp. | reverse complement strand
TACTACAAACACTTGTTTCATAATCGTGATGAATCAATAAACGGTCAGCGTGAATATTCTGAAACCCAATACAAAGATCTGTTGATAAAATACCAGACAAAGCAAAAAGACGAATTGCTCTCTGCAAAAGAAAAAGAAAGCAAAGAAAGGGCTTATTTAATTATCGGGCTGGTTTCACTGGTATTACTGGCTGTTCCATTTTTTATTTTTATTCGTAAAAAGAATCAGAAACTAAACAGACTGCTCACTAAAAACAACTTTTTGCTGAGTGAGCTGAACCACAGAATCAAAAACAATCTTCAGCTCATCGTTTCGCTTACTGCAAGAGAAACCAATAAAACCGATAATTCGGAAATGACGGGACTGATTAATCTGGCGTCCAAAATAGAATCTATCGCATCATTGCACAAACAGCTTTATCTGAATGAAAAATTAGAATCGACCTATCTGAAACCTTACATCGATGAAATTATAGGAACCATTCATCCTTTTTTACAGCAGAACGGAATAGAAATTTACACCGAAATTGATAATGTCGAAATAAATTCCAATAACTCTTTGTATATTGGCTTAATTATCAACGAATTGCTTGTTAATTCCATTAAGCACGCATTTGAAGGGCAAAATAACAAACAGATTAAAATCAATATATCAATGAATAAAAAACAGCTGGAGATTGATTATCAGGATAATGGAACAGGCATTTCGCAAGGGACAAAAGTGAAACTGCTCAGTACGTTGTCACGGCAGATTGAAGCTGATTACAAAATAGAAAGTAAAGAAGGTTTTCACTATACCGCCAAAATAAAAATATGAAATGAATAATCATTACCTCTGATCATAAAAAAGACCATAAAAAAGAACAGATGAAAGCACTTATTGTAGAAGACGAACTTCTGATAGCAGAACAGCTGGAAGATATTCTGAACAGGAATTACTGCGAAGTTCTGTCTGTTGCCCAAACCATTGATGAAGCCGAAAAAGCTTTGAAACATCATCCGGATTTTGTTTTTCTCGACATCCAGCTCAAAAACAACAATAACGGGATAGAATTCGGGAAAATCCTGAACCGGCAAAACATTCCGTTTATTTACATCACTGCCAATACGGAAATGAACACGCTGAAAGAAGCGGTAAAAACAAATCCGGTAACTTATATTTCAAAACCGTTTAAAAATACGGATGTTATCGCCGCTTTGGAACTGATAAAACTGAAGCAGAATCTAAAGCCTAAAATCTTATTTGAAGGTGCGGCAAAAGACGTGGAAGTTTTCTTGGAAGACATCCTGTACTGTGAAGCCAAAGGTTCTTACACCGATATAGTTACCCAAGACAATACCTTTACCAAAAGAATCAACCTCAAAGATTTTCTGGAGCATCTTGACGATACGTTTATCCGCATACACCGCTCATTTGCGGTCAATAAGACCAAAATTACCCGCAAAACTTCCGCTTCCGTTTTTCTTGAAACCATAGAAATCCCCATTTCAAAATCCCATAAAAAAGATTTTTAAGAGAGTTTAATTTTATTCAGAACTTTAATTTCCAACGAATTTTTCTTTATTGAATCTCATCAATTCTCACAAATTTAGCTGATTATGCAGATTTTCAATACTAAATCTGCGTCATTTGTATCATCTGCGAGAAAAATCTTTAAGAGCCTGTTTAAATTTCATTCAGAAATAAAAAATTTCCAACGAATTTTTCTTTCCCCGTCGCTAAAGGATGGAAAAATTCCTTGAAAATTCCATCAAAATTACACCTTTGTCATCCTGAGCGAAGTCGAAGGAAGGATTGGGGAAATTAATTTTGATGAAATTTTCACACATAAAAGTAAATAAAAAACATCCATTCACAACAAAAAACACCCATTCACAACAAAAAACATTCATTCACAACAGATTTTCATTTCAGTTTATATTACTTTTTAATTTTGAGGTTGTTAAAAAAATAAAGAGTCCGGCTAAATTTTTTATTTTCTCGCAGATGATACAAATGACGCAGATAGTAATTTAAAAAATCAGCGAAATTTGCTTAATCAGCGAGAAATTTCAGCCTTAAATTTTTATTTTTTATGAAATTTAGACAGATACTAAAAAATTAATATTATGAAATCAAAGATTAACGAATTCAAAAAAAGAATTCAAAAAGGAATGAGTAAAAGACTGTATTATATTCTTTTTGCCCTGCTTTTATTGGGCGGGAAAACGCAGGCACAGACAGGCGGTGCATTAGACACCTCCTTTGACATCGGGACGGGATTTAATGGTCCTGTTAATTCAATCGCTCTGCAATCCGACGGGAAAATACTGGTAGGAGGTGCTTTTACAAGCTACAAAGGTTTAACCCAAAACTTCATCGCACGGCTGAATACAGACGGAACGCTGGATACTTCCTTTGACATCGGAGAAGGATTTGATAGTCCTGTTTTTTCAATTGTCTTACAACCCGACGGAAAAATATTAGTAGGAGGTACTTTTACAAGCTACAATGGTTCAACCCGAATCTTCATCGCACGGCTGAATACAGACGGAACGCTGGATACTTCCTTTAACATCGGAGCAGGATTTAATAATTATGTTCAATCAATCGCTCTGCAACCCGACGGAAAAATACTGGTAGGAGGTACTTTTACAACCTACAAAAGTTTAAGCCAAAACCGTATCGTTCGGCTGAATACGAACGGAACGCTGGATAATTCCTTTAACATAGGAACAGGATTTAATAATACTGTTTTTTCAATCACTTTACAGTCCGACGGAAAAATACTGGCAGGAGGTAATTTTACAAGCTATAAAGGTTTAACCCAAAACCGTATCGTTCGGCTCAATACGGACGGAACGTCGGATACTTCCTTTGACATTGGAGAAGGATTTAATAATAATATTGTTTATTCAATCGCTCTGCAATCCGACGGGAAAATACTGGCAGGAGGTAATTTTACAATATATAAAGGTTTAACCCGAAACCGTATCGTTCAGCTGGAGTGGGACGGAACGCCGGCTTTCTTTGACATCGGAGCAGGATTTAATAGTACTGTTTTTTCAATCGCCTTACAACCCGACGGAAAAATACTGGTAGGAGGTAATTTTATAACCTATAAAGGTTCAGCCCAAAACCGTATCGCACGGCTCAATACGGACGGAAGTCTCGACACTTCCTTTGACATCGGGACGGGATTTAATAATTATGTTCAATCAATCGCTCTGCAATCCGACGGAAAAATACTGGCAGGAGGTGCTTTTACAAGTTATAAAGGTTTAACCCAAAGATACATCGCACGTTTGTATGATATTAATGTTTACACCATCTCTGCTTCTTCCAATCCAACGGAAGGCGGAACGGTTTCTGGTACAGGAACGTATAATGACGGAACAACAGCAACTTTGTCTGCAACCGCAAACGCAGGTTACACGTTCGTAAACTGGACAGAAGACGACACAGAAGTTTCCACAAATCCGGAATATAGTTTTACGGCAACAGCAAACAGAACGCTCGTTGCAAATTTTGTTGCACCACCGGTGGTTTACATTCCCGATGCTAATTTTAAAAATTATTTGTTAAGCGTTTCTGCCATCAATACCAACGGCGACACAGAGATACAGGTTTCCGAAGCAGAAGCAGTTACGGGAGTGCTAAACGTTGCCGAAAAATCTATTGCAGATTTGACCGGAATAGAAGCGTTTGTAAACATTACACAATTATCCTGTCATCAAAACCAATTGACAAGTTTGGATGTAAGCAAGAATACGGCTTTGATATATTTATTTTGCTTCCTCAACAATCTCACAACTTTGGATGTCAGCAAAAATACCGCTTTGACAACTTTGTGGTGTTATCAAAACCAATTGACAAGTTTGGATGTAACCCAAAATACGGCTTTGGTAGAATTAGCTTGTCCGGAAAACCAATTGACAAGTTTGGATGTAACCAAAAATACCGCTTTGACAGGTTTAGTTTGTTATCAAAACCAATTGACAAGTTTGGATGTAAGTAAGAATACGGCGTTGACAAATTTAGATTGTCGTCAAAACCAATTGACAAGTTTGGATGTAAGCAAGAATACCGCTTTGACATATTTATGGTGTGACAACAACCAATTGACAAGTTTGGATGTAACCCAAAATACCGCTTTGACAGGGTTAGGGTGTACTCAAAACCAACTGACAAGTTTGAATGTAACCAAAAATACCGCTTTAACAACTTTATATTGTTATGAAAACCAACTGACCAGTCTGGATGTAAAGAATACCGCTTTGACAAGTTTATGGTGTCACGACAACAAACTTACCAATTTGGATGTAACCCAAAATACCGCTTTGACAGATTTAGGTTGTTATCAAAACCAATTGACAAGTTTGGATGTAACCCAAAATACCGCTTTGACCTATTTGAATTGTTCCTACAACCAACTGACGAGTTTAAATCTGAAAAACGGAAATAATACGGCGTTATATTTAGAAGCTTATGACAACCCAAATCTTACCTGCATACAGGTAGATGATGTTGCCAATGCAAACGCTAATACTTATTGGCTAAAAGATGCAACGGCAAGTTACAGCGAAGACTGTACTCCTGCTCCGGTGGATGCGTACAGCAACGCAAACACTGATTTTTCCATCACCAATGGAAATCCTAACGGAAAATGGACCTACGGAAAAGGAGCTAATGATAATGATTTTTCAAATTTTTTACTGTCTCCTGCTTATTCCGGTCTTATAAACTGGCAGAATACCAACAGCATTGTCGACGGTTTTCCGGGTGTTCACAAAAATATATCCGAAACTCCTTTTGTGGCAGGTGTAGGAGCTGTTTGGCTACCCGGAAAGCTCATTATGCATCCCAACAATATCGGACAAACCTTTACCAAGTTGAAATACACACCTTCTGTAAGCGGGATTTATCCAATTACCGCAAGTTGGAAAAATATTGATCAACAAGCCAAAAAGACCAATGCACGTCTCGTAGTACATCGTACTTCCGGCAATACGGTCCTTGTAGATCATACGCTTAACGGTTACAACGCTGTACACAATTATTCAGGATCGGTACATATCAATGTCGGGGATTACCTCACTTTTGAAGTGGGCAATGGCGGAGATGGTTATGAGGATGATTCTGTAGAAGTGGAATTTATAATAGACGCTCCGGTGGTTTATATTCCCGATGCGAATTTTAAAAATTATCTGTTAAGCACTTCCATCAATACAAACGGCGACACAGAAATACAGGTTTCCGAAGCCGAAGCAGTTACAGGAGCGATAGATGTAGGAAATAAAAACATTGCAGACCTTACCGGGATAGAAGCGTTTGTGAATTTGACAAGGTTAGATTGTTACAGCAACCAACTTACAGCTTTGGATGTAACCAAAAATACAGCTTTGACCCATTTGGATTGTAGCAACAACCAACTTACAAGTTTGGATGTAAGCAAGAATACCGCTTTGACATATTTACAGTGTCAGCAAAACCAGCTTACAGTTTTGGATGTCAGCAAGAATACCGCTTTAACATCTTTATATTGTTCTCAAAACCAACTTACAGCTTTGGATGTAACCAAAAATACCGCTTTGATAGATTTATATTGTTATCAAAACCAGCTTACCAATTTGGATGTAAGCAAGAATACGGCTTTGGGAATTTTATTGTGTAATCAAAACCAACTGACAAGTCTGGATGTAAGCAAGAATACGGCTTTGACATATTTATATTGTCATAACAACCAACTGACAAGCTTGGATGTAAAGAATGGACAGAACAATGAAATTATAGGTTTTGAAGCAAGATTTAATCCTAATCTTACCTGCATACAGGTAGATGATGCATCTGCAAGTCACACCGGTTGGTTTAAAGATTCTACGGCAAGTTACAGCGAAGACTGTACTCCTGCTCCGGTGGTTTACATTCCCGATGCTAATTTTAAAGCACATCTGTTAAGCACTTCCATCAATACAAATGGCGACGCAGAAATACAGGTTTCCGAAGCAGAAGCGTTTACAGGAACAATAAATTGTTCTAATAAAAACATTGCAGACCTTACCGGAATAGAAGCGTTTGTGAATATCACGAAATTGTTCTGTGACCGAAACCAGCTGACAAGTCTGGATGTAACCAAGAATATCGCTTTGACAGAATTAACCTGCTATCAAAACCAATTGACCGGTTTGGATGTAACCAAGAATACGGCTTTGACACGTTTAGTTTGTTATCAAAACCAATTGACAAGTTTGGATGTAACCAAAAATACAGTTTTGACAGTTTTAACTTGTTACAGCAACCAACTGACGGCTTTGGATGTAACCAAGAATACGGTTTTGAGAGAGTTACGGTTTTTCAATAACCAGCTGGCAAGTCTGGATATAAGCAAGAATACGGCTTTACTACATCTGTATTGTGAACAAAACCAATTGACCAATCTGGATGTCAGCAAGAATACGGCTTTGATAAATTTATGGTGCAACGGAAACCAACTGACAAGTCTAGATGTAACCAAAAATACGGATTTGACTTCTTTAAGATGTTATCAAAACCAACTGACAAGCTTGGATGTAAAGAATGGACAGAACAATGAAATTATAGGTTTTGATGCAAGACAAAATCCAAACCTTACCTGCATACAGGTAGATGATGCGTCTGCAAGTTACTTGGCAGATTGGCTAAAAGATGCAACGGCAAGTTACAGCGAAGATTGTACGCCCATTTGTAATGCACCAACAGATCTGACTGCAACAAGCATTACCATAAACAGTGCTGTTTTAGGCTGGACAAGTCCGGGTTCTTCATTTGATATAGAATACGGAACAGCAGGATTTACCCAAGGTACAGGGACACAGATAAGCGATATTACAAGCAATTCCCGTACAGTTGCTTCATTAAGTAGTAATACGCAATATCAGTTCTATGTCCGTCGTGACTGCGGAATAAATGAAAGCGTCTGGGCAGGACCATTCAGTTTTACTACTTTAAAATCAGCCAAGACAGCTTTGAATTTTGACGGAACTAATGATTACCTGGAAAAGTCGAACCCTGTGAATCTGCCTGTTGGAAGTGCTGCACGCAGTATGGAGGTCTGGGTTAAAACCAGTGGAAACGTTAATTACTTCCGTACCATAGCAAATTATGGAATCACAGCAACTAGCAGACGTTTCGGAATTTTGATTGCGGCTGATAACGGAAGACCATATTTTGTAGGAGAAGGTAATGATATGCAGGGTACAGTTTCTGTAACAGACGGTAACTGGCATCATATTGCCGTTACCTATACAGGAGGAACAAACGGAACGGTTTCAATGTATATTGATGGCGTATTAAATATTACTTCGACAAAAACACTTAATACGGCAAGTGGTCCTCTCCGAATAGGCAGAAGAGTAGATGGTGGTGGTAATACAGAATATTTTAACGGGACTATTGATGAGGTAAGAATATGGAATTATGTGCTGACACAATCAGAGATACAAGCACGTAAGGATAAGGAACTGACATCTTTAGAAAATGGCTTAGTGTCTTATTTTAACTTTAATAAAGGAGTTGCGGGAGGTAATAATGGTTGTGTTGCTGTGATTGACGATATGAAAGGCAGTAATGATGTAACGGTAAATAATTTTGCTATGGCTGGAGCTACTTCCAACTTTGTTGCAGACGGAATAGAAGGAGAGATAGTTGAAACTATAGATTGCGGAACATTAGCGGCAGCAGATATTAATAAAAAAGAAATATCAGTTTACCCTAATCCTGTAAAAGATGTCCTTCATTTTTCAGAAGAAGTGTCCGAGGTAAGAATAATGGATAGGTCCGGAAGAATGATAAAACAGATTTCCGCAAAAGGAAAATCGGTAAATGTTTCGGGATTATCAACCGGAAGTTATATTGTGAAAATTAAAACCGCAAATAATAATGAAGCAGTTTTCAGAATCATTAAAAACTGATAATCTTAATATTAGATTCTAAAAACGCATTTGTAATTAATCCTCTTCATAATAGAAGAGGATTTTTTTTTATAAACTTCTAAAAATTAATAAATTCCGTTTGCTGTTTCAAAAAAAAGTTATAATTTTGCAAT
>CAYSQR010000096.1:0-8117 GCA_964433195.1 uncultured Kaistella sp. | reverse complement strand
AAAGATTTCTCTCACTGGATTTTCCGGAAGGATCGCCGATCATTCCCGTTGCACCGCCAACTAAAGCAATCGGTTTATGACCGTGTTGCTGAAAATGTGCTAAAATTTTAATCTGAACCAAACTTCCGATGTGCAGAGAATCTGCAGTCGGATCGAAACCGATATAGGCAGTCGTCATTTCTTTGTCGAGTTGTTCATCAGTTCCGGGCATCATATCTGCAAATAATCCACGCCATTTCAGTTCTTCAATAAAAGCATTCATTTTTCGTAAAATTTTTGAGTGGCAAAGATAAGATTTTTGGCGGGAAGCAGGAAATGAAGCGATAGGAGAGTTTTTGAGAAATTATCCCATAAAGTTATCTTGAATCAAATTTAAATATAGATTTTATGGGAAATTAAGAGTCTGTTTAAAGTTGTTGAAAAAATTATTTAAAGCTTTATTTTTCTCACAGATGATACAAATGACGTAGATTAATAAAAAAATCTGCGTAATCAGCCAAATTAACGAGAATTTACGAGAAATTCAAAAACGGAAAATATTTTTACTTAAATCCTTTTGAGATAAAAAAATATATAAAATAATTGAATAAATTTAAATAGGATTTAAACTTTGTCAAAGTTTTATGCGGTTTGATGATTAACTTTGACAAAGTTTTCCAAATTCATCTATTTTGAATTACCAATACCATAAAAGAATCTGAACAAAAAAGATGAAACCAATTATTATTGTTTCTTACGGCTTCTCAAAAAAGCCGGTCGAACTTCCGATCCAGATTGCATCTTTTTTATTGAAATCCACATTTGCCATTGCAACTTTGGTCATTCTTGCAAGATTGTCCATCAGTTGCGGATTTTCTTCATCCTCTTTCCAAAGATAGAGCATTCGGATTTCCGATTTGGAAAGCTCTCCGTTGATGTCCTCAAACAAAGGTTCGTAGAATACTTTTCTCTGCATAATGAAATTTTCCTTGTCTGCAATTCCGTCAATTTCTTCTTGCGTAGGATTTAGATTTACACCACTTCCTGCGAATGAAAATAAAGGTTTCAGAACGAAATCCTCCAATTTTTCGGAAGCAGGAAATTCATTCAGAAAATAGCTTTTCGGAACATAAGGATGCTCTAATTTCGGGAGAATATATTTTGAAACTTTAAAAAACCAGTTCGGGTGAGTTACCCAGGTTACATCCACTTCTTCACGGAAATCAAATTCGGTTTTCAGATTCGGGATTCTGTCTAACTCGTCGAAAATCACTCGGTTATAAATCCTGTTGATTGGGATAAGTTTTCCGTTGTTTTCGTAGTACAGCTTTTTGCCTTCTTTTTTTACTTTGGTTAAGCAGACCGTTTTTATTCCCAGATATTTTTCGGTAAGAGCAAAATCGACATTGGTTTTTTGCTTTTCGGGATAAATTTCCATTAATACCACATTTTCCGGATTTTCATCGGCAACAATCACTTCCTTTAAATACTGAATATATTCCGTTTTCGGAAGCGAATTTCTCAGCTCTTTCAGAAACGGAAAAACATCGCAAACCACTTCCTCATATTCTTCCTGAAATGCGTAAAGTGTAGGAAACGCTTGTAACTCAATAAGTTGAGGTTCTATCTCGCCGGTTTCCATATTTTTGCAGATTCCGAAATCGATGGCTAAGAAATGCGGTTTTTTGTTATCGTTCGGAACATTGCAGTTTTCGGGAATCGCTTTTGAGAGTTCTTCCGGCGGCATTTTTTTTATTTGAGAAATAATGCTTTCACACGCATCGTGCAATTTTTCTTTAAAATCTTTGGTAAGAAAAATCGGACTTTCGGAAATTCTGAAAAGTGTTTCTGTTCCGGCTCTTTCAGCAAGTTCAGATTTTATTTTTTCGTATTTTTCGGGGGTAAATTCTTGGTTGAACCGTTGTCTGTATTTTGGAATCATCTGTTTGTTTTTTTAAGCCATTTCAAATTCTTTCATAATCTGCTCGGAAGCAAACGCTAAGAATCTTGGTAAAATTTGTTTTTGGGTGAGAACAATTTTATCGGGATCATCCATTCTGTCAATGGTTTCCAGATATTTTTCCATTCCGTAATTTTCAATCATCGCAGTACGGTTTTTTTCGTCTTTCAGGTTTTCGAGCATTCCTTTCGGATCTGCTTCCGGATGAAACTGTGTCCCGAAAATCTCATCGGAAAAACGAATTGCCATCACTGCTCTTTCCAAATGAATATGCGGACGAACTTTTTCCAAAGCCACGATTTTCATTCCCATTTCATCAATCTTCTGATGATTCGGCTCAATGAATTGGTATGCTCTGGAATCTACGGCGTAGAAAGGATCGGGTAAATTTCTTAGCAGAAAATCATTTTCTCCTTCTTCGGTTTTATGAATCGGCATTACTCCGAAAGAATAGGATTTTCTTTTGCAGATATTGCCCAAATTCCAATGGATACTTGCTAATTGAAAAGAATGACAGATTAAAAACAAATATTTTTTCAGCTCGGAATTTTGGTTGTGCTCCCAAATTTCGTTCAGAAAATCAGCATACTTTTCTTCCCATTCGTACCCTTCTCTGTGCGGATTTCCGGGACCTCCCGAAGAAATGAAAATATCAAAATCTTCTACTTTCGGCATTTCGTTTTTGTACCGCACATCGAAAATTTCAATGGAAACCGTTTCACCGGAATTTTCTTTAAATGCCCGTGAAATTTCTTTTATATTCCGCATTCCCTGATTGATATGATTGTTGTTCATATCCAGCAACGCCAGTTTTATCTCTTTCATTAATTAAATTTTTCGCTGCAAAATTAAGAAATAACTTACTAATCATCTAACATCTATCATCCATCTCAAACATCTAACATCCATCATCTAACATCTAACATCAAACATCTAACATCCATCATCCACTAATCCCGTATTCCGTTTCAGAAATCATATAATCTACAACGGCTTTCAAATCTCCGGTTTTCTCGAAAACGGCTAATTGTCTGTCTGCACCGGTTCCGTTTTTCATAATTTCCCAAGCGTATTCCACTTCTTTTCTGCAACCTAAATCATCTACCACATCATCTATAAATTCTAATAATTCTTTGAGCAAATCAACATAAGGAACACTTGTTTCCTTACCAAAATCAATCAGTTGAGCGTGGATTCCGTCTTTGGAAGCACGCCATTTATTTTCGTTTAATAAAAGTCGTCTGTAACTTCGGAAACTCATATTTTGCTGGTGAAGTTTGTAGATTTTTGCTACCAAACACTGCATAATTGCAGCCATACAAACGGTTTCATCAATTCTTAAAGGCATATCGCAAATCCTGAACTCAATGGTAGGATAGAACGGATGAACTCTCAAATCCCACCAGATTTTCTTGGCGTTATCAATAGTTCCTGTCTTTATCATTAAATTGATATAAGCATCAAATTCCGCAGCTGAGCTGAAATAGCTCGGAATTCCGGTTCTCGGGAATTTCACAAAAACTTCTTGCCGGTATGATTTAAAACCTGTGTTTCTTCCGACCCAAAACGGTGAATTGGTGGAAAGTGCATAAACGTGAGGAAGAAAATACCGCATAATGTTTTGTATTCTTACGCCTTCTTCTCTGTCCGGAATTCCGATATGTACGTGCAATCCGAAAATAAGATTGGAACGAGCGACATCTCCCAAATCGCTCACGATTTTGTCGTAACGGTCTGCTTTGGTAATCTGGTTATCCTGCCATCTCGAAAAAGGATGGGTTCCACCGCCGGAAACACGCAGGTTATTTTCGTGGGCTACTTTGATGAGCCGTTTTCTAAGGTCGGTAAGTTCGGCTTTTACTTCCTGGATATTCTGACAAATGCCGGTTTCCATTTCAATGACGGATTCGTGCATCTCGTGTTTCAGATTTTCCTGTAAAGTAGCTTTTCCGCCTTCAATGATTTTTGATACGTGAGAAATCAAATCACGGCTTTCTACATCAATGATTTGGTATTCTTCTTCAACGCCGATGGTAAATGTGTGCATAATTTTAATTTTTTAATGTAACAATTTACCAATATACCAATGTATCAATCTGGAAATATTAATCAAGTGTTTTTAATGGTTTCAAAAATCCAAATTGTTACATTGGCAGATTATTGGATTAGTAAATTTTTATTTAACAGAGTCTTTTACGAAACCTCCCCAAGAAATATTCATTTTTCCCGGTTTGTATTCTTTTGCTTTTTCGATGGCGAATTTCGCGGCGTGTTCTATAATCCACGCAAAATTTTCTTCGCCTACCGAATTTCTGTCTGCATCCGGAGCAGGATTACAGAAATCTATCGCATAAGGAATCCCGTCTCTTACCGCAAATTCTACGGTATTAAAATCATAACCGAGTGCTTCATTCATTTTAATCGTATAATCGTGAATGATTTTCAGTAGTTTTTTTCTTGCAGCTCCTTCGGTTTTATGTGTTGTCGCATATCTCAGATGATGCGGATTTCTCGGTTCATACGGCATAATGTGAACGTATTTTTTGCCAAGACAATATACTCTGTAATAATCCTCGAAAACGATTTCTTCCTGAACCATCATTACCAATTGTTCTGTTTCGCCTAATTTGTTCCACATATCTTCTGCATTTTCCACGCGGTAAACGCTTCTCCAACCTCCTCCGTCGTGTGGTTTCATATACGCAGGAAATCCTACATAATTGAAAATATAATCCCAATCGTGCGGAAATTTCAGATTTCTGAAAGAAGTTTCCGTTGTGTTTGTCGGTCGGTCGTTTGACGGGAGCAAAACTGTTTTCGGAAGCGGAATCCCGAGTTTCGACATCAAAGCGTTGTTGAAAAATTTTTCATCCGCACTCCACCAAAAAGGATTGTTGATGACGTAGGTTCCGTTCAATGCGGCGTTTTTCAGATATGCCCTGTAAAACGGAACATCCTGCGAAATTCTGTCGATAATTACGGCGTAACCGTAATCTGCACCTTGTTCTAACTTGTCTATCATTACAGGTTCTGCGATGATTTCGCCTTTTCCCATTTCGTTTACTTTATCGATGAAAGCCCACGGAAAAGTGTCTTCCATACCGAATAAAATTCCTACTTTTTTTGCCATAATTTTATTAATTTGAAAATTTGATAATGTGTTAATTTGATAATATTTTAAAATTTAAAGTTCAATGTTCAATGTTTAATGTTTAATGTTTGAGGTTTTGTTATTAATTATTCATTTTTAATTATTCATTAAAAATTTTTAATTTTTTAAATGATATTCTTTCTCTATAAACGGAATCAGCCGGTTTTGGTAATCATAAACATTTTTCAGCATATAGAAATAAATTTTAGTAATACCCGATTGAATACCAACTTTTCCTCCGTATTTGTGAAGCAGAATCTTATCATTGGTAAGTAATTTCATATCACGATGAAGTGCAAAAGCATCTTTCCTTTTAATTCTTTTTCCGTTTTCAATAAAATAAGATTCATCAAAAATAGAATAAATGTCTTCATAATTTCTGAGTATAATTTGTCTTTGTGCTTCCAATTGGTCGTTTACTGAGGTAATTTTATTATCCAAAACATTCAAACTGTCCACTACACTTTGTTTTCTGATTAATCTCATATTTCCTGCGTTTTTCAGCTGTGTCAATGTATTTCTGTTGAAAATCATTGCGTCATAACCCATTGCATAATAATCTAACTCGTAGATTTTTTTAATCGTATTTGGTGAATAATCATCGCTTAAAAGCAAAACAGAGAGAGAATCTAATTTGCTGATTCTAATCGTATCCTGTAAAACCTGCCTCATCTGCATAGAATCAGATTTCATTTCTTTGACCATCGATTGCATAAACTCTTTTTCTCTATGCTTTTCAACTCTATGTTCTCTAATGTTTTCTGCAATAAATCCCATTGTAACGGCAAGAAAAAGCGTGAGAAATTCCAAGATATAATGCTTGAATGTCTTTTTTTCGTGAGATGAATGCGGATGATGAACTTCCATATTTTTTAATTATTCATTTTTAAATATTCATTATTCATTAAAAAAATGTTCCGATGAATTTCGGGAAAACCATTCTCCAAAGCGGCCAATCGTGATTAATCCATTTCGCTTCGTCATACCAGAAATCTATTCCTTTTTGCTGAAGAATTCCTGCCATTTCTAAGTTTTTGTCTTTACAAATATCTTCGTCGGAAGTACTGAGAACAATGTGCATATGCTTATATTTCCACGCTTCGTCGTTTTTTACAAATTCTCTGGGGCAGTTGAAATATACTTCGTTGCTGCTGTAACCATCCATAAAATTGCGGATGGAAAACGCACCCGATAAACAGAACAAATGAGAAACCACATCGGGAAATCTGAATGCAAAATTCGCTGCGTGATAACCGCCGAAACTTGCTCCTGCAACTGCAACACGATGCTCCGAATGTAATTTCTGAAGGTACGGAATAAATTCCTGAATCAGAAACTGTACATACAATTCATAATTTCTGATTCTTTCGGCAGGATGAATGTTATTGTCATAAAAGCTGTATTTATCAATGGTTTCCACATTATACAGTTTTACTTTTCCCTGCTCAATGAAATGATTGATGCTTTCGTTCAGCTTGAAATCGTGATTTTGGGTATATTGTCCCTGCGAAGTGGGGAACATCACAATCGGATAACCGAAATGTCCGGTAACTTCCACTTTCAGGCTCATTCCTAAAATGTGTGAATAAAAATCGGTGTGCTCAATTTGTGGCATATAAATATTTTTTTGTTTAAGGTTTGTCATTGCGAGGAGTTGCGAGAAACGAAGCAAAGCAATCCGTTTCTCAAGTTCATTACTCATTACTCATTACTCATTACTCATTACTCATTGCTCATTACTCATTACTTATGATTAAGAGCTTGGTTTTTCTCTCGGCGGAATAATATTCAGAAAACGGTCATTTATTTTTTCCGCTGCATCATCTAATAATTGCCGGATTTTTTCTTTGCTGTCGGATTTATAAACGATTCCTACGTGATAGTCCATCGGCAAGAATTTTACAACTTCATCACATTGAAATTCTTCGTAGTTTGGTGATTTGTCTTTCGTTAAAGCAATGATTAATCCGGCTGAAAATCCGGTAGGTTTTGCGACTTCGTATTTTCCGTTGTTCAGAAGTGCATTTTCAATTTTTGCCCATTCTCTCCAGATATTGATTCCGCTTGAAGCCTCGATTAAATCGGGAATATGTGCACCTCCAACTCTGGATGAGGTTTCCAGAAAATACCATTTTCCATCTTCTTTTCCTCGGATAAATTCGGTGTGTGTTGCTCCGTTTTTCAAGCCGAAACTGGTGAGAACTTTTTTATTGGCTTCTTCTAATGCTTTAAATTCATCGGAATATCTTCCTAAAGTTTTCGTGCGGAAAACGCCTCCTTCGTGCGAAACTTCCATCGGCGGAGAAAGATATTGCGAAACAGAAGTGAAAACGATTTCTTTGTTGTACACTAAACTATCGACGTGGAAAACATCGCCCGGTTTGAAACTTTCCAATAAAAATTTGTGGCGCTCATCCCCGAGTTTTTCTATGGATTTCCAAAGTTCGTCTTTGGATTTTATTTTTACAATTCCCGATGCGGATGCTTCCGAACGGGGTTTCAAAACCCAAGGAGAGGGATTTTTTTCTGAAAAATCATTTACAATATCATCATTAAAAACAGAAGAAAATTCGGGAACCTCAATTCCGGAATCTTTCGCCATTTGCCGCATTGCGAGTTTGTCGCGGAAATAGCGGTGTGTAGTTTGTCCCATACCGGGAATGCGGAAAGTTTCCCG
Organism: uncultured Kaistella sp.; assembly: GCA_964433195.1. GTDB lineage: Bacteria > Bacteroidota > Bacteroidia > Flavobacteriales > Weeksellaceae > Kaistella. The sequence continues at coordinate 350 of CAYSQR010000096.1, read as the reverse complement.
TATCAATGCGGCTTTTTCCACATCATAATCATCTAATGCGATTACTGCATCTACTTTATGATTTTTCATCAGATGTGAAAATCCCTGAACAAGATGCTCCAGATTCCAAACGGAAGGTTCGGTTTCCGACATATAAAAAATCTCGTCGATTGCATGATGTGGCCAGTTTTTTTCTTTTAACTTTTCGGAAGTTATCAGAATAATTTTATTACCGAGCTTCTTCATCTCGTCCATAAAATCATATCCTTTATAATAGCAGGAAATGCAGACGATGGTATTCTCCTTCATATAATGAATTTTATTAATTAATGAATTTTCAAAAAAAGAAAGGTATTTTTATTAAATAATCA
>CAYSQR010000095.1:2989-8171 GCA_964433195.1 uncultured Kaistella sp. | reverse complement strand
ATTGCTCATTGCTCATTGCTCATTGCTCATTGCTCATTGCTCATTGCTCATTGCTTTGAAATTTTAATTATCTTCGTAGCAAATTTTTTTAATGAAAATGAAAAAAATATTTTCGGTATTTATCTTCTGTATTTACCTATCGGCTTTTTCGCAAGAGAGCATTAACTTCCATAATGGCACTTTCAAAGAACTTTTGGCAAAAGCGAAAAGCGAAAAGAAACTTGTTTTTATTGATGCTTATGCAGTTTGGTGCGGTCCGTGTAAACTGATGGAAAAAAATATATTTCCGTTGGAATCTGTAAAAAATTATTACAACGCCAATTTCATCAATGCAAGAATCGATATGGAAAAAGGTGAAGGCAGGGAAATTGCAATGAAATACGGAATCCGTTCTTATCCTACTTTTCTTTTTCTGAACGGCGATGGAGAAGTGGTAATGAAAAACTATGGTTATATGGGTGAGGAAGATTTTCTCACGATTGCAAAAGAAGCCAATAATCCCAAATTGATTAATACCTCCCAAAAAGAACTTTTTGAAAAAGGAGAAAGCGACCCCGAATTTTTGCTGAATATGATGCGGTTGTATTCAGACAGCGATTATGAACTTGCCAAGAAAGTTTCCGAAAGATATTTTAAAGTAAAGAAAGATGCACTCACAAGAGATGAAGTCGGGTTATTGTTATATTTTCTGAAATCTCCGAAGGATATTAATTATCAGTTTTTTACAAATAAAAAACAGGAAATCTCTGCGATAATGTCCGAAGAAGTTTACAAGCAGTTTGATGTGAACATAAAACTTTCTTCGGTAATGGAAAATTCTTTAGACCAAAAAACAGGAACCATTAATGACGAAGAATTCTACAAAAACGCAATTCCTTTAGTCGGAAAAACAGATGCGGAAAAAGCACTGAACAGGATGAAAGTAATTTGGTATCCCAATACAGGAAATTATACGGAATATGAAAAAGCAGCTTTGGAATATTACAAAAACTCCGAAGATTTCGATCCCGAAGAATTGCTGAAAGCAGCGTGGATTTTCAGTGAAAATATTACCAATATTCGTTCTCTGAAAAAAGCACAGGAATGGGCGGAAAAATCCGTAATGAAATCCGAAACCGCTGAAAATACTTATATTCTCGCAACACTTTATGCCAAAACAGGAAACAAGGAAAGTGCAAAAATGTATGCGGAACTTTCAAAAAACATTGTCCAAAATCGAGGAGGAAATTCTCTCTTGGTAGAACAACTTTTAGAAACATTAAAATAAATCATCATTTTGAAAAAACTCATTTTCATTTTGGCAATTTCGATGGGAACTTTCGTTAATGCACAAGTTCAGGATTCTATTGCTCCGAAAAAACTTTACATAAAAGCGAACGCAGTTTTCGTTCCGGTCGGAATGCTGAACGCAGGATTAGAATACCAATTATCCCCGAAAATCACTTTGCAGGGCGATGTTTTTATTTCCCCTTGGAAATCTTTCGCCGGAAAATATGCACAAATGTATATGGGATTTTTGGAAGGGAGATATTATTTCAAAGAAGCATTCAGCAAATGGTATGTCGGAGTAAACATCGGAGGTTCTGTTTTCAAAATGCAGAAATGGAATTATTGGAGCGATGCACCCTATAAATACACGGAAACTTCTCCGGAGTATATAACTTCAGATCTTTATCAAAGAGGATTTTCATTAATGATGGGAGCAACGGTAGGTTATCAGTTCCAAATCGGCGAAAACTGGAATATGGATTTGTTTCTCGGAGGTGGAACTTCACAAGGTTTTTACAGAGGATATCACAAAATATTGGGAGTACGTTATGATGAAGACGGACGAAAATGGAACAAAAGCGGCGAATGGATTCCTTATCGCGGCGGAATTATGATTGCTTATAAATTGAGATAATGAATATAAAAAGCAGAAAATTTTTAATCATTGCGGTCATTACTTTCATTGTTTTATTTCTGATGAATTATATTGGAAACGAACTTCCCGATAAATTAGAACGAGCTTTGATGACTTCTGTAGCCGGAGTTATCGGATTGGCTATCGGAATGTGGTTTATCCACAGAAATTCAAAAAACGATACCCATCACGATTTTGATTAAAGTTTTTCGAGGTTCGAGATGTGAATTTCTTCGAGTGAATTTTCCTTTGGAGTGAATTTCTTCGGGTGAATTTCTTCGAGTGAATTTCTTCGAGTGAATTTCAAATTCACTATTCACTTACGAAGTAAAATTCACTATTCTTCACTCTCAAACCCTCAAACTCAAAACTTCCCAAAACTTCGTATCTTTGCACGATGATAAAAATCGGCAATATAGAACTTCCCGAATTTCCTTTGCTTCTTGCACCGATGGAAGATGTTTCCGATCCGCCGTTTCGCAGATTGTGCAAAATGCACGGTGCGGATTTGATGTATTCGGAATTTATTTCTTCCGAAGGATTGATTCGCGATGCAATGAAAAGCCGAAAAAAACTTGATATTTTCGATTACGAAAAACCGGTCGGAATCCAGATTTTCGGTGGAGATGAAGAAGCGATGTCGCTTTCCGCAAAAATTGTAGAAACCGTAAATCCCGATTTGGTCGATATCAATTTCGGTTGTCCTGTGAAAAAAGTAGTTTGCAAAGGAGCAGGAGCAGGAGTTTTGAAAGATATTGATTTGATGGTACGTTTAACGAAAGCAGTCGTAAATTCCACTCATCTTCCTGTAACTGTGAAAACACGGCTTGGTTGGGACACCGAAACCATCAACATTATGGAAGTTGCCGAAAGATTGCAGGAAACGGGAATAAAAGCATTGACGATTCACGCAAGAACACGTTCCCAAATGTATAAAGGTGAAGCAGATTGGGATTATATTTCTAAAGTGAAAAACAATCCGAATATCGAAATCCCTGTTTTCGGAAACGGCGATGTGGATTCTCCCGAAAAAGCTCTTGAATACAAGCAAAAATACGATTGCGACGGAATTATGATTGGTCGTGGTGCAATTGGTTATCCGTGGATTTTTAATGAAATCAAACATTTTTTCCGAACCGGAGAAAAATTACCCGAACCTACCGTTTCACAAAGATTAGAAGCAGTCCGTCAACACGCAGAATGGAGTACGGAATGGAAAGGCGAAAGATTAGGATTGATTGAAATGAGACAGCATTACAGCAACTATTTCCGTGGAATCCCGCATTTCAAAGATTTCAGAAGAAAATTCTTAGAAGTTTTCACTTTGGAAGAAATGGACGGAGTGATTGCGGAAGCGGAAAATTTTTACAGCGAATTTCAGTTTTCTTAAAGACAATAATTTTTGAATTTTGTATATTAAAAAGTATTTTGCATATTTGGGAGTTATGCGACATCCTATCAAAAACACAGTTTAAAATGATAGATTATTTAAAAATCGAGAAAATTTTATATGAAAAGTGGAAAATTGAAATTCCATCATTTTGGATTCCATTGGATGATCCAATTGATGTAAATTTAAATAATGAAATTTGTTATTTTAATTTCACTGAATTAAAATATAATTATAATATCAAAAAAATTGAGAGTTTTATTCAATCTAAAAATGAAACAATAATTGTCCTTAATGATTATAATGAAAGATTTGTGCTATAAAAAATCGAATTTGAAAATATTTCAGACTCAGATAAATTCATAACTAATGAAAATGGAGATTGGGTAATCCATATTACGCAGGAAGATACAATAATGTTTGCCGGAACAATATTAATTTCCGAATTAAAAAAAATGGAATGATTTTGAAGAAATGAAAAATCCTTGAGAAAATTAGGACGTCTCATAACATCGTATTGGCAAAATGCGGGGACAAGTTTTTATATAAAGATTTGTAATATTTTCGATGTCGCTATTTTTCCACTCCATATTTTTTTGTAAGTTTATTCCATGGAAAAAATATCGGCTCCGTTTGGTCTGAATTGAACTTTTAGTTCACTTCTTCCCGCACTTCGCCAATACTTTTTCCGTTAGCTGCAAGTATTCGAAGAACCCTATTATAAATGAACGCAAAAATTATAAATAGAATATTCATATTTCTAAGTTTAATCTTTCTATTAATTTCCTTTTCTCAAAAAGCTTATTGTGTTGACGGTGATTGTGGAGAAAGTTGGAGTGGTTTAATGTGTTTTCTATTAGGAATATTCGGAATTATATTTAGTCTTTCAGCAATTAGTTGGTTTTTAAATCCATTATTATTAATATCATATTTAATACCTATTAAAAATTTAAATTTAAAACTCTATTTAGCCGTTGCATCAGTATTTCTTGGATTATCATTTTTATTTTTTAGTGAAATAGTTAAAAATGAAGCCGGACATTATGGAAAAATAACAGGATATGAATTAGGTTATTGGTTATGGATTTTAAGTTCGTTGATTAATTTAATTGGGATTTTGATTATAAAGTTTAACCACAAAAATACCTGTAGCTAAGGTGTTGGCAAAATGAGTACGGGGAATTTTGATTTATCTGAATAAAGAAAATGGCGAATGGCAAATTATAAATGAAAAAAAATTGAATTTCCTGAAAAACCGTAACATTTCTACGAATTTGTAAACTAATATATAAACAATTTCTTAATGCTAAAAGCAGAAAACGTAACAAAATCCTACAACGCAGGGAAAAAAACCGCCCTCGAAAATTTCTCTATCGAAGTTCCCGAAGGAAGCATTTACGGACTTCTCGGTCCGAATGGTGCAGGAAAAACCACTTTCATCAGAATCATCAATCAGATTACTCAAGCCGATTCCGGCGAAGTTTTTATCAATAGCCAAAAGCTGAATCAGGAACACATCAAGCAAATCGGTTATATGCCGGAAGAACGCGGTTTGTACAAAAATATGTCGATTGGCGACCAGATTCTGTATTTCGGAGAGCTGAAAGGAATGAGCAAAAACGACGCACTGAACGAGGCAAAATACTGGTTCGAGCAATTGCAGATTGACCAATGGTGGAAGAAAAAACTCAGTGAACTTTCCAAAGGAATGGCACAGAAAATACAGTTTGTCGTTACTGTTTTGCACCGCCCGAAACTCTTGATTCTCGATGAGCCGTTTTCCGGTTTCGATCCGGTAAATGCAAATTTGATTAAAGACCAGATTCTGAATTTGAAGAACAACGGAACCACGATAATTCTTTCCACTCACCGAATGGAAAGTGTGGAAG
>CAYSQR010000095.1:1319-2979 GCA_964433195.1 uncultured Kaistella sp. | reverse complement strand
AAAATTCTGGATGGAAAAATTTTTGAGGTACGCGAAAAATTCAAGAAAAATATTTTCGGAGTTACGCTTTCTGATGTGAATGAAGAGCGATTTGAAAGCTTTAAAAATCAATTTCAAATTAATGATTATTCTATTGATAATCAATTGATTTCATTCGATTTAAAAAATGAAAACGACCAGAACAGTTTGTTGAACGAACTGATGAAAGTCGGAAGAATACGTTCGTTTGACGAGAAAATTCCGAGTATGAACGAAGTTTTTATTAATGCAGTACAATCATAAATAATGAGTGATGATTGATAAATGATTCTAAAAACGGTCAATAAAATCAGTCATCAGTTATGGATTATCAATAATATTATGAAAAACATATTTCTAATTACCAAACGCGAATATCTTACTCAGGTAAAGAAAAAATCCTTTATTATTCTCACGCTTCTTGCACCGGTTCTGATGATTGGTTTCGGAGCTTTAATCGCATTTATGTTTAAGGCAAACGAGAGTTCGAGTACGTTCAACGTCATTGATAAAAGTGGAATTTTCGTCGGAAATATAGAAAGCAACAAAACCATTAAATATGTTTTCGTTCCGAAAGAAAATGAAAAATCTCTTGTTTCTTCCTTAAAGGAAATGCAGGGAATCGACGGACTTCTCATCATTCCCGAACTGAAAGAAAACCATTTTGATGAGCTTGAAAAAAACTCCAAATTGCTGATTAATAAAAAGATAGGTTTGGATACGAAAACGAGTGTGATTAAAGATTTATCAAAAGTCATTAAGCAGGAAAAAATAAAAACCCTCGGAATTTCGGAAGATCGGATTATTGATCTGGATAAAAATTTCAAACTCAGTACCCAAAATGTTGCGGATGATAATAAATCGGACAGTGATTTGGCTTTCGGTGTGAAATCGGGACTGAGTATGATTTTGATTTATGCGGTTTTTATGTTCATCATCATTTACGGAGTTCGTGTGATGCGGAGTGTTCTGGAAGAAAAAAACAATCGTGTTGTAGAAATCATCATTTCTTCGGTAAAACCTTTTGAACTGATGATGGGAAAAATCTTCGGCGTTACTTTGGTTGCTTTAACCCAGTTCAGCGTTTGGATTACGATGTCGGTAATCGGAGCTGTATTTTTGAACACCGGTTTTTCAGCGATGCAGAAACAAATTTCGGGGAATGAAGAAACTGAAGGATTTATGCAGAAATTTGATGTTCAGCAAATCGCCACGGAAGTTTCCCACACACTTTTGGATATGAATTTCCCACTGATTATTTTTGTATTTGTCGTGTTCTTTTTGCTCGGTTATATTTTTTACAGTTCGATGTATGCGGCGATTGGTTCCGCTGTAGATAACGAAACCGAAACACAGCAATTCACGGTTTTTGCCATAATTCCTTTAATGCTCGGAATGTACGGAAGCTTCACGATTATGAACAATCCGGAAGGTCCGCTTGGTTTTTGGCTTTCGATGATTCCGTTTACTTCGCCGGTTGCGATGATTGCGAGAATTCCTTTCGGAGTACCGATTTGGGAGATTGCACTTTCCATATTTCTGTTGGTAATTTCTACCTTATTAATGATTTATGTTGCGGCAAAAATATACAGAGTCGGAATTTTGATGTACGGAAACAAAGCAAGTATGAAAGAGCTTTGGA
>CAYSQR010000095.1:0-1309 GCA_964433195.1 uncultured Kaistella sp. | reverse complement strand
TTTACAAAAAGCACAAAATAAAAATCTCTTTAATTAAATTTTTTAATTTTTAGAAAAATTGTAAATTTACGGACAAACAATTATAATACTTTATGGACTTTAATTTATCTGAAGAGCAATTGATGATTCAGCAAGCAGCAAGGGATTTTGCACAAACTGAACTTTTACCCGGTGTTATCGAAAGAGATAATTTACAGAAATTTCCACACGAACAGGTAAAGAAAATGGGAGAATTGGGTTTTCTCGGAATGATGGTGGATCCTAAATACGGTGGAGCAGGAATGGACAGTATTTCCTATGTTCTTGCGATGGAAGAAATCGCAAAAATAGACGCTTCTGCGGCGGTTGTAATGTCGGTAAACAATTCTTTGGTATGTGCAGGATTAGAAAAATTCTGCAACGAAGAACAGAAAATGAAATACCTGAAACCTCTTGCAAGTGGAGAAGTAATTGGTGCATTTGCATTGTCCGAACCGGAAGCAGGTTCCGATGCCACTTCACAAAAAACAACTGCGGAAGACAAAGGAGATTATTATCTGCTGAACGGAACAAAAAACTGGATTACAAACGGTGGAAATGCAACTTACTATATCGTCATTGCACAAACATATCCCGAAAAAAAACATAAAGGAATCAACGCATTTATTGTAGAAAAAGGATGGGAAGGTTTTGAAATCGGACCAAAAGAAGATAAACTGGGAATTCGTGGAAGTGATACGCATTCTTTGTTATTTACCGATGTGAAAGTTCCTAAGGAAAACAGAATTGGTGAAGACGGTTTCGGATTCAATTTTGCAATGGCGGTTCTGAACGGCGGTAGAATAGGGATTGCTTCCCAAGCTTTGGGAATTGCTTCCGGAGCGTATGAAATGGCACTGAAATATGCAAAAACCAGAAAAGCTTTCGGAACGGAAATCATCAATCATCAAGCGATTGCTTTCAAATTAGCAGATATGGCGACGCAGATTACGGCAGCAAGAATGCTTTGCTACAAAGCAGCGGCAGAAAAAGACGAAGGAAAAGACATTTCCGAAAGCGGAGCAATGGCAAAATTATATGCTTCTCAGGTGGCAATGGATACAACGGTGGAAGCAGTCCAAATCCACGGTGGATATGGTTATGTAAAAGAATATCACGTAGAAAGATTGATGCGTGATGCGAAAATTACACAGATCTATGAAGGAACTTCCGAGATCCAGAGAATTGTGATTTCGAGAAGTATTTCTAAAAAATAATTTGAATATTAAGAGAATGTTTAAAATTAAACACATAAGTCACATAAGATTCAATTTAAAACCGTAAAAAATAA
>CAYSQR010000094.1:3115-8175 GCA_964433195.1 uncultured Kaistella sp. | reverse complement strand
TTTCATATAATCCACAATCGTATGAGCAGGACCACGACGAGAAGGGAATTTGTTGTCCCATTTTTCTTCGGTAAGATATTCCACGAAAGTATTCAGACCTTCATCCATCCAGCTCCATTGTCTTTCATCGGAATTGATGATCATCGGGAAAAAATTGTGTCCAACTTCGTGAATAATCACACCAATCATTCCGTTTTTAATTCCTTCGGAATAGGTTCCGTCTTTTTCGGTTCGTCCGTAATTAAAGCAAATCATCGGATATTCCATTCCGTTCGATGCTTCCACAGATTGTGCAACCGGATATGGATAAGGAATGGTAAATTCGGAATAAGTGAGAATCGTATGAGCAACTGCTTTTGTGGAAAATTTTCTGTAAAGATTGTACGCTTCTTTCGGATACAAACTCATTGCCATTACTTGATTATTGTTTTCGGGAATCACGACTTTCATTCCGTCCCAGATAAATTTTCGGGAAGAAGTCCACGCAAAATCACGAACATCTTCCGCTTCAAATTTCCAAATTTTTCTTTCTTTGGATTTTGATTTTTCGGCTTTTTTGGCTTCGTCCAGGGTAACAATTTCAATGGGTTCATCAGAATTTTGTGATTGTTTCCATCTTGTTAATTGTGCAGGAGTAAGAACCTGCTCGAAGTTTTTGCCAACTCCTGTGGAAGCAACAATATGATCTGCAGGAACATTCATCGATACTTTATAATTTCCGAAAGCGAGTGCAAATTCGCCTCTTCCTGTGAACTGATTATTTTGCCAACCTTTGAAATCGCTGTAAACACACATTCTGGGAAACCATTGCGTAATGGTGTACAAATCATTTCCATCTTCCGGAAAATTTTCGTAACCACCTCTTCCTCCCATCGTCATTCGGTTCGGGATGTTGTAATTCCAGTCGATTTTAAATTTATATGTTTCTCCTTTCTTTAAAACTTTAGGCAAATCAATCCGCATCATAGTTTTATTCACTACATATTTCAGCGGATTTCCCGAAGCATCTGTTACTTTTTCCAGATTCACTCCGTAACCGTTATCTTTTCTCGGAATCTCGCTTATTCTCAAACGGTCGGAAGTTGTCTGTTTTGGTAAAATAGATTCGTAATCGTATCCTGCATTTTTTACGGAAGACTGTTGATTTTCATCGAGTTGAAGCCAAAGATAATCCAAATCATCAGGAGAATAATTGTAATAAGTAATGGTTTCCGAACCTTTCAGATTTCTTTTATCTTCATCCAGATAAGCGGAAATTTCGTAATCTGCTCGGTTTTGCCAATATTGATTTCCGGGAGCTCCGGAAGCGGTTCTGTACACATTCGGTGTCGGAAGAATTGTTCCGAGCTGCTCGAATTTATTCCCGTGATTGCTTGTAGGATTGTTCTGGATATTTTGTGCAAACAAAAAAACCGAACACAACAATAGTCCCAAAATTTTTAGCTTCATTTCCAAAAAAATTTAGTTGATGATATGTTATAAGTCATCAAATTTAGGAAATTGTTACGGATTTCTGAATGCAAAAACGGAAATTTTGAAATATGCTAAAGCGGCAATCTTTCCAGAGCCATTTTCAGCGAAAGTGCAAAAACTCCGGATGAAACAAACAAAATCCAATCTTTTTTGTTGACCCTGAAAATATTCAGTAACACAAATAAAATAATGAGAATTATGATTACCAAAACAATTTGTCCCAATTCCAAACCGATATTGAATCCCAAAAGCGGAGCAAAAATACTTTGTTCTTTTGCCAACATCATTCTTGCCGTATTTGCAAATCCCATTCCGTGAATCAACCCGAAAATCAGGGCGAGATAATAATTCATTTTCATTAAATTATTCTGTTTGTTTCTCATCAAAATATTATCGAGTGAGGTAAAAACAATCGTCATCGGAATAAGAAATTCCACCCAGTTTGACGGGATTTTCACCACATCGAAAGCACTTAAAACCAAAGTAACAGAATGCCCGATTGTAAAAGCCGTTACTAAAATTAAAATTTTCTTGAAATCGTTATAAGAATACACCGCTATCAAAGCCAAAATAAACAACTGATGATCGAGTGCATCGAAGGAAATAATATGTTCCCAACCGAGTTTCAGATAGAAAATAAAATCCTGCATTTTGTAATGTTTTTTTGAAATGCGATAATACAAATTTTATTTTAAGTTTATAGAAAATTATGGTAATGACTTCCGGAAATTAAAAGCTCCCGGAAATTCGGGAGTTTCTTCCATACAAAACAAAAAAAAGCGAACCGTAAAAAGTTTGCTTTTTTGTTTCTATGTCCTTCTCCTTAGGAGAGGGATTTAGGATGAGGATTTCGGCAAAAAAACTTCCGCCAACATACAACGTGCACTTCCTCCTCCGTTTACTTCAATCGTCGTCAAATCAGCATAAATAATTTCGCAGTATTTTTCGATGGCTGAAATCTGATTTTCATTTAAAGATTTATAGGCGGTTTCGCTCATTACCAAAAATTTATCTCCGCTTTTATTCTGAACTTGCAGCATATTTCCTGCAAACTGCTGCATCTGCTCTTCGGAAATTTCGATGATTTCTTTATTGGTGGATTTGATGACTTCCTGCACTTTTTCCCGTTCCAGTTCATCATCAATACAATCCAGACAAATTACCACGAATTTATCCGCAACACACATCATTACATTCGTGTGGTAAATCGGAAGTCTTTCGATGCCCACATTTTGAAAGGAGCGAAAAACAACCGGAGTAAAACCGGATTTCGCACAGAATTTTCTGAACAGCTCTTCATCCAAACGGAGTGAAACCGAACCGTAAGCAATTTTGTAATCGTGGTCGAAAATCATACTTCCTGTTCCTTCCAGAAAAATATCTTCATTTTCAAAATGCGAAAAATCATCCACTTCATTAATTTCAAAACCTTGAGATTTCAGATGTTCCAGAATGTCTTCTCTCCGCTCAACTCTTCTGTTCGGAGCAAACATCGGATACAGAACCACTTTTCCGTCACAATGGAAACTTACCCAATTGTTCGGAAAAATGGAATCGGGAGAATGCGGTTCCAAAGTATCTTTTACCGTAATCACGTTGATTCCTTTATTTCTGAGCTTTGCCACGAAATCATTAAATTCCTGTAACGCTTTTTCCTGGATTCCGGAATCTTTTTGTTCCACCTGAAAATAGTTGTTTTCGGCAGTTTGTGCATTGTAACCGAAAGCAATCGGCTCTATCATTAAAACGGTATCTGTTGTCTGCATTTTTTTAATTAAAAATTAAAAGATTAAAAGATTTAGAAATTTGAGATTGTTACATTGATGCATTGGTAAATTGTTACATTACTCATTGCTTATTCACGAACCAAAGGAAGCGTAGAACACCGCAAAAGTCCGCCCATTTTAGAGATTTCGCGATACGGGATTTCTTCTACGGTAAAATTCCATTCATTGCGAAGATGATTGTTCATTCTGGTAAAAGCTTTGTCGGAAACCACAATTTCCGGCGAGATGGAGAAAATATTGGGATACATTTCAAACATTTCCTCATCGGAAACGTGGAAACAGTTTTCTTCCCCGAAAATATCGAGGATTAAAGTATAATCGCTTTCATCCACGAAACCGTTTTTGTAGATAATACATTTATCCGTTCCGATGGGGTTGAAAGTACAGTCCAGATGCAAAATTCCTTTGTAAGGTTCTCTGTCGTTTTTCTTTAATTCAAAATCGAGAATCCTTTTTTTGGGGAAATATTCTTTCAGGATTTCTATGGCGTATTCGTTGGTTCTGGCTGTTTTGTAGCTTCTGTAATCTTCTGAAAAACAAGTTCCTATGAAAATAAAATCGTTCCATACAATTACATCGCCACCTTCGATATGAGCAGTTTCGGGAAGATTGATGATATCCCGCCATTTTACTTTTTCAAATATTTTTTTGTAAGCATCCTGTTCATCGGCTCTGTCTGAAATCACGTTGGAAATTATCATTTTGTCATCAATCACGAAAGCAACATCTCTTGCGAAAACCTGGTTGTAATTTTCGATAATTTCCGGTCGAAAAACATTGACGTCATATTTTTTCAGAACCTTCTCGAATTCCGTCATTTCATTGATGATGTCGGTTTCTTTCGGATAAATTCCTTTTTGTATGGTATCGTAGGATTTTGCGTCGTAGCTTTCTTCCAAAGCAGGAATTTGTCCCATAGAATTTGGTTGTCCCAGAACTACAGACTTTAATCTTCCTGTTTCGTTTTTGATATTTAACTTCATAAAAAAGTGTTATTTACAAATATAAGCAAAATGGAGATGAAGCAAAAATTTTTTGGCAACAATGAAGGTCAAATATATAAAAATGAAATATTTTTTGGAGAGCAGAAGTTTTCTCTATCTTTGTTTTTATACAAAAATGATGATGAGATTCTTATGAGAATTTAATTTTAGTACATGGCAAAAAAATAAATTCAAAACCACAAAAGCCACAAAAGATTGACTTTTAAGGAATTAATATTTTTCTTAAAAAGAAAAAATAAGCGTTGCTGTAAAACTTATTTTATCTTTATTAATAGAAATTTAAAATAGAATTTAAACTTTTGTGACTTTGTGGTTTAAAAAAAGTCATGTACTAAAGAATTTAATATTAAAATATATGAAAGTCGGATTTCGCAGGATTCTTTTCGCTTTTTTTATTTTGCTTTCCCTGTTTCTGTCCGCTAATAACAGAAATGATGACTTCATCCAATCTTTTGAAAACCAAGATTCCAAAGACAGGATAATAAATTTATGCCAATATCAGGAAACGATATATTACAATCCCATCGATCAGAAAGAGATCGATAAACTATTCGCAGAACTGTATAAAATCTCGGAAGATGATAAAGAATTTAAGGAATATGTCGATTTTTATAACAGAATCCAGCCGATGTTTTTGCAGGAAATGCACAAGCAGGAATCGACACACAAGCGACTGAAGCTTTTTCGAAATGTTTTGGATTATTACCAATCTGCAGGAGATTATCGTTTTACCGGAATCTGTTATATGCACATTGCTTATGACCAATATTTTTTGGGATCTTATGAATCGTCTATT
>CAYSQR010000094.1:456-3105 GCA_964433195.1 uncultured Kaistella sp. | reverse complement strand
TTTTCTGAATGCAGGATATTCCAATGTTGCATTGATGGGAAAATATCTTCACGAAATGGCTTTGGTTTTTTTGTTTTTCGGGCAATATGAAAAAGTAGCGGAACTGATGAATATTTCAATAGAACTTCCTTCGATTGATGAGAACAGAGATATCCAGAGATATAACAATTTGGGGATTGCCTATGAGAAGCTACATCGTCTTGATGACGCAGAAAAAGCATTCCAAACTGCTATCGGAAAATCCGTACAATATCATAATCTGATATGGGAAGCGTTGATTTCCAGAAATCTGAGTGAGATATATCTGCAAAAAAAGAAATATGAAGAGGCATTGCAATTATGTGAAACTACCCTGCAATATCTTGAAAAATCGCAGGAAAGAGAACAATACTCCAAACACATTCTGAAAATGGCAAAAACAAAGATATTGATGAAAAAAGATATTCCGGGAGCTTTTGCACTCATCAGTGAAGCTGAAAAAATGTTTCCTCCTTCAAAACGAGATTTCTATTATTTCGGCGAAAAGGAACAGAACGAAGAATTCCGAAGGAGCTACTATGAAGTGAAACAGTTATATTATAAAGCCGTCGATAATTATCAAAAAGCATATCTCTATTCCGACAGTCTCAATATTCTGAAACGAAAACAAGACAGTACCTACAACAGTTTACAGATACATCTTGTGGAGCAAAGACTAAGCATACAGAAAAACCTTGCAGAAATTGACAACGAAAAAAAAGAGAAAAAGATTCTTTCTACCCGATTATGGGGAACTGTAATCATTGGTGTTTTTGCAACCATAATTTTTGCACTGCTGTATTATATTACGAAAATCCGGCGGGAGAAAGAAAAAACAGAGCATCTCTTCCGTGAAAAAACAATGGAAGAAAAGCAGCGAAAAATCCAAAAAGAGCTCAACTCCGCAAAAAAGGAAATACAGCTCCGCTTACATAATATTGTCCAAAAAAATATGATGATAGAAGAATTATCATCTAAATTAAGTAACCTCAAAAAAGAAAACCTACAGCAGAGTCGGGAAGAAATAAAATTGACCGAGGAAGAACTAAAGGGATTGAAAATCCTTACCAAAGAACAATGGGAAAGTTTCCGGGATGATTTTGCAAAAACACATCCTATGTTTACCAAAAAACTAAAAAAGAACCAATCTCTTACCGAGGCAGAAACCAGATTACTGATGCTCACAAAGCTCAATTATTCCAACAAAGAAATAACGGAGATTCTGGGAATTTCCGATAACGCTGTTCGTGTTACTTGGCACAGAATCCGAAAAAAACTGGAGGTTTCTCCCGACACTACACCGGAAAAAATATTGAATAAAATTTAACAATTAATGTAATTTTATGATTTTCAAGCATTTAACCATCGTGTTTTGTAACGCTATTTGTAACGCTTTTATTTCTTAAATACAATACATAATATGTAATTTTGATTAAATAATTTTCATAGATTTTATGATTTATGATTTTTCACTAACTAAAATTAATAATTATGAAGAAAATCAAAATTTTTTCAGCTCTGATTTTTGCGGGCTTATTATGGTTCGCTTTAGAGAATTACCACGAGAAAACTCCCGTTTCGGGAAGCAAAACCGGAGATTTAGAAACAGGCATTGTTTCTAATCTTCTAGGGAATACTCCGGAAGAAAACCAATATCGCGATGGCGATATGATTATTCCTCTCGGAGATGATAAGACAATAAAGAATCCTGCTTTAGTAAATGAATATAATAAAAAGCAAAGCGATCAAGATTTGCTGTTTCTGGAAAACAAAGGACAAATCTTTGATAACGAGGGGAAATCGCGTCCCGATATTTTGTACATTGCAAAATCGGCAGGAACGAATGTATATCTTACTTCATCGGCGATTCACTATCAATTCGCTGAAACCAAAAGTAAAAAGCACCGTTTCAGTATGCAGCTGGAGAATGCAAATCCTTCCCCGTCTGTGGAAACCGCAACTCCAGAAGATTATACTGAAAACTATTACAACGAGCAGTTTCCCGACGGATTATTGGGAGTACGGAGCTTCAAGGAGATTACCGTAAAAGACATCTACCCGGGAATAGACTGGGTGATTTACAGTAAAGGTAACTTTATGGAGTACGATTTTCTCGTACATCCCGGAGCAGACCCGAAGCAAATCCGTTTCAGAATCAACGATGCAGACAAGGTATCAATGGTTTCCAACGGAGATTTGAAAATGGAAACTTCACTCGGAGAGGTGCTGAAACACGCCCCGGTAAGCTATATGGGAGATGAGCTGATTGCTTCCCGTTTAGAAAAGTTCAAAGATGGAAGTTTCGGATTTGATGTAGCTGCACCCAAAGACAAAATACTCCGTATAGACCCTTATGTAGAATGGGGAACCTATTATGGAGGAACAGGAACGGAAGTAGGAAATTCCGTAGCACTAGATTCTGCAGGAAATGTATATTTGGCAGGAAAAACAAACAGTTCTACAACCATTCACACATCTGGAGCTCACGATACTAGTCTTCAAGGGAATGGTGGTGATGATAAAGTAGCCGATGCTTTTTTAGTTAAATTTGATGCTAATGGAACAAGATTATGGGGAACCTATTACGGTGGAGGAGGAATTGATATCGCTACCAATGTAGCTGTTTCTTCT
>CAYSQR010000094.1:0-446 GCA_964433195.1 uncultured Kaistella sp. | reverse complement strand
TATATGGGAGATGAGCTGATTGCTTCCCGTTTAGAGAAGTTCCAAGACGGAAGTTTCGGATTTGAAGTAGCTGCTCCCAAAGACAAAATACTCCGCATAGACCCTTATGTGGAATGGGGAACCTACTACGGAGGAACAGGAACGGAAGTAGGAAATTCCGTAGCACTGGATTCTGCAGGAAATGTATATTTGGCAGGAAAAACAAACAGCTCTACAGAAATTGCTGCATCACTACCATCCCCTCTACCACCAGCTCACGATAGCAGTCTTCAAGGGAACAGCGGTGATGATAAAGTAGCCGATGCCTTTTTGGTAAAATTTGATGCAAACGGGAAAAGATTGTGGGGAACGTATTACGGAGGAGGAGGACTCGATATCGCTACCAATGTAGCCGTATCCTCTACAGGATATGTTTATATTACCGGAACAACCACCTATAATAGTAC
>CAYSQR010000093.1:0-8200 GCA_964433195.1 uncultured Kaistella sp. | reverse complement strand
CCGGAAGGCGTATCTTTTCCGTTGAATATTAATGGCATTCCAGAGCCTCGTAACACAGCGTGATTTAGATACGCTGTTTTTTTGTTTCTATACTTCACGTTTTGATTTTTCAGAGTATTTGTTTTGAAATTAACCTTAAAATAGAAAATTATGAAAATCACTTCGGAAAATTATTATCATGGTATTGAAAACACTAAATCGGGTGAAAATTTACGCTACAAGAATCTCACGTTTTTAGTAACTAAAAGTAACTCTAACACAAATTTTAAATTAAAGCCAAACCCTTTTACATATTTTTTAACTTTAATTACTTTAGTTTGTGTTACAATGTTTTTTGCATCTGTTTTTCTGATTTCAAACAATGAGAATTTAGTTAGTCTCGGTATGATTCCCTCTTTGGCAATAATGTATTTTTCAAGAAAAATTTCTACTTTTTTCACTGAAAAATTATATGAAAAACAAATTTCAGAATTTGCTGACATATTAAGATTATATAAGCAAAAAAACTCATAACTACTAATCTCTAATATATGAAACTAAAAATTTACATCATTCTTTTATTTTTTCTAAAATCATACTCACAAACTCAAAATATCAATTATGGGAATATCAATTTTGATTTACCCACAAAATATCAAATCATTGATAAAGATTTTTTAAAGACTGCAAGTGATTCCATTTCAAAAGAAAACAAAAAATTAGGAGAGAAACTTAAGGAAATTAATCTTGATTATAATGAAAGAACAACTTTCTCCTATAGAAACTCAAGTTGCAATTGTTTAAATAGTTTTGTTTTGTCTCAAACAAAAATTGGATTTCCATTCTCCAATAGTGACTACTCTTCTAATGCGGAATTACAAAATGAAATAAAAAAAATGTATGATGAGACAATTGAATCAAACAAAGAGCAAGTAAATGCGTTAGGAATTGCAAAAATCACAAAAATAAATCCAACAATATTCACTAAAAATGAAAATATTAACTATTTCCACATTAGTTCAGAAATAGTAATGCTTAAAAATAATAAAACAATAGTTGCAGATATATTTATTATTCCCGTAGAAGATTTTTTTTATCAGTTAGAATTTTCTACAGATAAAAAGAATTACGGTACAATTAAACCTTTAATAAACCAAATTGTGTCATCTATAAAAATAAACCATTAAAATGAAAAATATCTTACTTTTTTTCTTCTTTATTCCTACCATATCATTTGCACAAATAAGCAATGAAATCCCCAAAACAGATTTGCAAAAAATAACAACCAAAGGTCATCCAAAATCAATGGGTCTTGATATAAATATAAGTTATCCTGCTGATTGGAGTTATACAAGTGGGAAAAGACCTCACGTATTATTCAGACTGAATAGCAATGACAAAATGATAGGGTCTGTATTCTCAATTAAAGACATTTTGGAATCTGCAACAAAAGAACAAAGAGAAGTGTTCAAAATACTTGGTCGAAAGGAAATTGAAAATTTAATTGCTGAAAACATTTTCCCAAATTCTAAAAATTGCTCCGAGTTTTTTGCAGATTCGGGATTAGAAAATATTAAGAATCCAACTTGTAGAAATACAAAAATAGAAGGTTTAACAAGTTCTGTTGCATCTTCTTATGGAACAATAAAAAGAGCAGAACTTGTTATTGATTCATATTGGATTTATTATCAAGTTGTATATGGAACAAAGATAATCGTTATCACCTTTGATTATCAAAATGTAAAAAATGAACAAGAAAGGTTTCTATCTGATAACTTGGCAAATAAAATTATGAACTCTGTCGTAATCAATAATCTTTGGAAAAAATAAAAGTCATATATTATGGAACAACAAAATAATTTTTTATTAATATTTACATTTGCTTTACGAATTCTTGGAGCAGTTGTATGTTATAAACAAGCAAAATGGCTGAATCGAGATGGAGGAAGTTGGTCGGTTTTCGGTTTTTTCTTTCCAATAATTGCAATGATTTGGGTTTATTGCTTAAAATCTAAACCTTCGCGAAAATCTCATAATGATGAAAACATTCCTCTTAAACCTTTTACAAAATATTACACTGAAAAAGGTGTTATAGAAGTTGAAAATACAGGGGAAAGAAAAGTTTCAATTAATGGACAATCTGCACAAGATGGAATATATCAATTGAATCGTTTTGAATCTATCGAGGTTTATGATGGGAAAATTAAAACAAAAAATACAGAGTAACATTTAATAAATTTGCCCATATTTTTCCCAATCATTGGGCTATCAAAATTTTATAGTAATGTTTGTGTTAATATGATAAAAAAAGCCCCTCAAAATAAACTAAGGGGCTTCGTTGTTCTTAAGCGTAACTGATTAATTGCCAAGTTACTGCCTTTCCTCCATATGGTGGCATTCTATTGCCTTTTGCAATTGGAGCTGTTGTTGATGGGCTACCTACAACTTTCCAAACACCACTTTCTGGACAGATTGAACCTGTTGTGGCTGTTGTGCCAATAGGTTTTCTCATTTTAAAAAGTATTTACTCTTCCAATTTTGGAACACCGAGTGGAATCAAATTATCTCGGATAAATACTTGCTCATAAGAAAATATATTGTTAATTTTGTACTGTATTAAAAATTGTAACAACAATTTTCCAAGGTCGAGCAAAGTATTTCTTTCTTGACCTTATTTTTTTCTTCTGGTTAATTTGAAAATCTTTTTTTCATTATATTCTTCTTCCGAAATATCATAAATTATACTTTCATTTTTATAATCAAGTTTTAAATCTAATAAAACAGTTTTTATAAAAATGTAATAATATTCGCCAGCTTTGACAAGTTTAAATGAATTATCATCTACATTATTTGTTGGAACTAAATAAAGTGAATTATCATTCCCCGAAGTTCCAATTAAAAAATATTCTTTCTCATCAAGTTTCATATATTTAGTTGCACCTGAACTAAATCCAAGTTTTCCAGTACGATGTACGGTTGCTTTTACAACTCCGTATTTATCCGATGATGTGAAAAAATTCAACTCTAACATAGAATTTTAATTATTGTGGTTACAAATGTAAAAATAAAATTTTAAAAATCAAAATACAATAAAATATTTTTTATCCACAATCTTAAAGCAAGCAATAATTATTACGATTTTGCCGAGATTGAATTGAGATAGAAATGAGATACAGAACTTATTTATTCTTATTACAACCAATATTACATTCAAGAAATACACGACTAAACACAGATTGAACTGTCAGTTACATTTGGCTATAAAAAAAATGAACCTGCTATCTAAAATTCCTTTACTTCAGATATTTTTTTCTTTAAAAACAAAATTCCATATCTTTGTTTTTATAAATCCTTAACGATGACAACGATAACTTTAAAAATAAACAGGCGAACCAAAGCCGGAAAAGCATTTATGGCAATGGCAGATTCTTTTTTGAAAAATACCGAAGGAATCGAAATCGTAGAGAAAACGGAAACCACAACCAACAAGTCTGAAATCATCAGAAAACTTTCCGAAAAAATAAATAAAAAAGCAACCGAAAGAATGCTGAAAACACACGGTTTGCAATGATTATTATTACCGACTGCAACGAAATCATCAGTGCTGTTTATGCTCCGAAAGGAGCAGTAGCACAAATATTTACTTCCCAAAGCAACATACAGTTTTTAGCTCCGGATTATATTTTGGAAGAGGTTTTTGAGCATTTGCAGGATATAGCTGAAGCATTGGATTTGCCTTATAATGAAGTTAAAAAAAGAGCGAAAAAAATAACCAAAGAAATAAAAATAACAGAGGTTGCAAAAATTCCGAAAAAATACATTGAGAAATCCGTAGAAATAGCGAAAGACATTGATTTGGAAGATGCACCATATATTGCTCTTCATCTTTACAAAAAACACAAAATCTGGACTTCCGATAAAATACTCATAAACGGACTCATCAATAAAGGTTATGATATTTGCATTACCACTTCGGAATTAAAAAAACACCTTTACAAAAAATCCTAAAAAGATTTCAAAAAATCTATGAAACTCATCGGTCCGTTTAAACAAATCGTTACTTTAGCCCATCTTCCTTTACGGGGAAAACTTTCTGATAGTCAGCTCGAAATCATCGAAAACGGAGGAATTTTAATTAATGATGAAAATTTAATTGAAGAAGTAGAGAATTATGAAAAACTTCTCGTCGAATTTCCAAATGCAGAACTTGAACACTCAAACTCTCAAACTCTCAAACCCTCAAACTCAGTTGCACTTCCCGCTTTTACCGATTCCCACACGCATATCTGTTTCGGCGGAAACCGTGCAAACGATTTTGCGATGAGAAATGCCGGAAAAACCTATCTCGAAATTGCAGAAAGCGGCGGCGGAATATGGAGTTCGGTTTTGCATACGAGAAATGATTCGGAAGAAGAATTATTAAAGAAGACTTTAGAAAGAATCAATTTTTTAATTTCTTTGGGAATTACCACAATTGAAATAAAATCCGGTTACGGTTTAGATTTGGAAAACGAACTGAAAATGCTTCGTGTCATTAAAAAAGCACAAAGTTTTACCAAAGCGACTTTAGTTCCGACTTGTCTTTCCGCACATTTGAAGCCGAAAGATTTTGAGGGAAATAATCAGGATTATCTTCATTATATTTTAATTGAAATTTTACCGAAAGTAAAAGAAGAAAACCTTGCAAAACGGGTAGATATTTTTATTGAAAAATCAGCATTTCAACCCGAAGAAAGCAAAGATTTTTTATTGAAAGCCAAAGATTTAGGTTTTGAAATCACCGTTCACGCCGACCAATTCACTCCCGGAAGTTCGAGAATCGCTGTAGAAGTAGGAGCAAAATCTGCCGATCATTTGGAAGCCACGATTGATGAAGATATTGAATTCCTTGCAAACTCCGAAACCGTTGCTGTTGCACTTCCCGGAGCGAGTTTGGGATTGGGAGAAAAGTTCACTCCGGCAAGAAAAATTTTGGATAAAAACGGAATTTTAGCCATCGCTTCTGATTGGAATCCGGGTTCTGCACCGATGGGAAATCTCATTACTCAAGCAAGTATTTTAGCCATTTTCGAGAAACTTTCCACGGCGGAAGTTTTGGCAGGAATTACGTTCCGATCGGCTTTTGCTCTCGGTTTTGAAGACAGAGGAAAATTGGAAAAAGGAATGAAAGCGGATTTCGTCACTTTTAAAACCGATAATTTCCAGAATGTGTTGTACAATCAGGGAAGTTTGAAAGCGGAAAATGTTTATATTGACGGAGAAAAAATTTAAAAAAAAGATTTATCTTTAAAACCATAAATTATACCTTAATGAGCAACTTAGATGTATGGGAAGTTTTCATCCAAACAAAACCCGGACTTTCCCATAAACACGCAGGAATTGTACAAGCAGCAACCGCAGAAATGGCTTTGCAAAACGCAAGAGATGTTTACACCCGAAGAATGGAAGGAACCTCGATTTGGGTAGTTCCGAGCAAATATCTGGTAACTTCGGAAGGAGTGGATAAGGAAGCATTTTTCGATCCTGCCGATGATAAATTGTACCGCCATCCGACTTTCTACGAAATCCCGAATGATGTAAAAAATATGTAAAATGCAGGATGCTGGATGTCAGATATTTTTTTTAACGCTGTAAATCATCCAACATCTAACACCCAACAAAAAATGAATCCACTATTTCAATATACCCTAAAACTTGCCGACGACACTTTGATTTTCGGGCAAAGATTAGGCGAACTTTGCGGACAAGGTCCTTATCTGGAAGAAGATATTGCGTTGACCAATATTGCACTCGATTATCTCGGGCAATCCAGCAATTTTTATAAATACGCCGCTCAAATTCAAAACGAAGGAAAAACCGAAGACGATTTGGCTTTTCTTCGGGTCGAAAAAGAGTATCTGAATTGTCAGCTTTCCGAACTTCCGAATGGCGATTACGCAACCACAATTTTAAAGGTTTATTTCTTTTCGGTGTATCAAAAAATTCTTTACACAGAATTGATGAAAAGCAGTGATGAACAACTTTCCGCCATTGCCGAAAAATCTTTGAAGGAAGTAAAATATCATTATACGCATACTTCAACTTGGATTAAAATGTTCGCAGGAGGAACCGAAGAAAGTAAAACCCGGCTGAAAAATGCAGTGGAAAATCTTTGGGAATATACCGCCGGAATTTTCGCCGAAACTGCCGGAGAAAACGATTTGGCAAAACTCGAAATCGTTCCCGATTCCAGAAAATTATACGAAAGCTGGAAATCCGAAGTTGCTGAAGATTTCAAAAATTTCGGCATTGAAATTCCGGAGAGCGATTTTATGCAGAAAGGTTCCAGAACAGGTTATCACACCGAATATTTCGGATACATTTTGTGTGAACTGCAATATATGCAGAGAACTTATCCGAATTGTGTGTGGTAGTTTTTTAATGGAACAATTTACTAATGTAGCAATGTAATAGTTCATATCTGATGAATAAAATTTTATGTTTTTATTTTTTCTTTATACTTCTTTCTTGCAGCAAAAAAGATAATGAAAGAGCTTATGTAATTAATGATGGTAAAAGTTTAGAAAAGTTATTTCAATTGAAAAGTTACAAGAATCAGAAAAAAAATAAAATTAATGACTCAATAATGCATATTAAAGCAAATAATGGAAGTTTTTTCTTGGAAGGAGATTTAGATTCAAAACTAAATATGAAAACAGGAATTTGGACATTAACTAACAATTCAGATTCGCGAAAGATAGAAATCGATTATATGATTTTTGGTAAAAAAGATGGTCATCAAAATCAAATTATTTTTTCGGATAATGGTAAAATTGATTCTTCGGCAAGTAAATTTTATACATCAAAAATTATTAATAAGAATGACAGTCAAAAATTGATTCTTTCATTCTTTTCTCCGCAAAACTCCAGATATACATTTGAAAAAGCAACGATAAAATATTTTATCGGAAATAACAAAAAGAATATCTTGAAGGATAGTATAATTCTTCAAGATAGTAAAGGAATTTATAGAACAAAAATTAATTATAATTTTAAAAAAGGGGATGAAATCTTCGGTTATTTTTCAGAATATACAATTTCTAATGAAATTTCTAATGATAGTGTGAAATTAGGGAATAATACAATGTATTTTCATAAAAAATTTGAATAATCTAATTAAAATATTATCCCAAATCCCAGATCCCGAAATTCCCGTCATCAATATCGTGGAATTAGGAATTGTACGTGATGCGAAAATGATTTCGGGAAACGAAGCGGAAATTGTAATCACTCCGACTTATTCGGCGTGTCCTGCGATATTTAATATTGAAGAAGACATTATTAAAATTTTTAAGGAAAAAGGAATTTCAGCAAAAGTCAGTACCAAAATCTCCCCGGTTTGGACCACCGATTGGATGACCGATGAAGCCCGAGAAAAACTGAGAATTTACGGAATTACACCCCCCGAAAAAGGTGCAGAAAAAAACCATCTGAACATTCCGAAAAAATGCCCGAAATGCGGTTCGGAAAACACCAAACAAATCAGCCGTTTCGGTTCTACACTTTGCAAAGCGAGTTACCAATGCAACGATTGTCTCGAACCTTTTGATTATTTTAAATGTCATTGAATTAATGTAACAATATCAATTTAACAATATGAAAATGTAACAATGTATCAATCTAAAAATTTGAAAATGAATCAATTATTTCTAATCATTAAAATTAATATATTTGGTAAATTGCTATATTGATTAATTGTTAAATAAAAAAAATAAATTATGTACACCCAACTCGAAATAGAACCCCATCTTGAAGGAAAACTTCTGATTGCTTACTTGAACCAACCCGAAACCTACAACAGCTTAAATAAAATTTTGCTGAAAGAACTCCGAAATTTTGTCCACGATTCGAGTGTGAATGAAACTGTTCGCTGCATCGCTATTTCCGGGCGTGGAAAAGCATTTTGTTCCGGGCAGAATCTGAAAGACGCTCTCTCAATGGGAAATCCCGAAGAAGACAGAATTATCCAGAGAATGGTGATTGATTATTACAATCCTTTGGTAAAAGAAATTGCGAAATGCAGAAAACCGGTCGTTTCTTTGGTAAACGGACCCGCTGTTGGAGCCGGAGCAATGTTGGCGTTGATTTGCGATATTTGTTTGGCGACAGAATCTTCGTATTTTTCGCAGGCATTTGTGAACATCGGTTTGATTCCCGATACAGGCGGAACGTATTGGTTGCC
>CAYSQR010000092.1:0-8346 GCA_964433195.1 uncultured Kaistella sp. | reverse complement strand
GAATACGGAATTTCCGACATCGTCATTTCTCCCGGTTCACGAAATGCACCTTTAGCAATACATTTTTCTGAATCCGACGGATTCAACTGTTACAGTATCGTGGACGAAAGAAGTGCGGGTTTCGTAGGTTTGGGAATGGCGAAAAGCGAGAAAAAACCTGTTGCAATAACCTGTACAAGCGGTTCTGCTGCTGCGAATTATTATCCTGCAATTACGGAAGCATTTTATCAGAATGTTCCGCTTTTGGTACTTACTGCGGATCGACCGGCAAATTTTGTGGATGTTTTCGACGGACAAACCATTCGCCAAAAAGACTTGTTTCAGCAGCATTCTTACGGGGATTTCCAGCTTTTGGAAGATGATGATGAAAATGCGGATGACGAAAATTTCGGTTTAATAAAAAAAGCCATCGAACTCTGTTTTGAAAAAAACGGTCCGGTTCATCTCAATATTCCTTTGAGTGAACCGCTTTACGAACTGGTTTCCGAACTTCCGAAATTTCCGCTTGTCGAAAAAACAATTCAGAAAAAGCCGTATGAACTTCCGTCCGAATTGGTTGCAGAGTGGAATCTCGCAAAAAGAATCCTGATTCTCGTCGGAACAAAAGATTACAGCGAAGAGCTGGAAATGCAGCTTTCGCAATTGGTAAAAAATCACAGCGTCGTGATTTTAACGGAAGCAAACTCCAATCTGAAGCACGATAAATTTTTCAGTCATATCGACCGTTATATTTTCGGTTTTTCGGAAGAAGATTTCAAAACCTATGCTCCGGATATTTTAATTACGATAGGACAAAACGTAGTTTCCAAAAAAATAAAACAATTTCTGCGAAAAGCAAAACCCAAAAATCATTGGCATATTGACGAATTTTGGCAACCCGATACATTTTTTTCATTAACCCGGAAAATTGGAACAAAGCCGGAAACTTTCTTTTCCAAATTATTGAACTTCATAAAATTAGAGCCGCAATCTTATTTTAATTTATGGGATGTTTTGCGGGATAAAAAAGATGTAAAACATATTGAGTTTTGTCTGAAAACGTCATTTTCGGATTTTAAGTTTTTCGAGATTCTTTCTTCAAAACTCCCCGAAAAGATTAATTTGCATTTCAGTAATTCTTCGGCAATCCGTTATGCACAGCTTTTTGATTTCCAAACGAACGGAATTTACTGCAACCGCGGAACAAGCGGAATCGACGGTTCTACTTCAACAGCAATGGGATTTGCAATGAAAAATAAAAACCAAACGGTTTTAGTTACCGGAGATTTGAGCTTTTTCTATGACATCAACGGACTTTGGAACAATTATATTCCTCCATATACGAGAATTATTATTTTCAATAACGGAGGCGGCGATATTTTTAAAATTATTCCGGGACCAAGTTCCACAAATGCTCTGGATGAATTTATTCTGACGAAACATCATAAAAATGCAGAGCTTCTTGCTAAACATTTTGGTTTTTCTTACACGAAAGTTAATGATGAAGATACGCTTTCAAGAGTTTTGGATAATTTTTTCAAACCCGATGCAAAACCGAAAATTCTGGAAGTGGATACTTCGGGAATTGAAAATGCGGAAGTTCTGAAAGGATATTTTGAGTTTTTGAAGTAACGAGTTAAATGATAGATGTTGGATGAAGGATGTTTTTTTCACATTAAAAAGCTACCTGAAAACCGGCTTTAATTCCGAATCTGGAAACATCGGGTTTGTTCAGGTAATTCCCTCTCCAATTGAAATCGATACGGAAAATCCTGAAATTTCCCAGTCCTATATTTTCTAATCCGAAACCGTATTCGTAATAGATTTGCTGATCGGGAGCAGAATACAGCGTATTCGTGAAATTAATGTTTTTGGAAGCACTGCTCAAAGTTCCATAAGCTCCTCTGAAAAACACAACTTCTCTGAATTTCAGCTTTTTAACTAAAGGAATATAAGAAACTAATTTCCCGTTGAGATGATGTTCAAGGTGTAAAGTGGAATAAGAATCTGCAACAAATTCATAATACCTCAGCAAAGAAAAAGTATTTCGTGCCAAAGTATAGGATTGGTTTCCGGGAATCACATTCTGCAAAGCGAGAGGAACCGTACTGAAATTTTTTCCTGCCTCGAAATTAATTAAAGCTGTTCCGAAATTTCCCACAATAATCGGTTGTCTGTAAAGAAACTGAATTTTATTATAATCGAAATCTCCATTAAAAATTTTCTCGAAACCGTGTGTAAATTTCAGAACAAAAGTTGGCGAAAGTGTACCAAATTCTTTCCGGTCGATTCCGTACTGGGAAAACTTTGCTTGTGGTTTTGCAATTAAGCTGAATGTGGTATGAAAATCGGTCAGTTCCGATTTCAGCACATTATTTTTATAAAAATCGAGGTTGAAATACAGCGGATTTGCAGATTTTATATTTTGTAAAGAGGCATCAATTCTTACCTGAAAATTTTTAACGGGTTCCAATGAAAAGAACAGATTGTTTTGTTTCAAAGAACTCAGCGAAGCGTTTCTTCCCGAAGAAAAAAGCGGAGAAGACGCAAAAGAACGGGTCATAATTCCATCGTCACTTGTTAATTGTGCACCGAGCTGTACAATATCATTTCTGCTCCCAAAACCAATTGTAGCACGGTTATCACGATTAAACATATATCTCCATTCAATACCGTATTTGAATTTCCGGTCTTTGAATCCATACGCAGTATAACCCGCAATTCTCCACATATCGTTTGCGGAAAAATAAGTTCTTGCTCCTAATCTTATTCGGGTTCCTTCAACTTCATTCGATCCGAGAACGGAAAAAATACTGCCGAAATCTATCACGTTTCCTACATTGATATATCCCGAAGCAAGAACTTCTGCGATTTTTGTAACCTGCCTGAATTTCGGGATTTTTTCCAATTCCGAAATCATCGTATAAACATTTTTTTCGGATTCGTTCAGTGGTTCTGTTCGTTGTTTTTCCCAGAATTCATCGGGTTTTTTCAGGTTCTCGTCGCTGTAAGTCTGTAATTTTTCCTTCAGGAAAAAATCATCGAAATTTTTATTAAAAAGATAATCGCTGAAAATTACCGTTCGTTTGAAAAGAATACTTTTCGCATCTTTTTTCTTCGCAAAAACCGACATTTCGAGCTCCGTATAGGTTCTTTTCTGAAGAAAAATAGAATCGTTCGGAGAATCGTATTCCGTTTCCAGATATATTCCGTTTACGAAATTCACTCCTATTTTGTTTGGAGATTTCAGGGTAGCTTTTACAATATTGTAGGTATCTTCCGAAATGTAAAGATTTCCCCGAAAAGCAAGATCATCAGTTCTTTTCGGGAAATATTTTATTTCGTAACATCTCGTTCCGTTTACCGAAACGGTATCGGAAATTTCGTAATTATAAATGCTGAAACCGTCTTCTGCAGCGGGACTCGGAAAACCGATGTTGAAAAAATTCAGCGTATTGTCATAAAGATTTATTTCCCTGTACAGGTTTTTTGCGGTGGAAGTAATCAGTTCATTATTATTAAACCCCGAAAATTTGTTGGCAACAATCGTTTTATTTTCTTTCTTTTCGGGCTTGTTTTTTCCGTAGGTTTTGAAGATGGTTTCGTTCAGAAAAACAGGAAGTGCAAGTTTTTTTTCAATATTTGCAGAATCCGCATAATCGAAAATAAATTCCAGGTCATTGAAAAGTTTTTTCTTCATAAAAGCACTGTCGATATTATTCAGTGCAATTTCTATTTTTTCGTATTCGCTAAATTGGTAATCACCGAAATTTGCAAGTCCGTTGGTTTTCTTTCTTTTCCAGACTTCCTGCATAATTGCATACGCAGGATTTTCTTTTTTGTTCTTGTATTTTTTGCGGCTATCTCCTTTCAGAATAATGCTCTCTATTTCCTGTACTCTTTCGGGAAGCAGCTTTATTATTAAATTTTCACGGGAATTGTTGTCGAAATTGATGGTTTCCGGTTTGTAATTTTTCTTAATGAAAGTCGCCGTATAAATCACGGAATCTGATTTTACCTGAAATTGCGAACCGGAAGTTACCAGAACCGGAGCTTTGCTGTTGTTGATAAATATTTCTACTTTATCAATATTTTTCTGCGTTTTATTTTCCAAAATCTTTCCGGACATCACTTTCTGAGCCACCCCGAAAACGGAAAAACCCAGAAAAAATAAAAGGGGAAATTTTAGTAAAAAATAAAAGGGGGAGCTTTTTTCCATCTTCAACATCTGACAACTTTACTCTTATCAAAAATCGTACTTAAATCGAAATAATAAAATCATATTTCCAGATAATCCGAATTTTCGGGTAAATTACTGATTTTTGAAATCGGGTAAATAAACATATCATCGAAATCATTCATCGCATTAATCAGCTGAAAATGAGAATATTCCTTTAAATTCTGCAAGGTAATTTCGGCTTCCTTTATTTTTTTGCTTTTTAGGAGATGCTGTCTCTGAACTCCGTTTAAAAGAAAAGTTATGGGAGTAAACCAGTCTTTTCCTTTTTTGAAAAGGATGTTGGAAAACGAAGTATCTGTAATGTGATTGTTTCTCACGATGATGATTTCCTCTGCTTTTGCTTTCGCTTTCATCCTGTCAAATTCTTTCCGGTCTTCAAATTTGAAAGCATAATCGAAAGAATTGTTTTCAACAATCTGAAACTCATCAATCTCCGAAATCGCATAAGGAATCAGCTGTGTACGGAAATTCTTATCCAGATCGTAAGTGATTTTCAGCTTATAAAGCCCGTCTTCGTCGTGAAGAAGGTTTTTGTAAATTTTTCCCAGATCAATCGAGCTGTCTTTCCCGAAATGAGCAAAAGTTTCATTCACCCTTTTTTGGTGAAGATCCAAAAGGAAAATCTTCTGGTCTTCTATTTTTATACTTTCAATAAATCGGGACATAAATCTTATTTTTCATTTCTTGATATTCGTCGGCAAAATTACTCAAATGAGTGATTCCACCACCACTTTTGAAATATAATTTTCCGTTTTCTTTTTCTATAAATCTTATCATCACGCAGGAATCGAGATTTTCGCCATCGAATCTTCCGCAAATTCCGGTGTAGAAACCTCGTTCGTAATTTTCGGATTCCAAAATAATTTCTAAAGTTTTCGGTTTCGGAGCTCCCAAAATAGAACCTGCAGGAAGCAAAGTTTTCATAATACTTCCTATTTTTCCCTGAAAATCCGGTTTCAGTTTTCCGGAAATTCCGGAACTCATCGCATAAAGATTTTTTTGTTTTGTCTTAATGAAATCAATCCGCTGAAATTCGTCCAGCTTCACTTCGTCTGCAACCATACTCAAATCGTTTCGCAACAAATCGACAACCGTGTAATGTTCCGCTTTTTCCTTCACATCGCTTTTCAGGGTTTCAATTGCATTTTCTTTGGAAGCATCAATTGTTCCTTTCATCGGATAGGTAAGAATTTGATTATCAATAATTTTAACGAAAGTTTCGGGAGAGAAGAACACGAATTGGTCTTTGTACAGAACTTTATATTTCGCTTTGGAAAGATAGAAAATTTCTTCTAAAGTGAGGTTTGTTTTTATTTCAGTTTTGCAGGTGTAATTGGCGAGATAAGAATTGCCGAGCTTCAAATTTTTCTGAACGAAATCAAATCCTTTGCGATAACTTTCTTTGCTTTCGGGAAAAGATTCGAGTTCGATTTTTTTGGAAATTTCCGGTTCTTTTTTAATATTATTAAATTCCTGAAAATCAATAAGCAAACCGTTTTTATCCAATTCCGTTTCGGGATAGATTTCCACATTCTCCATCAAAAAATCTATGATAAAAAAGAAAGGAACTTTCTTTTGGGAAAGCTCATCCATTTTGTCGAAATTCCTATGGAACCTGAAATTCATTCTGCAAAAATACTGTTTTTGTTCGATGATGTTGTTTTAAGCAAGTTGAAGGAAATCGTCTTCAATTCTGACATTGAAGTTTATTTCTGCCTTTAATGCTTTAAAAACTTTTAGTATCGTATCAATGGTTGCACTGTTTGTACTGCTTTCAAGTTTAGAGATTTGGGATTTCTGCACACCGACAAGTACACCAAGTTGTTCCTGTGTTAAATTTCTTTCTTGTCTTGCTGTTTTTATCATTTTTCCCAAAACATCCATTCTTAGTTCATATTCATATTCGTCTCTTTCTTTGGTTCCCACTTTTCCGATAAATTCGTCTTTCATTTCCTGAAGAGAATAGGATTTAATATTTTGCTTTGCCATTTTATTTGTTTTTAAAATAGTTTTCCATTATTCTTATTGCTCTGTTAATTTCCTTTACGGGAACTTTATTCATTTTTTTCACAAATCCGTGAGTTGCAAAAACCAAAGTATTTTTACTTTCGGTTTTGTCCCAAAAAGCAAGAATTCTAATCTGAATTCCTGCATATAGCGTTCTGAATTCCCAAATATCATTTTGAAGTTTTTTAAAAAGTTTCGGGTCATTTGTCTGTTCCGCCAAATCAATATTGTAAAATATTTTTTTTGCAGTTTTAGAATCGAGTTTGGAAATAAATTCTCTTGCCTCTTCCAAGAATTTAGTTTCAAAATATTTCACGGCAATCAGATTTTTGTCAAAGTTAATAAAAAGTTTCCAAATCTCGCAACTTTTTAAGCTGCATTTTTGATGTGATATTGTACAACATTGAAAACCTTCGGTTTTCGGACAAGTCGCAACTTGTCCCTACTTTGTTCTTTTTACTTGGCTCTTTTTTCCCTATTTTTGCACTATGCAAAATAATCATCCGCAAAAAACAGGAATTGCCGAAATCTTGAAAACCGCTTTTTCTTACTGGAGCAAAACTATATTTTATCAATTGGTTTTCAGCTTGTTGTATTTTTCTCTATTTTTTCTGGGTTATTTTTATCTTTTCCATTATTTCGGATTTTGGGAACAGATTTCGCAATATGGCGATTTGGCAAGAACCGATTTTCCGGCGTTCAACAAAAAGATGGAGGAAATTTCAAAACAGCCGCAGTTTCCGTATCTTATTTTGGGAGTTTTTATTTTATCGGCTTTGCTGAATCCTCTGAATGTCGGCTTTTACAAGATGTACAGAAAAATCGATTTGAAAGAAAAAGTTGAAATAAATGACCTTTTTGCGGGTTATCGCGGTTTTGATTTTTTTAAATTTTTCGGGTTTTATCTTTTCTGGATGGTTGTCTTTTCTTATGCAAATGTAATTTTCATTTTGGGAATCGTCTGGATTTTCGTTACGCTGTTTTCCGTTCCGCTTTTGTTCTTTAAGAACGTAAAAACTTTTGAAGGAATCGCTTTAAGCGTAAAAAATATAAGGAAAGATTTTCTTACGGTTTTTGTTTGTATTTTGTTTGCAGTGGTTTTCAGTTTTAGCGGAATTTTGCTTTTCGGATTTGGTTTTCTTTTCACTTTTCCTTTCTGGAATGCAGTGATTTATTCTTTATACAAAAGGTTTTACAGTGATTCGGAATTATCCTGATTCCTTAAGATTAAACTACAAATAAATGTTGGAAAACTTTGTCAAAGTTTTATGCGGTTTGATGATTAACTTTGACAAAGTTTATTTTCCAAATCTCCGTTTTAAAATCTATATTTAATTAACAATCCCGAAATTTATTTTAAATTTGAGGAACATTAAAAATTTATAAAAAATGGAAACTTTTCAAGAATTTAACACCGGAAGTTCCCCGGAAAAATCTTCCGGCTCTATTATTTCCCACGCTTACGAAATGTACAAAGGAACATTTCTTTATGTAATACTTGCAATGGTAATCTATATCGTTGCTTCGATGATTATACAACCTGTTTCAGGATTTGATTCGCAGGATTTAGCAGAAGAAATCCAGTCGTCGGGTAATAACTTTATGCGGATTGACTTTTGGTCAATTCCCGGATTGAAAGTGTATTCCGGATTGAGTATGCTGTTCGGAATTTTGGTAGCTCCGCTTTATGTAGGATTGATTTATATTGCAAATAAATACAATTTCGGACAACAGATAACGTTTTCGGATTTGTTCATCGGGTACAAACAAAATTTTGTGAATATCCTGATTTATAGTTTAATATCCAGTATAATTTTATTTATTGCTTTTGCATTTTGTTTTCTTCCGGTTATTTTCGTGATGCCTTTTTTCTTGTTGGGATATCCGGTTTTATTATTTGAAAATGCGAGTTTTTCCGAAGCACTAAGCAAATCCTTTACTATTGCCAAAGAAAATTACGGTACTTTTTTGGGAGCTTCTTTCTTTGGGTTTCTTATAAGTATCTCAGGAATTTTCCTTTGCGGAATTGGTATTTTGGCAACGGCTCTGTTTTATTTCGTTGTGATGTATTCCGCTTATTGTGCATTCTGCGGAAAACCAAGACAGATAGGTTTTAAGGA
>CAYSQR010000091.1:5614-8395 GCA_964433195.1 uncultured Kaistella sp. | reverse complement strand
TTTTACCGAGAGATTAGAAATTGTAAGAGCATCATTTATGCTTTTTGCTTTATTTGGGGTTACTACAAAACTTATTGCAATAAAAAAATACAGCAGCGTTTTTTTTCTCAGTATTATTTTATATGTAAGCAATCTGTTTATTATGCAAGAAATGACAACAATACGGGCAGGAGTTGCGGCTGGTATTTTTCTGTTGTCAATAGGGGATATAGAAGAAAAAAAGTATAAAAATTTTTTCTTTAAAATCTTATTGTGCTTCTTTTTTCATTCTTCCAGTGTAATATTTATTATAGTTTGGTTGCTGCTGAAAGCTAAAATTAATATCAAATATTTGTATATTGCTATTATTATTAGTTTTATTTCTGCAATATCCAAAGTCAATATGCTTACATTGCTTTTCTTGGATAAAATTTTCTTGCGTGTAGAGATATATATCAAAATGATGGATTGGATGAAAGAAGATGACACCAATATTTATAATTTTAAAATATTGTTTGCTTTGGGAATGGTAGTTGTATTTGGATTATTCTACAAGAAATTAAAAATAATCAAATACTTTGATGTACTGTTCAGGATACACATCATTTCCATATGTATTTTCTTTTTCCTCAGTACAAGTGCACAGGTATTTTCGTTAAGAACTTTTGAATTGCTTTCTGTTATTCAGATTCTTCTATATCCTCTGATTATTTATGTGTTTTCTCCAAAACTGAGGTGTCTCGGTTGGATTATCATTATTGCTTTTTCTATACTGCAGATTGTATATCTAATAGATATTGCAGATATTTATAAACCATACGAATCTTGGTTTTTCAATTAATGTATCACAAAAAATAAATAATGGTGTTTAAAAATAGGTACATATTATTCGCTATAGTATGTTTCAGGGAAAAGTATTGGGAAACACCTGCTTTCCGGAGTTTGCAGACCGTGGCAGCTCAGGAAGAAATAAGCATATTCATTCACGATAATACTGATATTGATGGATGGAATCTCAATAAAAACAATACCGATGAAATTCAGTTGATTTATCATTATGATAAAACTAACCCCGGAATTTCAAAAGCATATAACAGAATTGCAGAATATGCAGAGAAAAATGATTTTGATTACATTTTGTTTTTAGATCAGGATACTGAGCTACCATCCGGATTTTTAGAAGAATATCGAAAGGTAATACAGTCAGGTGTGGATATTGCAGCTCCTTTGGTTGAGGAAAATTCTAAATTATTTTCCCCGACAAAATACCAATATTACAGAACATCAAGATACGAGAGTTTGGATGTTCAGAAAATAATATTGAACGGAAATACCTGCATCAACTCCGGATTATTGATAAAAACAAGTTTTTTTCACAAAGTTGGAGGATATGATGAAAAATTACGACTGGATTTCTGCGACCACGAATTCGTAAAAAGAGCATCTGCATTGACTACTTTCCTATATATTATCCCGATAAAATTAGAGCAGGATTTTTCCACAAATACCAATTCCCTAAGAAAAGCATTGTTCCGGTACCAATTATATACAAAAGACATTTTGGCATTCAAGAAAATAAATAATAATGATTTTTTAATTACATTATTGGTGGATATACCGCATTTGCTACGTCTTACAATACAATACAAAAGTTTGTCTTTTATAAAGCAAAGATTTTTTTAATTCAAAAAAAATATCCGTACATATCACAGCTTATAGTCTGCGATCAGTTTTTTTTACTACCCAATACGCCAATGCTCCGAAAAGCAGAATTGAAATGATAGGAATTCCGTACTTTATTATATTTTTTTTTTATAAGTACAGTTTATAAAACGATAGTTTCTAGAAGTAGAGGTGTAGCAAAAATCTTTCTCAGTAATGTAGTTTCGGAAAGAACACCTTCGGAAAATGATATTACTGCCTTCATTTTCGCACACAGGATATCCCGGAAGGATAACATTATTGAAATTCACATTTTCCACAAGTACGTTACTTGCTTTTCTGGCAACGAACAAAGAGATGTAATTCGTTACCTTTGAGTTTCTGAAAACAACATCATATGTATTTACTTTCGCTAAGGTTTGAAAATCATCCTCTCCAAAAACACCCAAAGCAACACGAACCTTATTGAATGTACAGTTCTCAATAAGATATCCGGTGCTGGATTCGGGATTTTCAGCGATTTTTTTCTGTTTGATAATGACGATTGCTCCAATTCCTCCAATATTGTTAAAAGTACAGTTTCTGATAGTTCCGTTTCTGCTCACCTGATAATCTGCATTCGGTTCTATATCAATCGCACCGGGCATATCTTCTCTTGTAGTATTTTTAAAATTACAATTCTCAATCAGAAATCCATCAGCATAATAAATAGAGATTCCTTGCCGGTTATCTTTATTAACACCGTCAAAATTACAGTTTCTAATCGTGATGTCTTTATTGTATGCATCTCTGTTTTTGATGTAATCCAAAGAAGCATTAATTGCAATACCATCTCCTAAAAAACCGATGAAATTGCAGTTTTCCACTGTGAAATTGGATACGCCGTGTGCGGAAATTTGGTGCGAAAGCTCATCAAACCCCACTTTTTCTATATGCGAATTAAAAGTCAATCCTGTAATCTTTATGTTTTTAATACTATTGCTGTCATCTTTTTGCCGGGCAGCTTCTGCATCAAAAACAAATACTCCATCCGCTCCTTTTCTTTCCGCAAAAGTCATCCATTTTCCATTTTCCACCGAAACTCTTTTGTTTGGTACTATCTGATGAATATTGGCATTTTGCCCCGTAATCGTAATGTTG
>CAYSQR010000091.1:0-5604 GCA_964433195.1 uncultured Kaistella sp. | reverse complement strand
TTCCGAAAAATTTCACGTGAGAGATATAATAATCTCCCTTTGGAATAATCATTTCGCCACCACCTGCTTTTACCAAATCATTCAGGCAGTTTTGGAAAGCTTTGGTGTCCTCTGTTTTGTCGTTTCCTGTAGCTCCGTAATCGGTTACTTTAAGTATTGTATTTGCCTTAATTACAGAGAAAAGAAAAAGAAATAATATGATAAGTCTAATATTCATAATCATTGTTTTGTGCAGGCTAATTTAATAATTATATTTGCAAAATGAAAACTAAAACTCTTTTTAATGAATAAAAGTATTTGCATTGCCACCTACAACGGGAGCAAATATATCTTGAAACAAATAGAATCCATCCGCTCTCAACTCTCTGAAAATGATGAAATCATTATCGTTGATGATTGTTCAACAGATGATACTTTATCCATATTGAATAAGATAGATGACATCAGGATTAAAATATTTAAAAACCCGAAAAACACGGGGCATGTGAAGTCATTTGGAAGAGCAATTTCCTTAGCAGCCAATGAATTGATTTTTTTGTCTGATCAGGATGATATCTGGATGGATAACAGATTAAATATTTTTGAGGATAAATTTCTTCAAAATTCTCAGCTAATGCTTGTAACCAGTAAATTCAATTGTATTGATGAAAATGATAATTTGATTGAGAATTCCTTAAAAAAGATATCCGAGTCAAATAGCAATCACTATACGAAAAATATTTGCATGATAATGCTTGGGAATATTGGTTATTATGGCTGTACAATGGCATTTAGAAGAGAATTAGTTTCAAAGATTCTGCCGATTCCGGAATATGTTGAAGCTCACGATTTATGGATTGCAATGGCTGGAAATTTGTTAAAATCAAATCTCCATATTAAGGACAAAACCTTATATCATAGGATTCATCAAAATAATACAAGTAATCTAAACAGAAAATTGTACAAAAAAATACAAGCTCGGATTGGTCTTTATAAGCAATATATGGAACTCTCTAAACGAATAAGACAATTCCAGTAATTTCATTGGGTTAAAAATCTGGGAAATTGAGATTGTTCGGTGGAAACTCTATTATCAAAAAAAATGAAAAATAAAAAAATATATATTGCAGGACACAAAGGAATGGTAGGAAGTGCCATCTGGAGAAACCTTGAAAAGAATGGATATACCAACCTTATAGGAAAATCCAGTAAAGAGCTGGATTTGAGAAATCAGCAGGAAGTAAGAAATTTCTTTGAAGAAGAAGAACCGGAAATTGTAATTGATGCAGCGGCAAGAGTAGGCGGAATATTGGCAAACAATGATTTCCCTTATCAATTTCTAATGGAAAATATGCAGATTCAGAACAATCTTATAGACGAAGCTCATAAGAAGAATATAGAGAAATTCATTTTTCTTGGGAGTTCATGCATTTATCCTAAAATGGCACCACAACCACTAAAAGAAGAATATCTTCTTACTAATACTTTGGAACCAACTAACGAATGGTATGCTATTGCAAAAATTAGTGGAGTAAAAGCTTGTGAAGCCATCCGAAGACAATTTGGAAAAGATTTTGTAAGTTTAATGCCTACAAACCTTTATGGTGCTTTTGATAATTTCGATTTGGAAACTTCACACGTTTTACCGGCGATGATTAGAAAATTTGAAAATGCAAAAAATAATAACAATTCTGCAGTTACACTTTGGGGAAGTGGAACTCCGATGAGAGAATTTCTTTATGTAGAAGATTTGGCAGAAGCAGTAAAGTTTACCTTAGAAAATAAACTGAACGAAAATCTTTATAATGTAGGAACAGGAAAAGATATAACGATAAAAGAATTAGCATTAACCATTCAAAAAATTACAGGACATACCGGAGAAATAATTTGGGATACTTCAAAACCGGACGGAACACCCAGAAAACTGATGAATACAGAAAAACTTAAAAACGCAGGATGGCAATATTCCGTAGAATTGGAAGAAGGAATCAGAAAAACCTACGAATGGTTCATCAATAATCAAAATTATAAACAAGTAAAATTATCATAATGAAAACCGCCCTTATTACAGGAATTACAGGACAAGATGGCTCTTATTTGGCAGAACTCTTACTATCTAAAGGATATATGGTTCACGGAATCAAAAGAAGATCTTCCCTTTTCAATACAGATAGAATTGATCATCTCTATCAAGACCCACATGAAAAAGAATTAAAACTAAAACTTCATTATGGTGATCTTACCGATTCTATGAATTTGACAAGAATCATTCAGGAAACACAACCTGATGAAATTTATAATCTTGCGGCAATGAGCCATGTAAAAGTAAGTTTCGATACCCCCGAATATACAGCAAATGCAGATGGTATAGGAACTCTTAGAATTTTAGAAGCAGTAAGACTTCTTGGCTTAGAGAAAAAAACCAAAATTTATCAGGCATCTACTTCAGAACTTTATGGTTTGGTACAGGCAGTTCCTCAATCAGAAACCACTCCATTCTATCCGAGATCACCTTACGCTGTTGCGAAAATTTACGGATATTGGATTACGGTAAATTATCGGGAAGCATACAATATGTTTGCCTGTAACGGGATTCTCTTCAACCACGAATCTCCCGTAAGAGGAGAAACATTTGTAACCAGAAAAATTACGAGAGCAGTTGCAAAAATAGCATTGGGAATGCAATCCACTCTTTTTATGGGAAATATAGATGCAAAAAGAGATTGGGGACACGCAAAAGATTATGTGGAAGCAATGTGGCTGATTCTTCAGCAGGAAACTCCCGAAGATTACGTTATTGCAACAGGAATGACCACTACCGTAAGAGATTTTATACAAAAAGCATTTTCTTTGACAGGAATCAATTTAAAGTTTCGCGGACAAGGAGTAGAAGAAGAGGGTTATATAGAAAGTATCGATACGGAAATTTATAAGAGAAATGTAAATGATAGTTAT
The DNA here is from genome assembly GCA_964433195.1 of uncultured Kaistella sp. Taxonomy (GTDB): domain Bacteria; phylum Bacteroidota; class Bacteroidia; order Flavobacteriales; family Weeksellaceae; genus Kaistella. Next base: position 2,670 of record CAYSQR010000091.1, on the reverse strand, counting down.
ATTGCTAATGTGAAAGTCGGAGATGTCCTACTTAAAATCGATCCAAGATATTTCAGACCTACAGAAGTGGATTTACTGATTGGAGATCCTACAAAAGCACAAACAAAATTGGGTTGGAAACCAAAATATGATTTGAATAGCTTGACAGAAGAAATGGTGCTTTCAGATCTTGAATTATTCAAAAAAGATATTGACTTGATCAAGGCAGGACACCGGATTTTTCATCAGGAAGAATAATATTTGGAGAAGAATAAGCTTTATCTCTAACCTTAATATACAGGAATATTAAATGAAAATTTCGATTATAACGGTCTGCTTTAATAGCGTGGAAACTATTGAAAAAACAATAGAATCTGTCAAATCACAAGATTATGATGATATTGAATACATCATCGTGGACGGAAATTCCAGCGACGGAACAATTAATATTATTAAAAAATATGAAAGCAACGTAATCGACAAATGGATTTCTGAATCCGATAAAGGTTTATATGACGCAATGAATAAGGGACTTGAAATGGCAACCGGTGATTTTGTGGGAGTACTGAATTCTGATGATTATTTTTATGGAAACAGTACCATTAGCAAAGTGGTAGAATTTTTAAAAAATCATAGCGATATTGATGCCATTACAGGAGATGTTATGTATGAAAAAAACGGGAAAATTATTCGGAAATATTCCTCCAAAAAATGGAAACCCGATTTATTGAAAATAGGATTTATGCCGCCTCATCTTTCAATTTTTATTAGGAGAACGATGTTTGATAAATATGGGAATTACACATTAGGATACAAAATCGCTTCAGATTATGAATTGATTATCCGGTTTTTTTTAAAGAATAAAATTAAATATAAATATTCTGATATAATCACCACTATAATGTCAGTAGGAGGATTAAGCAGTTCAGGATGGAGCAGTTATAAAACAATTACAAAAGAAATTGATAAAGCATTTAAGACAAATAATATCGCATATTCTCCTTTTAAAGTCAAATTCCGTTTCGTGTGGAAATTGTTAGATTACATTAGAGAAAAATAGAATCAGGATAAATGTTACTTAGCAAATTAGAAAATATATTGAAAAAAGTAACTGAACATTATTTAAAATAGAAATCAGATGATAAGAAAATGAAGATAATTATTATAACTCAGGAAGATTCATTTTCGGTTCCGAAGAATATAGAAAAACTCGTGAAGCTGGATTTTGCAGAGGTGGTTTCTGTGGTTAATATTGACACAAAATCCAGCTTGGTCAATAAAAAAAATCTATTTATCAAAGGATTCGGATTGATGCAGACTTTTAAAATGGGAAGTGTAGTAATAGGACATAAATTTTCTAATTTCATCAATAAATTATTTCGTTATAAACTCAATATTCAGCCGAGAAGTTTATCTGCAGTTGCAGGAAAATATAAAATCCCCTACCTCAAAATTTCTAATCCGAATGATAAAAGTTTTTTAGAAAAAGTGACGACATTAGCTCCGGATATTATCATTTCTTATTCGGCTCCTGTTGTTTTTAAAGAAGAACTTTTAAATCTCCCGAAAAATGGATGTATTAATCTCCATTGTTCCTATCTTCCTCATTATGCAGGAGTAATGCCAAGTTTTTGGACACTTTATCATAAAGAAAAAACCACTGGATGCTCCGTCCATTATATGGATTCTAAAATAGACAACGGCAAACTTTTGGGACAAAAAATAGTGGAAATAAAAAACAATGATTCTATCTCTGATATTATAGAAAGAACAAAAGAAACAGGCGGAAATCTGATGTGTGAAGTTTTAGAGACAATCAATAATAATACTCTCATCCCGAAAGAGAATGATGTATCTAAAGGAAGTTACTTTACTTGGCCTACAATAGAAAATTTTAAAGATTTCAGAAAAAACGGAGGAAGATTAATATGAAAAAATATGCAGTTTTAGGGATGGATGTAGAAGATTGGTTCCATCTGGATTATTTTCTTGATCAGCAATGTGATACAACACAAAGCACTTTAGATGGTATTGAAATTTATCTTGATCTCCTGAAAAAATATAATATTAAAACTACTTTTTTTGTCGTTGGAGAAATTGTGGAAAAAATTGAAAATATTCTCAGAAGAATGATTGATGAGGGACACGAAATTGCTCTCCACTCATACCATCACAGAAGACCCCTTTCTATGACTCCGGAAGAATTTATAGAAGATACTAAAAAAACAATCGAGGTTATAAAAAACAGATTAAATTATCAGGTAAAAGGTTTTCGGGCACCTTGTTTTAGTTTGGATAGAGACCGGCTTAATATTTTGAAAGATTTCGGATTGAGTTATGATGCAAGTAAGATTAATTTCAATAATCACACTTTATATGGTAATTTAGATGTTTCAGATTTTTATCAAATTTCTGAGGATATTTACAAAAAAAATAATTTTTATGAATTTGAAACTTCTACAGTGGAGGTTTATAATAAAAATATACCTGTTTCGGGAGGTGGATATCTCAGAATTCTTCCTTGGAAGTTAACAGCATATTTGATGAGTATTTTTATAAAAACAAAAAAAAATTATTTTTTCTATATTCATCCTTTTGAATTTTCTAAAAATTATAACATAAGAATTCCTGTTAATACAAAACTGCTTACAAAATTCAGATTTAATCGCGGTAGAAAATCCGTAGAAAAGA
>CAYSQR010000090.1:4529-8401 GCA_964433195.1 uncultured Kaistella sp. | reverse complement strand
CGAAAAAATTCCCAATTGCTGACAAAGTTTCGGCATAATGACAATTTTGAAACCGAATTTCCGGGTGTAAAAAACCGGCATCACTGCTTCGTAATCTTTATAAACCAAAAGAAACCATTTTTTGCCCGAAACAATATCGAGAAAATCTTTGTCGGCATAATCGGAATTCTGACAAGAATTTTCCAAGCGGTTTTTATATTTATCGAAATCTATTTCGCTATGTTTCAGTATTTTAATCATAATAAATTTTCGTCTGCAAAGCTGAAAAAAGAATCTTGTGAAATAATCAGATGATCCAAAAGTTTGATGTTTATAAGATTCCCTGCTTCGGAAATACTTTTGGTTGTTTTAAGGTCGGCTTCACTGGGTTTCAAATCTCCTGAAGGATGATTGTGTGCAATGATGATTCCTGTTGCAAAATTTTCCAAAGCAGCTTTAAATAAAATCCTGATGTCCACAAGTGAACTATCAATTCCTCCTGAACTTAACTTGGTTTTCCCGATAACTTTGTTATTTTGATTGAGGAACAAAACCCAAAATTCTTCGGTCTGCAAATCGGAAAGTAAGGGCATAAAAATTTTGTAACTGTCTTTGCTGCTTTTTATTTGTATTTTTTCGGGAACTTCCTGCGATGCTCTTCTTCTGCCGATTTCCAGTGCGGTTGCAATAGAAATTGCTTTCGCCTCTCCTACTCCTTTAAACTTCATTAAATCCGGAATTTTCAGTAAAGACAAGTTGTGCCAATTGTTTCCAACGGAACTCAGTATTTTTCTTCCCAGTTCCACTGCGGAATCTTCCCTGTTTCCACTTCCCATAATAATTGCCAGTAATTCTGCATCAGAAAGCGAATTTTTACCTTTCAGTAAAAATTTTTCTCTTGGTCGGTCGTCTTCGGCAAGGAATTTTATGGACACTTTTTTCAGAAGATTTTAAAATTAATAAAAAGCATAGAGAATTATTGGTTTTCGGGAACTGTCGATATATTTTTCTACAATCTTGAAAAATTTTTTGGAAAGCATAGGACAACCCAAACTCAAACACGCAGGATTTTCAGTTTCAACATCGGGAATACAATCGTAAGAATGTAAAACGATGGCTCTTTTCATTGCATTATTGTTTGTTTTATCGAGTCCTTTCAGCCGGTAAGATTTTCCGAAAATTCCGGTATATTTATTTGCAATTTCGTATTTTCCTAATGAAGATTGATAAGAACCCTCTATATTGCTGAATTTCAACACCTCAGAATTGGGAACAACTGAACCGGAACCGTGAGAAACAATAGCTTTTTCGAGGATTTTATTATTTTTTAAATCATAAATAAAAAACCTGAACTTATTGGAAGGAATTTTAAAATCAATAAAAACCGCTAAATCCTGATTGTAATTTTTTCCTTTTACAAAATTCTTAATCTCCGAAATTTTCGATGCAGAAATACTTTCCTGCGATTTCGAACCACAGGAAAATAAAATGAGCAAAACAAAAAAATATTTTTTCATCAATTATAATTTATCAATCATAAAATCAGTCCGTCTTTCATCACCAGTTTTCTGTCGGTGGTATCTGCAAGAAACGTGTTGTGCGTTACAATCACAAAAGTCTGGTTGTATTTGTCCCTTAAATCGAAAAATAATTGATGCAAATCATCTGCATTTTTAGAATCGAGATTTCCGGTCGGTTCATCGGCAAAAATAATTTTCGGGGAATTGATGAGAGCTCTTGCAACAGCAGTTCTTTGAGCTTCACCTCCCGACATTTCGTTCGGTTTGTGATGAATGCGGTGTTCGATATGCAAATCTTCAAAAAGCGAATAGGCTTTTTCCAAAGATTCTTTTTCGTTTTTTCCGGAAATTCTGGTCGGAAGCAATACATTTTCCAATGCCGAAAATTCCGGTAAAAGCTGATGAAACTGGAAAACGAAACCGATGTTTTCATTCCTAAATTTCGAAAGTTGCCTATCTTTCATATTGATAAAAGATTGTCCGGATAAAACAATATCCGTATCGAAATTTTTAGGATTTGTAGGAGTATCCAAAGTTCCGAGAATCTGCAAAAGCGTAGATTTTCCCGCACCGGATTCTCCGACGATAGAAACGACCTCTCCTTCTAATATGTGAATATCAACACCTTTCAAAACTTCCAGATTACCATAAGATTTGTGGATATTTTTAGCTTTAATCATAGCTTCAAAAGTAGGGAATTTTTCTGTAAATATTCAAAATTCAAAGTTTCTAGATTTTAAATCACATTGTCATCCCAATATCTATTCCTTTTATCTTCCGGTATAAATCTGTAGCAAAATTATCGGTCATTCCCGAAACGAAATCGATGATGCCCAAAACTTTTTGGTAATCTGTTCCGGTTTCGTAAACGAATTGTTTGGGTAAAAGTTTCAGTGCCATTTTATCGTAGGATTTTATTTCGGTTTTTTCTTTTAAAATAGGTGGAATAAAATGGTTCAGAAGTTCATACATTACATTATAACCCGCATTTTCAATTTCTACAACCGCTTTATGACCATAGATTTTTTCTTTGGAAAAACTTTCGATTTCCTGCAAAGATTTGTTTTCGGATTTGTAAATATCCAAAAGTGCTTTATTCAAATTTCCATCTAAAATTTCAGTGAAATTACTTTGGTAAATTTCGAGGGATTTATTGATTAAAGCATTAATGACTTTCGCTCTCAAATAAGAAATTCTTTCGTTCGGATTTGAAATAATGGCAAGTTTGTCTTCTACCCTTTTCGTATTTTGGTTTTCAGATTTTATCAGCTCGAAAAACAGATTCTCACAATCGGAAGTCGATACGATTCCCAATCGGTGTGCATCTTCCATATCGATAATATTGTAGCAAATATCATCTGCAGCTTCAACGAGCCATACGAAAGGATGTCTTTTGAAAATCAGCGGCTCATCATTTTCTTTAATTAAATTTACCGATTTTGCAATCTCCAGAAAAGTATTTTTTTCATTCTGAAAAAAACCGAATTTCTTGCGGTTGATGTATCCTTTTTTCTTGGCAACCGCTTCGCAAGGATATTTCGCGATACTCGCTAAAGTAGTAAAAGTCAGTTGAGTTCCTCCTTCATCTTTCCCGTTTTGCTGATTCGTTAAAACCCTGATTGCATTTGCATTTCCCTCAAAATTTACCAAATCTGCCCATTCTTTTTCGCTGAATTTCTGTTTCAAATCTTTCTCGTTTTTCTCGAAATAACTTGCAATCGCATCTTCGCCGGAATGTCCGAAAGCAGGATTTCCCACATCGTGGCAAAGACAAGCTGCTGCAATCACGTTATGAAGATTATGCTGATAAAAATTTTGTGAGTTTTCGTCTAAATATTTTTCAAAATTTTTAAAGATAAATTCTCCGGCTGCACTTCCCAAACTTCTTCCCACAGAAGAAACTTCCAGAGAATGTGTTAAACGGTTATGCACAAAAACACTTCCCGGCAATGGAAAAACCTGCGTTTTATTTTGCAACCTGCGGAAAGCGGCGGAAAAAATAATGCGGTCAAAATCCCGCTGGAAATCGGTTCTGGAAACGACGGTTTTCTCTGAATTTCCGGTACGCTGGTTGGTAAAAATTTGGTTGAGAATCATTGCTCAAAAATAAGGAAAATTATAACAAAAAAATCCCCAAACGAATGTTCGGGAATTTTATTTTTATTGAACACGCCTTTTCGGCGTGTTCCTACAGTTCATTAACTAAATTACTTCTTAAAACAATACTTTTCTTGTGCTTCAAAATTCATTTCGTTTATGTCTCCTAAAAATATTGCCTGTTTTAAATCATCGCAAATTTTAAATAAATCTTCATCCTTAATTTTAATATTATTTTTGGAGATTATTACACTTGTTTCCTTATTTCCAAAAATT
>CAYSQR010000090.1:0-4519 GCA_964433195.1 uncultured Kaistella sp. | reverse complement strand
CTCCACCCAATTCATATTTTCTGATTCTTGCAAAAGCACGATTAGATAGTGCAATCTCATAAAAAGGTTCAATTTTTATGGCTTTATCTAAATTCATAATTGCTTCGTCAAATTTCATTTCATTTAATAAAATTGTTCCTTTTGAAAAATAAGCGTCTTGATAATTTTCATTAAGAAGAATTACTTTATCTAATTGTTTTATAGAAGATTTTATATTTCCTTTTCTATATTCTTCATTACTTTTTTTCATCAGTTCTCTTATTTCTTTATATTGTGAATCGGGCAGTATTTTTCCATTTTCAATTCGTTCAGTTGCATAAACATTTCCATTGGAATAATAGATTACAGATTCATCAGTCATTTTTCCATTGTCGAAATTTGTTTGTTGTTTCACTTGTCCATTAGGAAAGTATATTTCCCAAATTGCATCCTCTTTTCCGTTTTTCATCATCCCTTTTTGCTTCAATGCCCCATCCTCATAATATTCTTTTTCTAAACCATTTGGAATTGATTGGGTGTAACTTCTCTCCAAAGAAAGGTTTCCATTTTGAAAATATTTTTTTCTTACACCTTCCAGTTTTCCGTTTTTAAAATATCCTTCTCCTTCAATTTTTCCGCTGTAATAATAATCAATAAATTTTCCGTTATAGATTTGATTATTGAGATACCAAACATTTCTATTTTTCATTTCCATTTGTTTTGTAGATGGAATTTTCTTGTCTTCAGGACTTCTTTTCTGATATTCTTTTGTATAAATAAAAATAGCACCGTCAAATTTTTCGAAACCATATTTCTTCAGTGAATCTTTATTTTTAACTACCTCTACTTTATCAATATCTTCATTATTAATATTGTTTCCTCTTTCTGGATCATCCTTAACAATAATTTCATCAACAATATAAACAACATTTTCATTATTATTTTGGGCGGTAATTTTTACCGAAAAAAGAATTAACAGGAAGAATAAATGGTATTTGTTTTTCATATTTATTAAAATTGATTATAAAATTAAAAAAAATTCCCAAATATTCTGTTCGGGAATTTTTTGTTTTTATTGAAGTCCATTTTTTTCGTTATTATTTACCATTATAAAATGCAAATTCCGGCGAAATATCATAATCCCAAAATTCCTTTCCGGATTGTATGGTTTTTTTCCAAAACAGTTCGCCGAACATCCCTATTTTTATGGTTTTGAAATACTCTTTATCTTTTAGTTTCTCAATTCCTTTCAAATTATTTTGCTCTTCAATAATGGGTAAAATATTCAACTTTTTTACCAAACCATTATTAAACAGACAGCTCAACTGATAGTCATTAATATCCAATATTTTTTCTATCTTTATCATTAACTTAATGGTTTAATTTTATGAAATTCTTTTGTATTCCACATTTTTATCAATTTTTCTTTATGGATTTCTGTCCACGCCTGAACCAATTTTAATTTGCTTAAAGGCAAATATGGTCGTTAAAAAACATATAGACAATTATTCCGAAAAATCGACTTATTTCTGGCATACTTGTTTGTTTTTACAATTGTAGGAAATTTATTTCCTTTAGAACAAATATAAAAATTTAGCAACATCTGCAAAAAAATTCCAGCTGCAAAAAATCTCCCGACTTTGAGCCACCACAAAAAAATCCTCTCCAAAAAAATTGAAGAGGATTTGCTATTTTCAAAACATATTAAATTACATATAACTTTCAATCGGTTCACAGGTACAAACCAAATTTCTGTCGCCATACGCTTCATCTACTCTGGAAACGGAGGCGAAGAATTTGTGTTCTCTTACCCAATCCAAAGGATACGCTGCTTTTTCGCGGCTGTAAGATTTGTCCCAGGAATCGGAAATTACAACTTGTTCTGTATGTGGAGCGTTTTTCAAAACGTTATTTGCTGTATCTGCTTTTCCTTCTGCAATTTCTTCGATTTCTTTTTTAATGGAAATCAATGCTTCTGCGAAACGGTCGATTTCGGCTTTGTTTTCAGATTCTGTTGGCTCAATCATCAAAGTTCCTGCAACCGGAAAACTTACTGTAGGTGCGTGAAAACCATAATCCATCAAACGTTTCGCCACATCGGCAACTTCAATTCCGAGTGGTTTGAACTGTCGGAAATCTACGATACATTCGTGGGCAACTCTCCCCTTTTCATTAGCATAAAGAATCGGGAAATGTTCTGCCAAAACTTCTTTTAAATAATTGGCATTTAAAATAGCGTGTTCGGTAGATTTTTTCAACCCGTCAGTTCCGAGCATTTTGATATACGCATAAGAAATATTCAAAACCAAAGACGAACCATAAGGTGCAGCCGAAATGGCATCAATAGATTCTTTTGTTCCAATTTTAATATTCGGATTTGAGGGTAAAAATTTTACCAGATGTTCTGCAACGCAGATCGGGCCAACTCCGGGTCCTCCTCCTCCGTGAGGAATTGCAAAAGTTTTATGCAGATTCAAATGACAAACATCAGCACCGATATTTCCGGGACTCGTGAATCCAACTTGTGCATTCATATTCGCACCGTCCATATAAACTTGTCCGCCGTGTTCGTGAATGAGCTTCGTAATTTCCTTGATGTTGTCATCGAAAAAACCATAAGTTGAGGGATAAGTAATCATCACACAAGAAAGGTTTTCGCTGTGTTCTTCGGCTTTTTTCTTTAAATCATCAAAATCTATTTCTCCGCTTTCGAGATTTTTTACCACCACTACTTTCATTCCTGCCATTACTGCGGAAGCAGGATTTGTTCCGTGTGCAGATTGCGGAATCAGCACGATATTACGATGGTTTTCTTCCCGTGATTTATGATATTCGCGGATTACCATTAATCCTGCATATTCTCCTTGTGCTCCTGAATTTGGCTGAAGAGAAGTTCCTGCGAAACCGGTAATTTCTGCCAAATCTTTTTCTAATTCTTTAATTAAAATCTGATAACCTCCTGCTTGTTCGGTAGGTACAAAAGGATGAACACTTCCCCATTCTGCCCACGAAAGTGGCAACATTTGAGTTGCAGCATTCAGTTTCATCGTGCAGGAACCGAGAGAAATCATAGAATGTGTTAAAGACAGATCTTTTCTTTCCAAACGTTTGATATAACGCATCAATTCGGTTTCCGTATGATATTTTTTGAAAACCTCGTCTTTCAGGATTTCGTCTGTTCTTAAATTTTCTTTCGGAATCTGAATCTCTTCTTTCAATAAAAGTTTGAAACTCTGTTTGTCTTTAAAGTTTGCCAATGCATCAAAAAGAGATTGCAGTTTTTCTTCGGTTGTAGTTTCGTTAAGAGAGATACTTACGATTCCTTCTGAGAAATAATTCAGATTGATTTTATGATCACGCATCATTCTCATCAAATCATTTTTTTCGTTTTCGTGCATCCGGAATTTTACCGTATCGAAAATAGGTTCTTCTGCAATATCATAACCCAAAATTTTTAATCCGTCGTGAAGTGCATTTGCTTTGAAATGGATTTGTTCCGCAATGAAATTCAAACCTTTCGAGCCGTGATAAACTGCGTACATTCCTGCCATTACCGCCAAAAGAACCTGTGCGGTACAAATATTGGAAGTTGCTTTTTCCCGTTTGATATGCTGTTCTCTTGTCTGCAAAGCCATTCTCAGTGCACGTTTTCCGTACATATCCTGTGAAATTCCGATAATTCTTCCCGGAATATCCCGTTTGTAATCTTCTTTACAGGCAAAAAATGCTGCGTGAGGACCGCCGTATCCCATCGGAATCCCGAATCTTTGGGTAGTTCCTACTGCACAATCTGCTCCCATTTCCGCAGGAGATTTCAGTTTTACCAAAGACAAAGGATCACAAGCAACTACAACCTGCAAATCTTTTTCTTTGTAATATTTAATATTTTCGGTGTAATCTAAAATGATTCCGTTTTTTCCCGGATATTGCAGTAAAACGCCAAAATAGGTATCATTGAACTGATGATTTTTGTGGTTTCCTATAATGATGTCGATTCCCAAACCTTCTGCTTTTGTTTTGAGTACGGCAATTGTTTGCGGTAAAACCAAATCTGATACGAAAAATTTCTTAGCTTCTGATTTTTTCTGCTCTTTGGTTCTGCTTTCAAAAAACATATGCATTGCTTCTGCAGCTGCGGTGGATTCGTCTAAAAGTGATGCATTGGCTAATTTAAAACCCGTTAAATCACAAACTACGGTCTGGAAATTCAATAATGCTTCTAATCTTCCTTGTGCAATTTCAGCTTGATAAGGCGTATAAGCAGTGTACCAAGACGGATTTTCGAGAATGTTTCTTTGGATTGCACTCGGCAAAATGGTATTGTGATATCCGAATCCGATATAATTATCGAAGATGGTATTTTTGGAAGCCAAATCTTTTGAATGAGCCAACATTTCATACTCCGAAAGTGCTTTTGAAATGTCTAAATCTTTTTCTAAACGGATAGAATCCGGAATGGTTTGGGAAATGAGTTCGTCAATACCCGAAACGCCAATTTTCTGTAACATTGCCTGTTTATCGGCTTCATTAAGAGAAATGT
>CAYSQR010000089.1:0-8589 GCA_964433195.1 uncultured Kaistella sp. | reverse complement strand
TGACTCCCGATGAAATTACCGAAGAAGTGAAAACTTCCGGACTTCGTGGTCGTGGTGGTGCAGGTTTCCCAACAGGAATGAAATGGAGCTTCCTCGCAAAACCCGAAGGAGTTCCGAGATATTTGGTCGTAAACGCCGATGAATCCGAACCGGGAACTTTCAAAGACCGGTATTTAATGGAATTTATTCCTCATCTTTTGATTGAGGGAATGATTATTTCCTCTTTTGCTTTAGGAGCAAATACTTCTTATATCTACATTCGTGGCGAATATTCTTGGATTCCCGATATTTTGGAAGAAGCCATTGAAGAAGCAAAGAAAAATGGATTCTTGGGAAAAAACATTCTGGGAACAGGTTACGATTTAGAAATTTATGTTCAGCGAGGAGCAGGAGCTTATATCTGTGGCGAAGAAACCGCATTGCTCGAATCTCTCGAAGGAAAAAGAGGAAACCCAAGATTGAAACCACCGTTTCCTGCAGTAAAAGGACTTTGGGAATCTCCAACGGTTGTAAATAACGTAGAAACCATTGCAGCAGTAGTTCCTATCATTAATATTACAGGAGCAGAATATGCCAAAATCGGTGTCGGTCGTTCTACAGGAACAAAACTTATTTCTGCTTGCGGAAATATCAACAAACCGGGAGTTTATGAAATTGATATGACCATTACCGTAGAAGAATTTATTTATTCCGATGAATATTGCGGCGGAATCCCGAATGGTAAAAGATTGAAAGCCTGTATTCCGGGAGGAAGTTCCGTACCGATTGTTCCTGCAAATCTTTTACTAAAAACCATCAACGGAGAACCGAGATATATGAATTACGAATCTCTTGCAGAAGGCGGTTTTGCAACGGGAACAATGATGGGTTCAGGTGGGTTTATCGTTTTAGATGAAGACCAAAGTGTGGTAAAACACACCCGAAGTTTAGCCCATTTCTATATGCACGAAAGCTGCGGACAATGTACACCGTGCCGAGAAGGAACAGGATGGATGTACAGAATCCTGAAAAAAATAGAAAACGGAGAAGGAACTTTAGCAGACATTGATTTGCTTTGGGACGTTCAGAGAAAAATTGAAGGAAACACGATTTGTCCGCTCGGTGATGCTGCAGCGTGGCCAGTTGCAGCGGCAATCCGCCATTTCAGAGATGAATTCGAATGGTATATTGATAATCCCGAAGCATTAACAAAAAATTACGGATTGGCAAATTATGCAGACCCAATTCCGGTTGCTGCTAAAGCAGAATAAAATGAAGAAGTTCTTTAAAATTTTTGTATTCCTGTTTGTAGGATTGAGTTTTGCATCTGCACAAAAAAATGATTCATTATTATCAAAGAAAATAATAGATTCAGTTTCTGTAGATTTCCAAAATCGCGTTTTTAAATTTAATACAATTAAAGATACAACCAAAGGAATTGAAGTAAAAACAAAATCTCTTTTAGGGCGAAAAGGAGCAATCTTCGTTTTCTATGGTTGGAACAGAGCAGCGTACAGTAATTCCGATATTCATTTTTCGGGAAACGGATATAATTTCCAGCTGAATAATGTAGCCGCAACAGACAGACCTACGAAATTCGGATTGGTGTATTTTGACCCGGCTTGGTTTACGGTAACGCAGTATAATTTCAGAATGGGATATTTTATCAAAGATAATTTAGCTTTAGTTTTAGGAATCGACCATATGAAATATGTAATGAAGCAAAACCAGACCGTCAATTTTTCGGGAACAATTTCCGACCCGAAATATGCAGGAATGGTAAACAACGGACAGGTAAATCTTGCAGATGAACAGTTTCTGACCTTTGAACATACAGACGGACTGAATTATGAAAATTTAGGATTAGAAAAATATAAAAATATCTCTTCCCGAAAAAATATAAATTTGGTTTGGAGTTACGGAGCGGGAATCGGTGTAATGTTTCCGAAAAGTAATATAAAATTATTCGGAAACGAAAGAAGCGACCGTTTTCACGTTGCAGGAATAGGAACCGATGTAAGAGCAAGTTTGAATGCTTTATTCTGGAATCATTGGATAGCAAGAGTTGAAGGAAAATTCGGATACGTGAATATGTGGGATATCAAAACCACCTTAAATAATAAACCCGATAAAGCACAACAGGATTTTGTTTTCGGACAAATTTTGGCAGGAATAGGATATACATTTAATACGAAGAAACAAAAATAATCGCTAATCAGCCAAAAGCTAAAAATATGAGCGAAGAAATTAAAAAATTTAAAATAACCATCGACGGACAAACTACCGAAGTGTTGCCCGGAACTTCCATTTTGGAAGCGGCAAGACAAATCGGGGGAAAATCTGTACCACCTGCAATGTGTTACTACAAACCATTAGAAACAAGTGGCGGAAGATGCAGAACTTGTCTGGTCGAAGTTTCTAAAGGTTCCGAAGCCGATCCGCGACCAATGCCGAAACTGGTGGCAAGTTGCAGAACGGGAGTAATGGACGGAATGGAAGTGAAAAACCTGACTTCCGAAAAAACGCAGGAAGGCAGAAAAGCCGTAACGGAATTTTTGTTGATTAACCATCCTCTCGACTGTCCTGTTTGCGACCAAGCCGGAGAATGTCATTTACAAGATTTAGGTTACGAACACGGTGTAGAAGCAACCAGAACCGAATTTGAAAGAAGAACTTTCGAGCCGGAAGACATCGGTCCGTACATCAAACTTCACATGAACAGATGTATTCTTTGTGCAAGATGCGTTTTGACAGCGAACCAACTCACTGAAAAAAGAGAGCACGGAATCCTGTTCAGAGGAGAACACGCAGAAATTTCAACTTATCTGAATAAAGCTTTGGATAACGACTTTATCGGAAACGTTATTGACGTTTGTCCTGTAGGAGCTTTAACCGATAAAACTTCACGTTTTGCAAGCAGGGTTTGGTTTACAAAACCAATGAATGCAACCTGTAAATGCGAAAAATGTTCCGGAAAAGCCGTTCTTTGGATGAAAGGCGACGAAATCATAAGAGTTACCGCAAGAAAAGACCAGTACGACGAAGTGGAAGAATGGATTTGCAACGAATGCCGTTTCGAGCGTAAAGATTTGAAATACTGGAACATCGAAGGACCAAGACATATCGACAGACATTCGGTAATTTCTTTGAATCATTACGAGAAAGCAAAAAATATGATTAACCTTTTGGATAATCCCGATGCAAAGGAAATTGGAGTAATGGATGAAAAAATTATCGAAAATAAAATAGAAAACGAAGAAGAAAATTTATAAAAAAAATTCAATCTTGAATTTTGAACTTTAAACTTTGAATTTACAGAATGGAATTACTGACCTTTAAAATCATATTAGTTCTCGCCTTGTTTCTTTTGGCACTCACTGTTGCAGCTTATTCTACTTGGGCTGAAAGAAAAGTTGCCGCTATTATGCAAGACAGAATCGGACCAAATCGTAGCGGACCTTTCGGGATTTTGCAGCCGCTTGCAGATGGTGGAAAATTTTTCTTCAAAGAAGATTTCACTCCTGCAAATGCCGAAAAATTTCTTTTCGTTCTCGGTCCTGCTTTGGTAATGTTCATTTCATTGATAACCGGAGCGGTAATTCCTTGGGGAAAAACGCTGAACATCGGCGGAACTTCATTTGATTTGCAGGTTGCAAATATTGATGTGGGAGTTCTTTTTTTAATAGGAATGGTTTCCATCGGAGTTTACGGAATGATGATCGGAGGATGGGCTTCAAATAATAAATATTCCTTAATCGGTGCAATCAGAGGATCTTCGCAGATGATTTCTTATGAATTGGCGATGGGTCTTTCTCTACTTGCTATCATTATGATGAGCGGAAGTTTAGATTTAAAGGTAATCACTGAACAACAATCAGGATGGGGAGGAATGCAGTGGAATGTTTTTTACCAACCAATTGCTTTCTTAATATTTTTCATCGCTGCTTTGGCTGAAACAAACCGACATCCTTTCGATTTGCCGGAATGTGAATCGGAATTGGTTACAGGTTATCACACCGAATATTCGTCAATGAAACTTGGACTTTATATGTTCGGAGAATATGTGAATATGTTTATTTCCAATGCTTTATTGGTAACTTTGTTTTTCGGAGGGTATAATTATCCGGGAATCGATTGGGTAACACAAAACTGGGGAGAAAACGCAGCAGGAATTTTAAGCATTGTTTCATTTTTAACCAAGACTTTCTTCGGAATTTTCGTATTTATGTGGTTGAGATGGACTTTACCAAGATTCAGATACGACCAATTAATGCATCTTGGCTGGAAAACTTTGATTCCTTTAGCATTATTAAATTTAATTGTAACAGGAGCAGTAATTTTAGCATTTGGAAATTAAAAAAGACTTGAATAAAAATTAAGATAACAGACAAAGATTAATCTAAAATCTAAGGTCTAAAATCTAATATCTATAATTAAATGAAACTAACGAACAGATCAAAAGTTGTATCCAACAAAAAGATGACTTTGGGCGAGAAAATTTACCTTCCTGCAATTGCGAAAGGAATGGCAATCACGCTGAAGCACGCTTTTATGAAAAATACAACCATACAATATCCGGAAGAAGTAAAACCCCGTGCAAAAGTATGGAGAGGATACCACGTTCTGAAACGAGATGAAGAAGGAAGAGAACGCTGTACTGCGTGTGGACTTTGTGCGGTTGCTTGTCCCGCAGAAGCGATTACGATGACTGCAGCGGAAAGAACGAAAGACGAAAAAAATCTTTACCGGGAAGAAAAATACGCATCGGTTTACGAAATCAATATGCTGCGTTGTATTTTCTGCGGAATGTGCGAAGAAGCGTGTCCGAAATCCGCTATCTATTTAACGGACAGATTAGTAGATGTAGAAACCAACCGCGGAAGTTTCGTTTACGGAAAAGATAAATTGGTAGAGAAAATCAATGCGAGAATTGATATTTCTGACAGACAGAGTGAATTACAAAAAAAATCAGTAAAATAAATGGAGCAAATCTTATTTTTCTTTGTTGCTTTTGCAGCGGTTTTGAGTGCGGTATATTTTGTATTTGCAAGAAATCCGTTATACGCGGTTCTTTCGCTCATTGTAACTTTCTTTTCGATTGCTGCAATGTATATTTTGCTTAATGCCCAATTCCTTGGTATCGTACAGATTATCGTTTATGCAGGTGCAATTATGGTGTTGTTCCTTTATATTCTGATGATGCTGAATCTGAACAAAGCCGACGAAAGCAAAAAACAAAACCTGATGAAATTCATCGGCGTATTTTCGGCAGGATTGCTTTTGATAGGAATTTTAGGAGCATTCAAAGGACTGAACGGAAAAACCTTTGCCGGAAATGCAGATTCATCAATAGGTTTGACGAAAAACCTCGGAAGATTATTGTTTAACGAATATGTTTTGCCTTTCGAACTTGCATCCATCCTGATTCTTGCAGGAATTGTAAGTGCAGTATTCATCGGTAAAAAAGATTTATAGAATTATGGGAGAAGTAAATTCATTTATACAGACAGTTCCGCTGGAATATTTTATTATTCTGAGTTCGGTATTGTTTTGTTTGGGAGTTTTGGGAGTTTTGATCCGGAAAAATGCCATCATTATTTTGGGTTGTGTGGAACTGATGTTGAATTCCGTAAACCTTTTATTGGCAGCATTTTCAAGCTATAAAGGAGACGGAAACGGACAGATTCTGGTCTTCTTCATTATGGTGGTTGCAGCAGCGGAAGTTGCAGTTGGTTTAGCGATTATCGCAATGTTGTACCGGAACACAAAATCGGTGGACATCAGTATTTTTAATAAATTAAGAGGATAAAAGATGGAAAATTTAGTTTACGCAATTATACTTTTACCTTTATTCGGATTTTTAATCAATGGATTATTCGGGAAAAACCTGCCGAAAATTGTAGTAGGAAGTATTGCAACTTTGGTGGTTTTTGCTTCTTTCTGTATTGCAGTGAGTCTGTTTTTAAAATTCAATGCAGATTCGCAACCGGTTATTGTACGTGCTTTTGAATGGTTCAGAGTAAACGGGATTCAGGTGAATTTCGGTTTCCAGATTGATCAGCTATCATTAATGATGATTATGATTATCACAGGAATCGGTTCATTAATCCACCTCTACTCTATTGGTTATATGAGCCACGACAAAGGTTTTTATAAATTCTTCACTTATCTGAACTTATTTATTTTCTCGATGTTGCTTTTGGTAATGGGAAGTAATTATCTCATTCTTTTCATCGGTTGGGAAGGTGTTGGTTTGTGTTCTTATTTACTGATTGGTTTCTGGTACGAAAACAAAGAATACGGTGCAGCTGCAAGAAAAGCGTTCATTATGAACAGAATCGGCGATTTGGGAATGATCATCGGGATTTTAATGATTGCTTACCAAACCAATGCGGTAGATTTTCTTTCGGTGGCACAAAATTCCTCGAAATTTGAATTGGATTCCAACATCATTATTTTTATCACGGTGAGTTTATTCATCGGAGCAGTCGGAAAATCTGCACAGATTCCTTTGTTCACTTGGCTTCCCGATGCAATGGCGGGTCCAACTCCCGTTTCCGCATTGATTCACGCAGCAACGATGGTTACAGCAGGAATTTATTTGGTTGTTCGTTCCAATTTCCTGTTTTCACTTGCACCCACTACGATGGACGGAATTCTTTTCGTGGGATTATTGACAGCTTTGGTTGCAGCATTTATCGGACTTCGACAAAATGATATTAAAAAAGTTCTCGCCTATTCCACTGTTTCGCAATTGGGATTTATGTTTGTTGCTTTGGGAGTCGGAGCTTATACAACGGCGATGTTCCATTTGATGACACACGCATTTTTCAAAGCGTTGCTTTTCCTCGGTTCCGGTTCTGTGATTCACGCGATGAGCGGCGAACAGGATATGAGATTTATGGGTGGTTTAAAGAAAAAAATTCCGGTTACCCATCTTACTTTCCTTATCGGAACTTTGGCGATTTCCGGATTTCCTTTCCTTTCGGGGATGATTTCCAAAGACGAAATATTAACTAATGTTTACGGGAAAAATCCTGTACTTTGGGTAATTTTATTTATCGTTGCAGCAATGACGGCGATTTATATGTTCAGAGCGTATTATTTAACTTTTCACGGAGAATTCAGAGGAACGGAAGAACAGAAACACCACCTCCACGAAAGTCCTATGAATATGACTTTACCGCTGATTGTACTTGCGGTTTTATCGGTTTTCGGTGGACTGATTAATCTTCCGCATTTCATTGGTCACGGTCATTATGCAAAACTTTCGGAATGGCTGAAATCGGTTTATGTATATGACGTATCTCTTCCGGAAGTGAAATTCGGTACGGAAATGATTTTGCTTTCATTAACGGTTATTATGTTTTTCGCAGTGTGGTTCGTCGTTAAAAATAGGTATGTGAACAAAAAGAAAATGGCTTTAGAAGACAACAAATATGTTGGTTGGGAAAGACTTTCCAACAAAAAACTTTTCTTGGATGAAATTTATAATGCAACTTTTGTAAAGATGACAGAAGGACTTGGAATCGGCGGAAATATGTTCGATAAAGGTATTCTGAATAAATTTGTAGATTACATCGGATTAGGAGCAGAAGATTCCGGAAGAGCTGCGAAAAAGCTCCAGAACGGAAATGTAGAAAATTATGTTCTCATTATGTCTTTGGCAATCGGAATTATTTTAATTGTTAACTTTATATTACAATAATAAATGTCGAATCTTTTATTAATACTGTTATTATTACCACTTGCAGGTTCTGCATTGGTTTTTGCGTGGAAAAATCGTGCAAGTAAATTTTTGGCATTGGGAATTGCATTTGCTCAAATGTTCCTCACGTTTTATATGCTTTCGGGTTTTGATTTCAAACCTACTGTTGATTCTGCTTTGCAATATGAAATCAATTATCCTTGGTCGAATTTCATCAAAAGTAATCTGCATTTCGGGATTGATGGGATGAGTATGTTATTATTGCTTTTAACTAATATTCTCACTCCGCTGATTATACTTTCTTCCTTTAATGAAAAACCGGGATACAGAAATACGTTCTACGGTTTAATATTATTAATGCAGTTTGGATTAATAGGAGTTTTCACCGCACTTGACGGATTGCTGTTCTACATTTTCTGGGAAGTAACGCTGATTCCGATTTGGCTCATTGCCGGAATTTGGGGACAGGAAAACAAGAAAATTCAGTTCACAACAAGATTCTTTGTTTATACTTTCGTAGGTTCTTTATTTATGCTGATCGGGTTGATTTACGTTTACACCCATTCCTCATCATTTGCATTGACGGATTTGTATAATGCGGATTTAAACGCTTCCGAACAAACCGTAATTTTCTGGTTTATCTTCTTTGCATTTGCCGTGAAATTGCCGATTTTCCCTTTCCATTCTTGGCAACCCGATACCTATACTTATTCGCCGACACAAGGTTCGATGCTTCTTTCGGGAATTATGCTGAAAATGGCGGTTTACGGATTATTAAGATATTTATTACCGATAACTCCGGAACCGATTCTCGGAATTTCAGGACAAATCGTAATGGTTCTCGCTATTATCGGAATTGTACACGGAGCTTTGATTGCGATTATTCAAAACGATTCCAAAAG
>CAYSQR010000088.1:0-8634 GCA_964433195.1 uncultured Kaistella sp. | reverse complement strand
AAGAAATTGCAAAATGCAGAAAGCCGGTCGTTTCTTTGGTAAACGGTGCTGCTGTAGGAGCCGGTGCAATGTTGGCTTTGATTTGCGACATTTCTTTGGCAACGGAATCTGCATATTTTTCACAGGCATTTGTGAATATCGGTTTGATTCCCGATACAGGCGGAACATATTGGTTGCCGAAACTTCTCGGAAGACAACAAGCGAATTATCTTGCTTTTACGGGAAAAAAATTATCGGCATCCGAAGCGAAAAATTTAGGACTTATTGCTGATGTTTTCGAAGATGAAAATTTTCTGGAAAATGCGATGGGAGTTTTAACGCAGATTTCAAATCTCCCGACAAAAGCAATTTCCCTGACAAAAAAAGCGTTCAATGAATCGTATGAAAATACACTCACTCAGCAGTTGGATGTGGAAGGAATTTTACAGCAGGAAGCCGCAGAAACCCATGATTTCAAAGAAGGAGTTGCTGCATTTTTGGAGAAAAGAAAACCGGTTTATCGCGGAAAATAATTTAATTTGAAAATGTGCTAATTTGAAAATGCCATTTCGTGGATTATCAATTTTCAACTTAGTAAATTCTCAAATTTTCAAATTGACTAATTTTCAAATTGAAATTATGAATATAGGAATCATCGGTTCGGGAACAATGGGAATCGGAATTGCACAGATTGCGGCAACCAATAATTGCGAAGTTTTTTTGTTTGATGCCAATTCTGCACAAACCGAAAAATCGCTTCAAAATCTGGGGAATACGTTGCAGAAATTGGCTCAAAAAGAAAAAATCAGTTTTGAGGAAGCCGAAAATATTTTCAATCGCATAAAATTCTGTACTGAACTTAATGAGCTGAAAGATTGCGATTTAATCATCGAAGCGATTATCGAAAACAAGGAAATTAAAACCCAAGTTTTTCGGGATTTAGAAGAAATCGTTTCGGAAAACTGCGTGATTTCCAGCAATACTTCTTCCATTTCCATCACTTCGCTTTCTGCGGAATTGAAAAAACCGGAACGATTTATCGGGATTCATTTTTTCAATCCGGCTCCTTTGATGCCTTTGGTAGAAATTATTCCCGGACTTCTAACCAAGGAAAATCTGGCAACCGAAATTTTTAGTTTAATGAAAACTTGGGGCAAAATTCCGGTGATTGCAAAAGATGTTCCCGGATTTATCGTGAACAGAATTGCACGACCTTTTTACGGTGAAGCGTTGAGAATTGTTGAAGAAAACTTGGCAACTCCCGAACAAATCGACGATGCGATGAGAAGTTTGGGAAATTTCAGAATGGGACCTTTTGAACTGATGGATCTCATCGGAATCGACATTAATTTTTCTGTTACAAAAACCGTTTACCAGGATTATTTTTTTGACCCGAAATACAAACCGAGTCTGCTACAGCAAAGAATGAGCGAAGCCAAACTTCTCGGCAGAAAAACCGGAAAAGGATTTTATGATTATTCTGAAAAGAGCCAAGAGCCAAGAATCAAAAGCCAAGATATTGCAATAAACGGAGAATTGTATGTAATGATTTTTATGAGAATCATTTCAATGCTCATCAATGAAGCGGTAGAAGCGAAAAGATTGGGAATTGCAAATGACGAAGACATAGAATTGGCGATGCAAAAAGGCGTAAATTATCCGAAAGGTTTGTTGCAATGGGGAAAAGAAATAGGTTACGGAAAAATCTCGGAAACGTTGCAAAATCTTTACGAAACTTATCAGGAAGAACGGTATCGGCAAAGTCCTGCATTTCGTGCAATGTAACAATTTATCAATTTGAAAATGTGCTAATTTGAAAATGAGTTTTAATGCTATTTTTTATTCTCAAATTGATAAATTTTCAAATTAAAAAATTATGAAACTCCGTTTTTTATCAGTAATATTTTTTTTAGTTTTCAGTTTTTCTGTTCGGATTTTTGGTCAGGAAATTACAGAGCCGTCTTATAAACTGGAATTTGTGAAAGGAACTTATGAAGAATTTAAAAATCCTAATCCTTACAAAAATCAAATTGTTCTCTATTTTAAATTTTCAGCAAAGAAAGGAGATAAACCTATATTGAGTATGAAAATTAAATACAGAATCGATGAAAACAGCGATGAGATTACTGAAATTATTGAGAAATCAAAACATTCAATTACCGTTTTTGGAACAGCAAATACCAAAAGAAAACCTCACAAATTATATGAAGTTTTGAAAGATAAATTTGATTTTGGTACGATAGAAACTCCGGAAGATTTCATTTTTGCATTTTATTTGCGAGACATTACGGATTCATATATTCCGGAAATGGATTTTACTTATGGATTATGGGAACCGGCAAATCAAAAAATTCGGATTGAGCAGAATTTCAAAATTAATATTGAAAAAAAATAATCCGCAAAATTGTTACATTATTACATTGATAAATTGCTAAATTAAAAGATTATGACTCCACACGAAATTGCTCAATATATGCTCAATCAGGATTTTTTCTCGCAATGGATGGGAATAAAGCTGATTGAAATCCGTGAAAAATACTGCAAAATAGAAATGCCTGTAAAACAGGAAATGATCAACGGACTGAAAACCGTTCACGGCGGAATCACTTTTTCACTCGCAGATTCTGCACTTGCTTTTTCGAGCAATAATACGAATGATGCTTCTGTCGCTTTGAACTGTTTCATCAATTTTACCAAAGCCGTCAAATTGGGCGATACTTTAACGGCGAAAAGTATTTTGGTTTCCGATACCCGAAAAACCGGAGTTTATGATATTTCGATAAAAAACCAAAATGATGTTTTAATCGCAAGTTTTCGTGGAACTGTTTATAAAATCGACAGAAAGGTAACAGAGTTGTAAATTCTTCACTCAGGATTCAAAAAATTATTATTTTACAAAGAATAATTCGGAGCTTCCTGTGTGATAATCACATCGTGAGGATGAGATTCCTTTAAACCGCTTCCGGTAATCATTACCATTTTTCCGTCTTTTTGCAAAGTATCAATATCTTTCGTTCCGCAATATCCCATTCCTGCTCTTATTCCGCCGGTTAACTGGAAAACCACATCTTCTAATTTTCCTTTGTGTGGAACTCTGCCTTCAATTCCTTCGGGAACAAATTTTTTCGCTTCACTCTGGAAATACCTTTCTTTTCCGCCTCTTCTCATTGCGGATAAACTTCCCATTCCTTGATATGCTTTGAATTTTCTTCCTTGGAAAATAATTTCTTCACCGGGAGCTTCGTCCGTTCCTGCCAAAAGCGAACCGAGCATTACAGCATTTGCACCACTTGCAATGGCTTTCACAATATCGCCGGAAAGTTTAATTCCGCCATCCGCAATTACCGCAACATTTTTTGTTTTGGCATATTCAAAAACATTATAAATTGCAGAAAGCTGAGGAACACCAACTCCGGCAATTACTCTTGTCGTACAGATAGAACCGGGACCAACTCCCACTTTCAGCACATTTGCTCCGGCTTCAATTAAATCTTTCGCAGCTTCGGCGGTTACAATATTTCCGCCGACAATATCCAAATCAGGGAATTTTTTCCGTAGTTCCGAAATTTTATCCAGAACGCCTTTTGAATGTCCGTGTGCAGAATCTACGGCGATAATATCAACTCCGGCTTTTACCAATGCGGAAACTCTTTCAATCGTATCTTCACCCACTCCGACTCCTGCTCCGACAATCAATCTTCCGTTTTTATCTTTATTCGCATTCGGATATTCTAATTGGTTGTCGATATCTTTAATGGTAATCAACCCGACGAGTTTGAAATCTCTGTCCACAATCGGGAGTTTTTCTACCCGGTTTTTCAGAAGAATTTCTTTGGCTTGTTCCAGATTGGTTTCTTTGTCGGAAGTAATGAGCTTGTCTTTCGTCATCAGTTCTTCCACTTTTGCACTGAGGTTTTCCTGATATTTTACATCGCGGTTTGTGATGATTCCGATGAGTGTATTTTCTTTATCAACAACGGGAAGTCCGGAGATTTTGAATTTTGACATCAATTCTTTTGCTTCTGCCAAAGTGTGGTCTTTAGACAAAGTTACCGGATCGGAAATCATTCCGTTTTCCGAGCGTTTTACCCGGTAAACTTGTGCGGCTTGTTCCGCAATCGGCATATTTTTATGAATGAAACCAACTCCGCCGACTCTTGCCAAAGCAATTGCCATTTCGCCTTCAGTTACGGTATCCATCGCTGCGGAAACAATGGGAACATTGAGCGTAATTTTATCGGAAAGTCTGGATTTTAGGGAAACCTGGTTCGGTAAAACTTCTGAGTAAGAAGGGATAAGTAAAACGTCATCGAAAGTGATGGCTGTTTCTGTGATTTTGTTGTGAATAGACATCTTTACTTTCTGTGCAAAATTAAGTTATTTTTACTTATAATGAAAATTAATACAAAAAACCACCCGGAAAACGAGTGGCTGAAATATAAAAAGTGAATATGAATTAATGATTTGATACGAGTTTTTTTACCTCGTTTTTCTCGGAATAATTAATGATTCTGGAAATATCATCTGCCGAGAATTTCCCCGAAACATCTACATAAACCAATTCTTTTCCCGAAGCAACGGTTATTAGTAAATTTCGGATTTGTTCGCCTTTTTGTTTGGCTTGAAATTTAATGGTTTCGTTTTCTTTTTTCACCGTCATCCATTCTTCGAAATTATTTTGGGTAAGGTATTTTGCAAAATCTACTACCATTTTTTCGTTTCCGTTTTCAATGGTCATTACCTTTACATCAGAAACTTTTTTGATAAGATTGATGAGTTCTTCGCTTTCGCCGTCTTCTCTTAAAGCTCTTTTCACAATGGGTTTTGCCAAAAACATCGGAACATTGATGCTGGTAAATTTGGCGTCTTTGTAGTCGTAGTAAGGATTATCAAAGAATCCCATATTCGGATGTCTGGAAACGATGCACGATTGCAGGAAAAAAATCGAAAGAATTCCGATGATGTATATTTTTTTCATTTTTTAAAATTTTATTTAGAAAATCAATTCTTTTAGTTTTCTTATTTGAACAGCAACGAAGTTGCGGAATATTGGTAGAAAATATTGAAGTTAATGGGAGGAGAGGTGCGAAGCACCGAGATGTCGGTGCTTCGCACCTCTCTAAGCTCTTAATTTTAATTTTTCTACCAACATATCGCGGCTTCGCCGCTCAATTTTTAGTTAATTGCTTTTGTACTTCCTCCGCTTGTATTATTAGTTTTTATCTCTTTGGGATTTCCGGCGAATCTCACACTTGCTCCTGATGAAGTTTGCGAATTCAGATATTTTGAAGCGTGTACTTTCACACTTGAACCGGATGTTGCACTCGCTTCCACATTTTGTACTACTGCACTTTGAGCGTTGCACGAAGCTGCACTGGAAAGCACATAACTCGCCTTTTCAGCTTTTCCTTCAATCACTGATGAAGAGCCGCTGTTTCCGCTGAAAATAAGATTTGCGGTATCTGCATAAATTCTCATACTCGCTCCGGAAGTCGCTTCCAGATTTACTGTTGCTCCTGCTTTCAAATCGGCATTGATGTTAGAACCCGATTCTGCGGAAATTTTGAAACTGCTTTCTTTTACCGTATTCATCGTGGCGAAACTTGCTCCGGAAGTGGTTTTGATGGATTTAAGATTTGGTGCTTCTATCGTTACCAAAAGTTTTTTGAAATTCAGGTTTTTTTTCTCTTTATGGTTTACTTTAATTTTCAAGATTCCGTTTTCCACTTCGGTTGAAACGTATTGCTGCAGGTTCTGGTCGGTTTCTACCACTACACTTTGGTTGTTTCCCTGCGTGAAATTGACTTTAATTCCGCTGGAAACTTCAATCCCCGTAAATTTCCCTACATTTCTTACTTGGGTAATACTGTTCGGAGTAATATTTTCTGTGATTACGGAAGATTTTGATGAAGAAGTCTGGATTTCGTTTACCATTTTATTGACGTCATCCATCGAGATTTTTCCGTCGAGCATCATCAGAACCGTATTTCCTTCGGAATTGATGCTGAGAAGCAGATTGTCCAGAACTCCGTTTTTGGCATCGGAAGAGAGGAATTTTATTTTATTGTCTCGGCTGTTTACGGTAATCAGCTCTTCGTATTTCATATTCTTAATGGAATTTGAAATATCGGATTGAAGGTTCTGAAACACATTGAGCTGTTTTTTGTCTTCGCTTCCGGGATTTTCTATAATTAAAATTTTCAACCCGTTGATTTTATTCAGGATCGGTTTTATCTGGCTCAAATCATCATCGTCAATATTCAGTTTACCGAGCATACTGAACATCGGTTTTGCAATTTTAATGGAGGTAACTCCTTCCGATTCCTGATATTTGTCGAAAAGCATATCGAGCTTTTCTTTCTGTGCATTTACATTGAAGAAATGCGAGAAGATGAGTGCAAATATTAAAAGTAACTTTTTCATAAGTAATTTTTTTGTTTTTAAAGGTCTTATGTAACGCCTGACTTAGTTTTTTATAGAAATTTATGTTGAATAGGGACGTTTCATAATGGTAATTAATTGTAATGGTTTTTAGTAATCGTTATTAAAGGTATTAAGAGCTTCGGTTTGTGCGATTGTTTTTGACACATTTTCGGAGAAAACGCGAAACGAATATTTAGTCAAATCAATAGCTTCTTGCTCGTTGGTTATTTTTTGTCCGTTGATAATCACATAGTTGGATTCGTAGCCGGTAGTTTTTGCAGATTTCTCCGTTGCAGATTTTTTTGGGTTAAGATTTTGGACATAATGCTGTCTTACCTGTTTTTTCATCCGGCTTCTTTTCGGCAGGATTTGGTCGGTAATATCGGTTTCGGTTCTTTGTTCTACCGTGTTTGCAGAATCGTTCTTGATTTTCAATGAATCCGAAATTTCATTTTGGGCAAAATTTTCTTCATTAGTTAATTTTTCTTTTTGTTTAATGATTTCGGTTTGTACCAAAATATCTTTTTCCGAAATCTGATTTTGGTTAAAGAACCGGAAGAAAATGCCGAGCGAAATAAGCAGTACCAAACTTGCAGCCAACCAATAAATTTTCGGGAAAGACGTGCTTTTCTTTTCTGAAATTACGGGAATCGGGTGTTCTTCTTTTTCGGTTTCCTTTAAGAAATCATCAAAATCCCAATTCATTTTCTCGGATTTCAAATCCTTAAGAAATTCGTTGTATTTTTCGGTGGTTTTATCGTTCTTCATCACAATAGATTTTATCGGTTTTCGGTCATTTTGTTTTCAAAATCCATCAGTTTTTGGATTTGTTCTTTAATTTTCGTTCTCGCTCTCATCAGATTTACCCGTACTGCGTTTTCTTCCATTTCCAGTATTTCCGAGATTTCGGCGACTTCATATTCTTCTACATCTTTCAAGTGGATTACGGCTTTTTGTTTTTCCGGAAGCTGGTTGATAAATCCAATGATTTGTTCTTTCAGATTATTGGTTTCCATCTGGTAAAGCTCACTTCTGTGAAGTTGAAAATCTGCAAAACCCATTTTCACGTCGTGGTGCTTTAATCTGTTGAGACACTCGTTTTTCACGGATTTTAATGCGTACGATTTTAAATTCCCAAAATTTCCGAGTTCTTCTTTTTTCTGCCAGAATTTCATCATCAGATCCTGTACAACATCTTCTGCTTCGTCACTGCTCATCACGAATCTTTTCGCAAAACGGTACATCTCATCCTTGAGACAAAATACCGTATCCTTAAAAATTGCGTGAGTCATAGTTTCGTTTCTAAATGTAAGACAACGAAGTTCGGGAATTTATTACATCGAAATGAAAAAAAATTGAAAATGGATGAATGTAATAGTATTAATGGAATGCTCCGGAAAAATAATTTACGCAAATAAAAAAACCTCCGGATTTTTTCCAAAGGTCAAATATTTTGTTTTACATTCTTTATATTTCTGTATCCAAATCCCAGTTTTGAAGATAATCGTGAACGTGTTTCAGGAACATTCCTCCAAGAGAACCGTCCACAACACGGTGGTCGTAAGAATGCGACATAAACATCAACTGACGGATTGCAATTACATCTCCGTCTTTGGTTTCCAGAACTGCAGGTTTTTTCACAATCGCTCCGATTGCCAGAATCGCAACTTGCGGTTGCGGAATAATCGGTGTTCCCATAAGATTTCCGAAACTTCCTACGTTGGAAATCGTGTAAGTTGCACCTTGTGTATCTTCGGGTTTCAGTTTCTTGTTTCTTGCTCTGTATGCTAAATCGTTGATTGCTTTTGCCAATCCTGAAAGTGAAAGCTGATCTGCGTTTTTGATAACGGGAACAATTAAGTTTCCATCGGGAAGTGCAGTTGCCATTCCGATATTGATGTTTTTCTTTTTGATGATTTTGTCGCCGTCCACAGAAACATTAATCATCGGAAAATCCTGAATGGCTTTTACAACGGCTTTCACAAAAATCGGCATAAACGTCAGTTTTTCACCTTCACGTTTTTCGAAAGCGTCTTTATTTTTCGCTCTCCATTTTACCACGTTGGAAACATCGGATTCTATGAAAGAAGTAACGTGCGGAGAAATTCTTTTTGAGTTTACCATTGCATCTGCAATGATTTTCCGTACTCTGTCCATTTGGATAATCTCATCTCCATTGTTGATTGAGATTGGTTGCGGAGTTTGAGTGTTTGAGAGTGGGGGAGTTTGGGA
>CAYSQR010000087.1:0-8650 GCA_964433195.1 uncultured Kaistella sp. | reverse complement strand
TCAGATAGAACGGGAGTTAAAATGAAAACAGTTTCGTAATTGTTCATAATGTTAATAAATTTGTTAAATATTTCGAGGTGCAAAAATACAACATTTTTCTGAATTACAAATATTTGCAATAAAAAAACCGATAGAATTTTCTATCGGTTTTAAAATTAAAGTTGTGATATTTTATTTTTTAATCACTTTCGTAGAAGTAGAAGTACCATCTTGCAGCGTAGTTGTTACAATATATACTCCCGAAGTAAACCTGCTGAAATCGATTTGGGATTTAGCTTCGTTCAAATCTTTAGTAAAGATTTGCTTACCTGCGGCATCAAATACTTTTACTGTTTTTATTTTCCCTTGAGCTTCGATATTGAAAATATCTTTTACAGGATTAGGATAAGATTTCACGCTCAGTTTGGAAACATCAGAAACAGCGAGTGCACCAATGTTTAAGGTGTAATCTTCTACCTGTCCGAAACTAGATGTTCCGCAAGGAGTGGTGTTAGGTGTTAAAACAGAATCGTGCAAACGAACTCTCATACGAGTAGTTTTTGGTGTTGTGCCTGCAGGGATTGTAATCTCTCCTGTCCAAGGAGATTTTTTCTTAGCTGTAATCATCACTTGTTCTCCTTCTCCGTCAAAATCTCCATCACCATTCAAGTCTATCCATACGATTACCTGGTCGTCATCGTAAGAAGTTCCGGAGAAAGTTGCAGTGAAGTTGTATGTTTTACCTGCAGTTACATCACCTGTAACGGCTGTGAAATCTTCATAACCTGCGGTAGAAGTAGAAGGATTATCAATAATGGTAGTACTGTTATCGGCAGTTGTTAATTTAACATTGGATATTTTCTCAAAACCTGTGTTTGTGGCACTCGCTGTACAATAGCACTGAGTTGGAGCATTTTGTGTTACTGTCACAGGGTTGGATTCTGAATTTTCCGAGGAATTAGTACAGGTTACAATAACTCTGTAATGGGTTGTAGAACTTTGACTTGCAACAGTGTAAGATGGACTGGTTTGTACGCTTCCCATATTATTCCAATCAGTACCGTTTGCAGAAGATTGCCACTGATAAGTAAATCCACCCATTGGTGTGCCGTCAGAAGAGAGTGTAAAAGATTTATTTGCACAGATAGAAGATTCAGATGATGTTGCAGAACCGGCATTTGGTGTTCCGGAACAATCAGTTGCAGCAGAAATGTTTACCGTATAATCTTCCATTTCACCGTAAGGATTGTTTGCCGCTACAGGTCCGCATTTAAATTGGTCTCCGAATGCAGATTCTATGGCAGCTGAAACTACAACTCTCATTCTGGTATCTCCTGTTTGAGCACCTGCAGAAATAGTTATTTCTTTAGTAAGGACTTCATTTAGCCCAGTTCCGACATAGGTAAATTCGTCAGTGTCGAAGATATTATTGTGGTTATAATCAATCCAAACTCCAACAGATTCATAGAGCCAACCATCTCCGGAAGGTCCTACTAGTACGGAAATATTGTAATTACCACCCGCTATTACCGAAGCTGCACCCACAGAGGTTGTATAGTCCGAATACCCAGTTGTGGAGTTTCCGCATGCGGAATCATTGTTGATTCCAGCAAATGTAACATTCTTGATTACATCGCCATCAGTACAATTAAAGTTAATTGTATTGGTACAATACTGGGAGAATCCCATTATTGGCATAGCTAAAAAAGCTAAATTTAGTAGATGTTTTTTCATAACGAAAATTTTTATTGGTTAATAATCTCAAAGATAAGATTTTTTTTTAAAATACAAATGTTTTGTTAAATAATTTTAAAATTTTGTTTTATTGATACGGAGTATTGCAATTTTTTTTCTTTTATATACGGTATTTTCATTTGTTTTAGGTATTCTTTAATTATAGTAGTTAATTTCTCCCGATAATTTTATTTTCAGATTTATTTCCCTATTTTTGACCAATGGAAAATTTCATTGTTTCTGCTAGGAAATACCGTCCGCAAGAGTTTGATACTGTTGTAGGTCAATCTCATATTACAGATACTTTGGAACACGCTATTGAGGAAAACCAGCTGGCTCAAGCGTTATTGTTTTGCGGACCGAGAGGAGTAGGAAAAACAACATGTGCAAGAATTCTCGCCCGGAAAATAAACGAAAGGGACGGCTCTACTTCCGAAGACGGTTTTGCTTATAATATCTTCGAGCTCGACGCCGCTTCCAACAATTCGGTGGAAGACATCCGCGAATTGACCGATCAGGTTCGTTTTGCTCCGCAAGTCGGGAAATACAAAATTTATATTATAGATGAGGTACATATGCTGTCTTCCGCAGCTTTCAACGCATTTTTGAAAACGCTGGAAGAACCGCCGTCTCACGCAATATTCATTCTTGCTACCACAGAAAAGCACAAAATTATTCCGACTATTTTGTCGCGTTGTCAGATTTATGATTTCAAGAGAATCACGATTGAAGACATTCAGGAACATTTGAAAAAAATTGCCGAAAAAGAAAACATTACTTATGAAGACGACGCCCTTTATTTAATCGCTCAAAAAGCAGACGGAGCTTTGCGTGACGCACTTTCTATTTTCGACCGGCTTACAACTTTTACCCAGAAAAACATTACCCTCTCAAAAGCGGCGGATGTTCTCAATATTCTCGATTACGACCAATATCTCAACATTGCAGATTTGGCTTTTGAAAATAAAATTCCCGATACTTTATCTGCATTCAACGAAATTGTAAAAAAAGGATTCGATCCGCATATTTTCATTGCAGGTTTGGGAAATCATTTCCGGGATTTGATGATGGCACAGAACGAATCTACATTGTCTTTAATAGAAGCAGGAGAAAAAATCAAAATCAAATTTTCCGCACAAAGCAAGAAATGGAATCCACAGCAATTAATAGATGCAATAGAAATCTGCAATCACGCAGATCTTAATTATAAAAATTCCAAAAACCCGCGATTAACCGTAGAAATTGCTTTGATGCAGCTTTCTTCATTAACGGCGATAGGAACCGATTCTAAAAAAAAAAGTTCATAATACTCGCTCCGCTTCTTAAAGAAATTTCACAAGATTTAATTAAAGAAAAACCGGAAATTCCGAAAAAAGAAGAGCAAAAACTCCCCGAAAATATTACCGAAAAACCGGTTCCGAAATCTTCTTTGCCGATTGCACGGGAAAAAATACCATCGAAATTCAGCATCAATGCAGCTTTGAATGCCAAAGAAGAATTGCAGCAGGAAATTTCCCGAGAAATCAAAGAAGAAGAAATCCCTGCACGACATTTCACCGAAAAAGATTTACAGGAAGAATGGCAGATTTTCCTCGATGATTTGATGAAGAAAGATGATGTTGCATTTTACGCCGTGAATACCCTGAAACTTAGTAAGAGTGACGAAAATGAAATTACAATCCTGTATCCTTCGGATTCTGCAAAAACGGAATTTGAGAAAATCAGGGAAGATTTTTTCAATCATTTTAAAAGGAAAGTAAACAATTATAAAATCGAAATTGTTTATAAAAACGATACAGGTCTTAAAAAAGAAATCCCAACCAAACGCAAAATTTTCGATAAATTTGCCGGGATAAATCCTGTTCTGAGAGATTTGGAAGAACTGTTCAGATTCGATTTGGATTAAGAACGGTTTAAAATTAAAATAAAATCATATTAAATCATTAGAAATAAAAATTTGGTATTGTTAATTTAAAATAGATTTATGAAAAAGAAAACTTGGTTCAAACCTTATAGGTTCTACGAAACCTACAAGGTTTAAGAACTTAATTTAACAATAGCAAAAATTTAATGAGGTAAACCGAAAACAGGATTTGTAAGATTACTGAATGGATTTAAAAAAAACCGAAAACAGCTGGATAAAAAATTTCCCGAAACCTTTCATCATTGCAGGTCCTTGCAGTGCAGAAAGTGAATTTCAAATGCTGGAAACTGTCGGAAGAATCAAAAAATCGGGAGCGGAAATTTCGGTTTTCCGTGCCGGAATCTGGAAACCGAGAACCAAACCGAACGGTTTTGAAGGAGTAGGAGAGATTGGACTTAGTTGGCTGAAAAAAGTAAAAGAAGAATTTGGCTACAAAACTGCGACCGAAGTTGCAAATGCACATCACGTTTCCGCCGCTTTGAAAGCAGAAGTAGATGTTTTGTGGATTGGAGCACGTTCTACGGCAAATCCGTTTACGGTGCAAGAAATTGCAGAAGCACTGAAAGGAACGGAAAAAACCATTTTGGTAAAAAATCCTGTGAATCCCGATTTGGCTTTATGGATCGGAGCTTTGGAACGGCTGTTGAAGCAGAATGTGAAAAATCTGGGCGTGATTCACCGTGGTTTTTCCACTTACCAAAAAACAAAATACCGCAACATCCCGAATTGGCAGATTTCCCTCGATTTCAAAAATCATTTTCCCGATATTCCGATGTTGATAGATCCTTCGCATATTTGCGGAAACAGAACGGGTTTGTCGGGAGTTGCACAAGACGCTCTGAATCTCGGCTATGATGGGATAATGATAGAAACCCATTGCAATCCCGATGAAGCGTGGAGCGATGCACCACAGCAGATTACGCCCGAAGTTTTGGCGAAGCTCATTCAAAACCTACAGATAAGAAATTCCGATATTTCACGGTTTGATGATGAGATGGGACGATACCGCACTTTAATTTCCGATTTGGATTTTCAGTTGATAGAAATCCTGTCGCAACGGATGAAAGTTTCCGAAGAAATCGGGAATCTGAAAAAAGAAAACAGCATTACCATTTTTCAGCCGGAACGCTGGAAAATCATTACCGAATATTCCACCCAAAAAGCGGGAGAAACAGGAATGTCGCAGGAATTTATCGAAAAAATTTTCAAAACAATCCACGAAGAATCCATAGAAGTTCAGAATAATATTTAATTAAATGGTAGATGAAGGATATTGGATGTTAGATGTCAAAAATTTTGTTTCATTTAAGTGGAATAACTTTTAAATAATTACTTTACACCCATCATCCAACATCCAACATCCAACATCCAACATCAATTATAATCAATGAAAGGTCTTATCACAAAATCCACGGGAAGTTGGTATCAGGTTTTGGAGAACGAAACCGGAAGATTTTTCGAAGCAAGAATACGCGGAAAATTCAAACTCATCAAAACGAGATTGACGAATCCGCTTGCTGTAGGAGATATGGTGGAATTTTCTTTGGAACAGGACGATGTTGCGTGGATTACCAAAATAGAACCGAGAAAAAATTACCTCATCAGAAAATCTGTAAATCTGTCAAAAGAAGCACACATTATTGCTTCTAATATTGATGTTGCGTGTTTTATTTTCACCTTAAAATTTCCTGAAACTTCGTTCGGTTTTCTCGACAGGTTTTTGGTATGCTGCGAAGCGTACAATATAAAACCGTTGATTTTATTCAATAAAATGGACGTTCTGAATGATGATGAAAAAGAAATCGTTGAAAATATTGAAGCTCTTTATCAAAATATAGGTTATGAAACTTTGGAAATTTCTTCTTATTCAAAACTCAATTTAGAGGATTTAAAAAATATTATTAAAGATAAAGTTTCCGTCTTTTTCGGACATTCCGGAAGTGGAAAATCTACTTTGGTCAATGCATTACAGCCGAATCTGAATTTGAAAACCTCGGAAATTTCAGAAACCCATCTGAAAGGAAAACATACGACGACTTTTGCACAGATGTATTTTTGGGATTTCGGAGGAAGCGTAATCGACACACCGGGAGTTCGCGAATTTGCGATGATTGATGTGGAAAAAGAAGAAATACAGCATTATTTTCCGGAAATTTTCAGAATTGGGAGAAACTGCAGATTTCACAATTGTTTACATATCAACGAACCGAAATGTGCGGTTTTGGAAAGCGTTGAAAAAGACGAAACCGAGGAAACACGTTATATCACTTATTTGAAGATAATGGAAGAAGCAGAAGAAAATTCTGCCAAATAAAAAACCCAGCCGAAGCTGGGTAAAAACTAATAACCATGAAAACTCAAATTAAACATGAGAATCGAAAATTAAATTACAATTTCCGTGCCAAATTAATGGCATCCCTTATTGAGAATTTCGGTACAAATATAAGAAAGTTTTTGTAATTTCGCAGCACAAAAAAATAAAATTTATGTCAGGTAAAATTACGTTCACTATGATAAAGCCGGATGCAGTTGCAGATGGCTACATTGGTGCTATTTTAGGGAAAATTTCAGAAGCAGGTTTCAAAATCAAAGCGATGAAACTTACTCAATTAACAGTTGCAGATGCAAAAAAATTCTATGAAGTTCACGCAGAAAGACCTTTCTACGGAGAATTGGTGGAATTTATGAGTTCAGGACCAATTGTAGCGGCTGTTTTGGAAAAAAATAATGCGGTTGAAGATTTCAGAACTTTGATTGGTGCTACAAATCCTGCAGATGCAGCAGAAGGAACCATCAGAAAAATGTTTGCAAGAAGTGTGGGAGAGAATGCAGTTCACGGTTCAGATTCCGATGAAAATGCGTTGATTGAAGCAAGTTTCCATTTTTCGGGGAGAGAGATTTTCTAAATTCCTTAAAAATATTTCATAAAAAAATCTGAGAAATTTTCTCAGATTTTTTTTGTTTCTAAACTTTAAAAAACTCAATCGCTTGTTCCTGTTCTATTACAAATTATTCTTTACTAAGTTCCTGTTCTATTAGTTTACCGACTTTATTTCCCCATTCTATAGCTGCTTTTTGGACTTCAATAGTCATTAAAGCTCTGCTTTCTGCCATTTTTTTTCCTGCGGATGATTTGTGAAAATTCGTGATTTCAATTAAATCTTCTTCTGTTAAATATTTTTTATAAATAGGAACTAATTTTTCCTCAAAATATATTGATAGATTATCTCGAAAAATTTCTTTTAATCTGCTCCAATGTTCAGGAGAAACTTCAGGAAATTGACGTTGATACATCTCCAACATATTGTCAGTTGCCATTTTATTTGATGCAGTTGTTCCGGAAACATCAAGGAATTCTTTTAGTGTTTTTGAGTAACTGTCTTGTTGTGCCTTTAAACTTGCAAAAGATAATAATAGTGCTGAAAAAATAATGATTTTTGTTTTCATTTTGTAATAGAGATATGATTTTTTTAAATTTTCAAAAACTCAATTGTACGTTCCGGATTTTCAGAAGAGAATATTGCATTTCCGGCGACCAAAACATCAGCTCCTGCTTCAAAAAGTTTTCCGGCATTTTCCAGATTTACACCGCCATCAACTTCAATTAAAGCGGTGGAATTATTGGACAAAATCAAATCTTTGGTTTCAGCGATTTTTTTGTAAGTATTTTCTATGAATTTTTGTCCGCCAAAACCGGGATTTACACTCATTAATAAAACCAAATCCACATCGGCAATAATGTCTTCCAGCATTAAAACAGGAGTTGCAGGATTCAGAACCACTCCTGCTTTTGCACCTTTGCTTTGAATTAAATTAATCGTTCTGTGAAGATGAACACACGCTTCCTGATGAACGGAAACCAAATCTGCTCCGTAACCGATAAATTCTTCCACATATTTTTCGGGTTCTACAATCATTAAATGTACATCCACAAATTTTTTGGCAAATTTCTGTACGGTTTTCATCACGGGAAATCCGAAAGAAATATTCGGGACGAATCTTCCGTCCATCACATCTACGTGAATCCAATCCGCTTGTGAATTATTGAGCATTTCTATATCTCTTTCCAGATTCCCGAAATCTGCGGATAAAAGAGAAGGAGCGATGAGTTTTGTTTTCATATTTTTATTTTTTTAGAGCCAAGAACTGAGAACCAAGATTCAAGATATGAGATTCAAGAGCGGATATTTGAAATTTTTCTTGACTCTTGTATCTTGGTTCTTGTATCTCTACCTCAGTTCGATTTCAAATTATTTTTAAAAGTATATATCATTTTTTGGATACCAGATAATTCCTGTAACAATTCGTTTGTTATTGTTTCGGATAAAAGATTTAATTCTTTTACTAAGATTAATTGAGTTTGTAATTCAAACGCCGAACCCAATGCAATTCCAAGAAAATGATTAAATTCTTTATTGCTGTTTCTTCCTGAACCTTCTGCAATATTTGAAGGAATAGAAACCGCACATCTTTTAATTTGAGGAATCAAACCAAATTTTTCATCAGAACGTATATCTTGACAACAAATATAAATTTGTTTAGTCAATGAAACGGATTTCCTCCAAAAAATTAAATTCTCGAAATTGTGCATATTATTTAGTCAATCTTGGTTCTTGTATCTTGGATCTCGGCTCTTTTTAGTGATACTTCAATTTCATTTCCGGTTTTATTTTCAACAAAGTTTCATAAATCAGCTTAATCACATTTCCCACATCTTCTTTAGAAACCATTTCTACTGTAGTGTGCATATATCGTAAAGGTAAGGAAATCAGTGCACTCGGAACACCACCGTTGGAATGTGCGAAAGCATCAGTATCCGTTCCGGTTGCTCTGCTTGCTGCAGCTCTCTGGAAAGGAATTTTTTTGGATTTTGCAGTTTCTACAATCAGTTCACGAATGTTGTGATGAACACTCGGAGCGAAGAAAACAACCGGTCCGTTTCCGCATTTCTGGTCACCCTCTTTTTTCTTTTCAATCATCGGAGTTGTCGTATCGTGAGTTACGTCGGTTACA
>CAYSQR010000086.1:1534-8687 GCA_964433195.1 uncultured Kaistella sp. | reverse complement strand
TGCGGTTAATATTTAATCTTTTTAAATTTTCGTCGGCAAAGATACGGAATTTCAGCGGATTTGAAAATGAGTTAATTTGAAAACCAATGGAACGCCAATTAATTTTTGAATTTGAATGATGAGAAATAATTGTAACTTAGTGAATAATTTAATGACCAATAACGTATGAAAATACTTTTGAAACTTGAATATCTTACTTTTTTAGCATTAGGAATTTTTGCTTTTGCACAAACGGGAATTTCGTGGTGGTGGTTTGCAGGATTGTTTTTTGTTCCCGATATTTCGATGTTGGGATATTTGTTCAATACCAAAACCGGAGCGTTTTTCTATAACTTGTTTCATCATTTCGGAACAGGAATTTTATGTTTTCTTTTGGGGGAATATTTCGGAATCACGGAATTTGAAGTTGCCGGAATTATTTTGTTTTCGCATTCCGCTTTCGACCGGATTTTCGGTTATGGTTTGAAGTTTCCGGATGATTTTAAAAATACGCATTTAGGAAGAATTGGAAGAGAAATTAATTAAACCTTTAGCGTTTTTTAAGATAATTA
This sequence comes from uncultured Kaistella sp., assembly GCA_964433195.1. Lineage (GTDB taxonomy): Bacteria > Bacteroidota > Bacteroidia > Flavobacteriales > Weeksellaceae > Kaistella. Next base: position 8,136 of record CAYSQR010000086.1, on the reverse strand, counting down.
AACTTTGAAAATTGTGTGAAATCTTTAGGAAATCAAACCTTAAAGGTTCTGCGAAACCTTCAAGGTTAACAAAAAAAACGGGGAAATTTCCCCGTTTTTTCATTATTCATTTAATCCTTCAAGGATTTCAAATCCTTGAAGGATTGGTTACAGCCAACCCATCTCCTTCATCCAATCATCGTTATAAATCTTACCAACATATCTCGAACCGTGATCGTGAAGTAAAACCACAATTATATCATCTTTGGTAAACTGATCTTTCATCTGAACCAATGCGGAAATTGCACTTCCTGCAGAATAACCGCAGAAAATACCTTCTTCTTTCGCTAATTTTCGTGCATAGACTGCTCCGTCTTTATCCGTCACTTTTTCGAAATGATCGATGATTTTCATATCGTAATTTTCGGGAATGATGTCTTCGCCGATTCCTTCCGTAATATAGGTATATGCGTGATCGTAATGCAATTCTCCTGTTTCGTGAAATTCCTTTAAAATAGAACCGTAAGTATCAATACCGATAATTTTTATATCCGGATTTTTTTCTTTGAAAAATTTTCCGCATCCGGTAATTGTTCCGCCGGTTCCTGCTCCTACAACGAAATGCGTAAGTTTTCCGTTGGTTTGTTCCCAGATTTCGGGAGCGGTAGATTCGTAATGTGCGGCTCTGTTTGACAAGTTATCGTACTGATTGACATACCATCCGTTTTCGGTTTCCGTTGCCAATCTTTTGGAAACGGAATAATAAGAACGAGGATCGGTTGGTTTTACATCGGTGGGACAAACAATTACTTCCGCACCAACTGCACGAAGAATATCGCATTTTTCTTTGGATTGTTTCGAGTTGGTTACGAAAATACATTTATATCCTTTGATGATTGCAGCGAGAGCCAATCCCATTCCGGTATTTCCGGAAGTTCCTTCGATAATGGTTCCGCCGGGTTTTAAACGTCCGTCTTTTTCGGCATCTTCTATCATTTTCAGAGCCATTCTGTCTTTTACGGAATTTCCCGGATTGAAAGTTTCCACTTTTGCCAAAACCAGAGCAGGGAAATCTTCACCCAAAACTTTATTGAGTTTTACAAGCGGCGTATTTCCGATAGTTTCGAGGATATTTTGTGCGTATTTCATTTTTTAGTTGTTTAAAGTTTAAGGTTTCAAGTTCCGGAAATATTAACATTATTTATTGCTGATTGCCGATTGCTCATTAAAAATTTAGTTGTATTTAATCGCTTTTACCGGCGAAATTTTACTGATGAGATAACTTGGGAAAATCAACGAAATTGCCGAAACAAAAAGGATTCCCAAAGAAATAGAAAGAATATATAAAATATTCAAATCTACGGGAACTACACTCAGATAATAATTTTCGGGGTTTAAAGTAATAATGCCGTAATATTTCTGAAGCAGTAAAAAACCAAGTCCGATGAGATTTCCCAAAACCAATCCCGGAATCATAATCAGTAAAGTATAATTAATGAAAATCGTGCGGATTTGTCCGTTTGTAGCTCCCAAAGTTTTCAGCATTCCGATTGAGTTTGTTCTTTCGATAATTAAAATCAGAAGAACCATCACAATATTGATGACTACTACAAAAAGCATAATGATAATGATGAGTGCAATATTGGTATCGAAAATCGCAATGAAATCTATAATCTGCGGATATTGATCGGTTGCTTTTATCGTATAATTTTTGTAGCCGACAAGTTGGTCTATTTTCGGGGCATCTTCATCAATATTATTAATGTTTTTCAGAAAAACGTCAATTCCGCCGACTTCGTCATCTTTCATTCCCTGAATTTTCCGGGTGTGATTGATTCCGCCGAGAATAAACAAATCATCAATCATTTTGATGTCGGTTTTGTAAATTCCCACCACTTCAAATTTCCGGTAAAGCGGACTTTCATTTTCTTTGGAAAATATGGCGACAATACTGTCTTTTACTTTAAGATTCAGGTCGTTTGCAATTTTTTTGGAAATACAGATTCCGCTGTTGAAACCCGTATCGGAAAAATCGGGAGTTTTACCTTCTACCAAAAATTTTTTGAACCTCGCCGAATCGAAATCTTTCCCGACTCCTTTAAATATAATCCCTGCAAAATTATCTTTCGTCCGCAAAATTCCGCTTACCGAAATATATTTTTGGGTAGTTGCAACATCGGGAAGTGTTTTTATTTTTTGAAGCTGAAAACCATCATTACTAAGAATAGAGGAGTTGTAGGAATTATTCGATTGTTTGGATTTGATGGAAATATGACCCGAAAAATCTGCCATTCTTTCTTTGATTGCTTTCTTGGAACCGAGTCCTGTAGAAACCGTAATTAAGGAAACGATTACTCCCAAAGCAACGGAAATCCGACCAATAAATACAATAATCCGTGAAAGATTATTTTTGTTATCTTTGGAAAAAGCAATTTTTTTAGAAAAATATAACGGAAATTTCAAGCCGATGAATTTAAGTGCCAAAATTAAAGATTTAGTTCTGATTGTGCTAATTTATTTTGGATTTTGCCAAATGAGTTTTGCCCAAAATGTCGATAAAAACTGTTTCAGAACAGGAGCAGATCGTCCCGAACTTTATCTTCCCTTACTGAAAGATAAAACAATTGCGATTGTAACCAACCAAACCGGATTGCTGAAAGACAAAACTTTCCTCGTTGATTTTTTGGTAAAAAATAAAATTAAAATTAAAACCATTTTTGCTCCCGAACACGGTTTCCGAGGAGATGCAGATGCAGGAGAACACGTGAAAAACGGAACCGATACCAAAACCGGAATTCCCATTGTTTCACTTTACGGCGACAACAAAAAACCGAAACCGGAACAACTGAAAGGAATCGATTTGGTGTTGTTTGATATTCAGGATGTTGGAGTGAGATTCTATACTTATATTTCGACTTTAACTTATGTGATGGAATCTGCCGCAGAAAATGGAGTAGAAGTGATGGTTCTAGACCGTCCAAATCCGCACGACGGATATATTGACGGACCCGTTCTGAAAAATCAATGGAAAAGTTTTGTCGGGATGCACAATATTCCGGTAATTTATGGATTAACGATTGGGGAATACGGAAAAATGGTAAACGGAGAAAAGTGGCTGAAAAACGGAGTTCAGTGTAGATATACTTTGATTCCGATGCAGAATTATCATAAAAAACAACGCTACCAAATTTCCGAAAAACCATCGCCGAATTTACCGAATGACAAATCCATAAATCTCTATCCGAGTTTATGTTTCTTTGAAGGAACGCAGGTTTCCGTAGGAAGAGGAACAGATTTTCCGTTTCAGGTTTACGGTTCTCCTTGGACGAAAAATTTCCCGTATCAGTTTACGCCAAAACCAAATTTCGGTGCGAAAGATCCTTTCCTAAATGGAAAATTATGCTACGGAGAAAATCTTTCGGATTATTCCGAAGATTTAAAGGAACTGAATATCGACTGGCTTTTAAATGCTTATAAAAACTACAAAAATCCACAACAGGATTTCTTCCTGAAAAATCTCTTTTTCGATAAATTGGCAGGAACCGATGAATTAAGAAAACAAATCATCGCAGGAAAATCCGCAGAAGAAATTAAAAAAAGCTGGAAAAAAGATTTGGAGGAATTTCAGAAAATAAGAACGAAGTATATTGTTTATGAGCAATAAGCAACTTCCATCTTCCAACAATTAAATTAAAAAGTTTTGTAATTTAGCCGAATGGAATTAAGTATAGGTGAAATGCTTTTGATTGCAGTGGCGATTGTGGTTTTGTTCGGACCCGATAAATTGCCGCAGATTGCACGTGATTTGGGACAAGGTGTTCGGAAAATGCGTGGTGCGATGGAAGACGTGAAATCCGAAATTTTGAAAGAAACCGACAATCCCGTTTCCGAAATAAAAAAAGAAATCGACAAGGTAAAACAAGCCGCCAAAGATTTCAATCCGATGAATGACATCAATAAAGATATTCTTTCCGAACCGGAGAAACCAAAAGTGAATCTTGCCGAAAACAACGAACACGAAGGACCTGTAAGCCGCTAAATGTACGAAATCATCAAGGAAGATAAGGAAGTGTTTCTGTACCTCAATAATTTGGGGAGCAAACCTTTTGACCAGTTTTGGATGCTGATTTCCGAAGTCTGGATTTGGATTCCGCTCTACGTTATTTTCTTGTATTTGCTTTACAAGAATTTCAAACTGAAAAGTTTGGTTTTCATCGTGATATTCGTTGCTTTGGGAGTTACGGTTTCGGATCAGCTTGCGGGAATTTTCAAATCGGGAATCGCAAGATTACGACCTTGTCACGATTTATCTTTGAATCATTTGATGAGAACGGTAAAATGCGGCGGACAATTCGGGTTTTATTCCGGTCACGCTTCAAACACTTTTTTTATCGCTACTTTTATGAGTATGCTTCTTTACCGAAAATATAAATTTTTACCTTATTTCCTTTTCTTTTGGGCGGCAATTGTATCGTACAGCAGAATTTATCTCGGTGTACATTTCCCGATGGATATTTTGATGGGAACTGCAATGGGATTTCTTCTCGGTGGATTTTTCTCAACATTGAGTTTGAAGGTTATCCGAAAACAATCAGTAATGAATAATGATTAAAGATAGAACCTGAAACTTCAAACCTGAAACCTGAAACTAAAGTCAATCGTTATGATAAGGTTTTCCCTGCAAAATCTGATCTGCCCTGTAAATTTGTTCCACGAAAAACAAACGAATCATTTGGTGGGTAAAAGTCATTTTCGATAAAGACATTTTTTCGTTGGCTCTCTGATAAATTTCTTCCGAAAATCCATAAGCACCTCCGATAAAAAATGAGACTTTTTTTACGGAAGAATTCATCCAGTTATCAATTTTACCGGCAAATTCGCGGCTGGTAAATTGTTTCCCTTTTTCATCGAGAAGAATGATGAAATCTGAATTTTCTGTTTGATTTAAAAATAATTTTCCTTCTTCTTTTTTCAGAAGTTCGGGGGAAAGATTTTTGGCATTTTTCACATCGGGAATTTCTGTGATTTCGAAATTCCAATGTTTAGGAAGACGGTTTTGGTAATATTTTATCAGAGCCGTTATTTCTTTGTCATCAGTTTTGCCGATGCAGACCAAATTGATTCTCATTTCTTATCTTTGTTCTGCAAATATAGATTAATGGGCATAAAAACTCCTAAATTCATCATCAAAATCCGTGATTTTCTAAATGAAATTCATATTCCGTTTTTAGGAATTTCTCTGTGGGAAATGTTCGAGATTTACGGACAAGGTGTTTTCAAAATGCAGATTGGAAGAAGTGCGGCAAGTATTTCGTGGAGCTTCTTTCTGAGTTTGTTTCCGTTTATTTTGTTTCTGCTTTCATTGTTGCCTTATCTGCCACATTATGACAAGCTGCAGTTTTATATTTTTGAAGTGTTGATGGGAAATATTTTCCCTTCTCATATCCAAAAAGATGTTACGGATTATATTCAGAATTTCATCATTCCGAATATGAAGAACATCAGTAATCTTACAATTGTTTTTGCGATGATTTTTGCGGTAAACGGAACACATTCGCTTATTAACGGATTTAATATCAATACCAATTTGCAACGTGGAGCAGTAAAGGAATATTTGGTGGCTTTTGTGATAACGATTGCATTTGTAGTTCTCGTTATCGCTTCATTATTGGGAGTTTATTACAGTGAAGTGGTTCTGAAACTTTTCACGCCCGAAATCAATATTTCCTGGTTTGTCGATAATCTGTCGAGAATGATTGGTTTTGTTTCGTTTCCGATATTCTATTTTATTCTTCTTGCTCTTTTTTATTGGGTAGGTTGTCTGAAGATTACTTCTTTCAAACAAGCAGTTCCCGGTGCAATTTTGACGACGATTTTGTTTATGCTGCTAACTTATGGCTTTGCAATTTATGTAAGAAATTTCGCACGGTACAATGTACTTTACGGCTCCATTGGCTCTATTATTTTGGTAATGGTTTGGGTAAATTTGAATATCATTTTAATCCTTTTGGGAAATGAGCTGAACATTGCCATCAAAAAAGTGCGGGTAGAAAAAATGATTGCAGACGAGATGTAACAAGGTTTGAAATTAAACCTTTTTCCCAAAGTATTTTAATAAAGAAAATCCTGCAAATCCCGAAATCACAGAAGCTACAAGAACTCCAAACTTAGCTTCATCTTGAATTTCCGGATGTCCTTTGAATGAAAGTAAAGCAATAAAAATAGACATCGTAAAACCAATTCCTGCCAAAAGTCCTGTTCCCAACATTTGTGCCCAATTGCTTTTGTCGGGTAAGTTGCTGATTTTCAATTTAATGAAAATAAAAGAAAACAGATTGATTCCGATGACTTTTCCCAAAACCAATCCCAGAATAATTCCGTAACCGAAATTTGAAAAAAGTCCGTCAATCATTCCGCTTTTGAAAGTAATATTGGTATTCGCCAAAGCAAAAACCGGCATAATTAAAAAGTTTACCGGAAGATGAAGTTTCTGTTCCAGTTTTTCCAAAGGCGAAATTTCTGTTTTTGAAATATTTGTCGGAATGGTAAAAGCTAAAAGAACTCCTGCAATCGTTGCGTGAATTCCGGAATGATGCATAAAGTACCAAAGAAAAACTCCCGGA
>CAYSQR010000086.1:0-1524 GCA_964433195.1 uncultured Kaistella sp. | reverse complement strand
ACTTGATTCCGGGAGTTTTTCTTTGGTACTTTATGCATCATTCCGGAATCAAGTAAAAAAAATGTTTTCTGAAATTCAGAAAATTCAAAATCATTAAAACAGCAACCATTAAAGCAGATAATCCCAGATAATCCCAGTGAATTTGCTCGGTATAGAAAATCGCAATGACCACGATTGCTCCCAAATCATCTACAATTGCCAATGCCGCCAAAAATATCTTCAAAGAAAGCGGAACTCTTTTTCCGAGCATCGAAATGATCGCCAAAGAAAACGCAATATCTGTTGCCATCGGAATTGCCCAACCTTTTATATAATCTGTTCCCCGATTGAATAAAAAGAAAATCAACGCAGGAACAATCATTCCTCCGATTGCCGCAACAATTGGCAATGACGCACTTTTGAAATTCGAAAGTTCACCTTCCACGATTTCACGTTTTATTTCTAAACCTACGAGTAGAAAGAAAACCGCCATCAAACCGTCATTAATCCAAATACTTAAAGAATAGTTGAGATGAAAAATTTCCGTCCCGATATTTTTGTCCAATAAATTCTGGAAACTTTCTCCCAAAGAAGAATTGGCAACAAATAAAGACAATAAAACACAGATAATCAGAATAATTCCCGATGATGATGAACTGTGAAGAAATTTTCTGAAATAATGAGTGATAATCAATGTAATGAATTTTGAGTTTTGAATTTTAAAGACGTTTAACGCGGGAAACTCCGTTGATGTTTTTCAGTTGTTTGAAAGTTTCTTCCAGCTGACTTTTGTTCCTTACTTCAAGATTAATGTTTCCTAGAAAAATCCCGTCATTAGATTCTATCGACATACTTTTCATATCCATATTCATACTATTGCTGATTACTGCGGTAATGTCATTAATCATTCCCATTCTGTCGAGACCTTCGATTTCTATTTTTATTCTGTTTTTGAAACTCTCTTCATTCACCCATTTCGCAGGAAGAACTCTGTAATCGTATTGGGCACGAAGATTAATTGCATTCGGACAATTATCGTTATGAACCTTGATTCCGTCGGAAATTGTGATGAATCCGAAGATTTTGTCACCCGGAATTACCGTACAGCATTTTGCAAAAGAATAATTCATTTTCTCTTCATCTTTCCCGAAAACAATCATATCGAGATTGGTTTCCGGCGTTTCCTGAAAAGACCCGTTTTTGTTCGGCGATTTTCTGAAACGCTGCATCAGATTGCTGAAAAGGCTTTTTCCTTCGGTATATTTTTTAATGTCGTTTGTATCAAGAGTACCGTTCTGGAAACTCAAAAACAATTCCTGCGAAGTTTTCAGATTAAAGAACTTCTGCATTTTATTGATTTCCTCGTCATTGAAATTCAGTTTTGCGTGTCGCAGTTTTCTTTGCAGGATTTCTTTTCCTTCTTCTGCCAAATGATTTTTTTCTGAATTAAGAATCGCCTTGATTTTCGATTTTGCTTTAGAAGTGATTACAAAATCCAGCCAGTCTTGTTTTGGTTTTTGGTTCTGTGAGGAGAGAATATCGACT
>CAYSQR010000085.1:0-8723 GCA_964433195.1 uncultured Kaistella sp. | reverse complement strand
AATACATTGATGGGGAATGAAGTTGTAAGGATGAAATTTATTTCCATCTACCAGAATAAGTTCGGGTCGTATTTTTAATTTATCCAAAGCCAAATGCATTGCGTAAATACTTGCATTGAGAATATTGTGTTTATCGATAAAATCCGGTGGAAGTTCCGCAATGGCATAGTCTTTTACATTATTTTTGATGTAATCATCTAGGTATAAACGAGTTTTAAACGTTAATTTTTTGGAATCATTAACTAAATTTTGGTTAAAATTTTCGCCTAATATTACAGCCGCTGCAACAACGGGACCACATAAACAACCACGACCGACCTCATCGCAACCTGCCTCTGTATAATGATTTGACCACTTTTTTAATAATTCCATAATTGTTATTTTGAATCTACAATCAACTTGACCTTACAAATTTATTAAGAATTTTTTAACAAAAAATTTGGTTATGTTAATAAAATTTTGCACTTTTGTAGCAATGAAAAATTTAATTTGATATGAAGAAACTAACAACAAGCGTTTTAGCTGTAGTTTTAACTTCGTCTTTTGCTTTGGTAAATGCACAGGTTGATACCACTAAAACGCAAGATATCGAAGGCGTTGTAGTAACGGCTTTGGGTATTAAGAGAGAGAGAAAATCTTTGGGATATGCTACCCAAAGTATCAAAGCAGAAGATGTTACAAAATCTCCTGGTGCAAACTTTACAAGTAATCTTTCTGGTAAAGTAGCGGGTCTTAGTATTAAGAGCAGTGGTAACATCGGAGGGTCTGTGGACGTTACTTTGCGGGGTTATCGGTCTATGTCAGGAAGCAACTCCGTTTTATTTGTAGTTGATGGTACGCCAATGATTAATTCATTTACAAGCATCAACACATCTGGATTGGCTGTGGATACTGGCAACACAATTTCCGACATCAACCCTGAAGACATTGCTGAAATTAACGTATTGAAAGGAGCTGCTGCGACTGCACTTTATGGTTCCAGAGCTGCAAATGGTGCGATTATCATTACCACAAAAAAAGGAAAGAGGTCTAACAAACTAGATATTGACTTCAGTTCTTCAGTTTCGGTATCAACTATTAACAAAGAAACGTTCCCTACTTATCAAAAAACATACGGACAAGGATACGGAACAGGATATGGATTCCCTGCAACTGGCAGTGATTTCTTTGAAGACTATAATGGAGAACCAATGGCTCCGATGTATGAAGATGCTTCTTATGGAGCCGCTTTTGATCCGAATTTGATGGTGTGGCAATATACGGCATTTATTCCAGGGTCAAGGAATTTTGGGAAAGCAACTCCTTGGGTAGCTGCTGAAAACGACCCATCTACCTTGTTTGAAAGAGCTTTTAGTTATAACAATTCCATCTCGATTTCTAAAGGTAATGATGTATCTTCTTTCCGTTTGTCATATCAAAATGTACAAGGAAATGATATTTTACCAAACAGTAGATTAGACAAGAATAGTTTTACAGGAAACGCTTCTTATAAAATTACCGATAATTTAACGGCAAGTTTATATGGAACCTTTGTTAAGCAGGAAACTGTTGGTAAAAATCCAACAGGATATCACGGTATGATGGGTAACTTCCGTCAATGGTGGGCAAATAATGTTGATATGAGAGATCAAAGAGATTTGTATTTTATGAATAGAAATAACAATTCATGGAATATTATGTCACCTGCTAACACTGCTCCACTGTATTGGGACAACCCATATTTCCGTTTATATGAAAACTATATTACGGATGCAAGACAAAGATTCGCAGGAAACTTTAATTTGAGTTACGATGTAACCAACAAAATTAATTTATTAGGTAGAGTTTCTCACGATGGATATACTTATATGATTGATGAAAGAAGAGCTGTAGGTTCTTTATCTGATGCAATGTCTATAGGTCCTGCAACAGGAAACCAACCTTCAGGATATGCTGTTGTGAACCAAAGAAGAAGTGAGGAAAACTATGATTTCATTGGAACATATAAAGATAATTTTTCTGATAATATCAGCTTTACAGCACTCTTGGGAACCAATATCAATGTTCAGAAGTTCTATTCAAATGCACAGGGAACACAGGGAGGACTATTTATACCTGGTGTTTATTCTGTAACCAATAGTGCAGCTGCTCCTAACGCACCGCTTATTACTGACACACAGAAACATATTTATGGTATTTTTGGACAGGCTTCATTAGGGTTCCTTGACACTTATTTCCTTGAGGGAACTATCAGAAGAGATGTTTCTTCTGCCTTACCGACAAACAACAATACCTATTGGTATCCATCTGTTTCATTTAGTGCAGTGATTTCCAATTGGCCATTCTTAAAAGATTCAATTTTGAATTTTGGTAAAGTTAGAGCATCTTATGCAGTAGTAGGAAACGATACCGGGGCAAATCAATTGATGAATACGTACGGAGTTACAACCACTTTTGGCACACCTACTTATGTATATAATACTACGGCTAAAAACCCTGACTTGAAACCAGAAAAAACCAAAGCATTGGAAGCAGGTCTTAATTTACAATTCTTTAAAAACCGTGTAGGTATGGATTTAGGATGGTTCAGAACAGATACTTCTGACCAAATTCTAGCATTACCTGTAACTTACTCTTCTGGTGTTGCTGCTAAAGTTCAAAATGTTGGTAATATGAGATCTGAAGGTTTTGAAGTAGCATTGAATTTAGTGCCAATTAAAACTGCGGACTTCACTTGGGGAATTGATTTGAACTGGTCTAATCCGAGATCAAAGGTTACTGAACTTGCTTCAGGAGTTGAAAACATTACTTTAGGTTCTTACCAAGGTGGTGTTACCATTAATGCATCTCTGAACGATGACTATGGTACAATTAAAGGTTCAGATTTTGTCTATGATCCAAATGGAAATAAAGTGATTGCGGCTAATGGAAAATATGAAGTTACCGGTACTAATTCAGTAATTGGTAATATGCAGGCGGATTGGTTTGGTAGTATGACGAACAGGGTTTCATATAAAAACCTTAGTTTATCTTTCCAAATCGACTGGAAACAAGGTGGACAATTGTTCTCTCTTGACCAATACTACGGATTAGCAACTGGTCTCTATCCTGAAACCGTATTTACCAATGATTTAGGAAATCCTGTGAGAAATTCTCTAGCTGATGGTGGTGGTATTATTTTACCGGGGGTAAAGAATATAGGAACTGCTAGTAATCCTAATTATGTAACGAATGACATCAGAATCGATGCTGAAAGTTTTAATGCTTTTGGATATGCAGCATACCCTGCATCACAATTTGTTTATGATGCATCTTATGTTAAACTGAGAGAAGTTGCGTTGACGTACACATTACCGAAGAAGTTCCTTACTTCAACCTTTGTACAAGGAGCATCATTCAGTTTGATAGGAAACAACTTGTGGATTATTAAGAAGCACGTACCTTACGCAGATCCTGAATCCGGATTGAGTGCAGGAAACGTACAAGGATATCAAACCAGTGTACTTCCTACAACAAAAACGATTTCATTTAACATAAGACTTAACTTTTAATATTTATAAAAATGAAGAAAATATTAGTATCAATACTTCTGATTTCCCTGTTACAATCTTGCAGGAGGGAATCAATGTCAGACACAAATACAGATCCAAACAGTTTCTATACAACGGTTCCATCAACACTTGTGACCTATGCTGAAAAGCAGTTAACTGATTATGTTACGACACCAAACGTGAATACCAACAATTTCCGTTTGACTATGCAATACTGGCAGGAAACAACTTATCTTGATGAGAGTCGCTATGACTTCTCTACAAGAAATGTTTCTAATAGCGTTTGGCTTTACCTTTATGTTCGATCAATTAAGAACTTAGAGGAGGCAAAAAAATTAATTAATGCCTACACACCAACCGCAAGTGAAGTAGCAACTTGGCCAAGAACCAAGAAAAACCAACTTGCAGTTGTAGATTTACTGCAAGTATATTCTTACCAGATATTGGTAGATACTTATGGAGATGTTCCTTACACCGAAGCAGGTGATATCGATGTGAATCCACTACCTAAGTATGACTCCGGTAAAGACATCTATACAGATTTGATTAAGAGAGTTAAGGAAGATATCGCTAATTTGGATACTTCAGGCGGTAGTTTCTCTTCAGGTGAAAAATTCTATAACGGTAACACTACTAGTTGGAAGAAATTTGGTAATTCACTCCTTTTAAAACTCGGTATTGGTATTGCCGATTCTGACCCTGCATTAGCTCAGTCCACTGTACAAACAGCAATCGCAGGGGGAGTATTTGCTTCAAATGCTGATAGTTGCTTACTACCTTATGCAGCTTCACCCAACTATAGTGCAGTTTATGCTAACGTAGTAGCAAGTGGTAGAACTGATTATGTTGCGGGTAAAACACTCGTAGATTATATGAATGCATCTGATGACCCAAGAAGATCTGCATATTTTAGATTAAGAAACGGTCAATATATAGGCGGTGCAATTGGAGTTAATTCACCTTTTAGTGGTCATTCAGCTCCGGGAGATTTTGCTTATGCAGCTACTACACCAGGTATTCTTTTAAATTATACCGAAGTAGCATTCTATTTAGCTGAAGCTGCTGCAAGATGGGGAATCGGAGGTAGTGCGGCGATTCTGTATGAAAATGCAGTTACGGCTTCTTTCCTACAATGGGGAAAAACAGCCGGTGAAGCTGCTACTTATTTAGCATCTCATCCATATGATGTTACTAATTGGCAAAAATCTATCGGTGAACAAGCTTGGATAGCAATGTATGATCAGCCAACTCAAAGTTTTAACTTTTGGAGAAGATTAGATTATCCTGTATTGCAGCCTGCAGCAAATGCAATTGCAGCAGCAGAAGGTAAAGTCCCTGTTCGTTTACAGTATCCTGTTACTGAACAAACAACTAATCCATCCAACTATGCAGCTGGTTCTGCTGCAATCGGTGGAGATAAGTTGACTACCAAACTTTTCTGGGACAAAAACTAATCTGTTTTCAGAATATAATTTCAAAACCACTCTTCGGAGTGGTTTTTTAATTTCCGTATATTTGTACTTCAAAATTTAAAAATGAATATTAAAGATATCATCCAAAATAAAATTGCAGAAATCATCCAAAATGTTTATCAAATTGATGACGTAAATCAAAGAAATAACATTACCCTTGAAGTACAGCAAAATAAAACCGGATTTGAAGGCGATTTTACCATTGTCACTTTTCCTTTAGTGAAAATTTTAAAGAAAAGTCCGGATCTTATTGCCATGGAATTAGGTGACGCTCTTTCTACGCAGTCTGATTTTGTGGAAAGTTATAATGTGGTTAAAGGTTTTCTTAATTTAAAAATTAAAAATAATTTCTTCGTTGATAATTTTAATTCTACCAAAGAAGATTTTGATAAAACCGAAAGTAAAAACCAAACCGTAATGGTGGAATATTCCTCCCCGAATACCAACAAACCGTTACATCTTGGTCACATCAGAAATAATTTATTGGGATTTTCGGTAGCACAAATTCTGAAAGAAGACGGTTATAATGTCATTAAAACCCAAATCATCAACGATCGAGGAATCCATATCTGCAAATCTATGCTTGCTTGGGAAAAATTCGGAAACGGAGAAACTCCGCAATCTACAAATACAAAAGGAGATAAATTCGTAGGGAATTATTATGTAGAATTTGATAAAAATTACAAAAAAGAAATCGCAGAATTCATAGCAAACGGAACGGATGAAGAAACGGCTAAAAAAGAAGCACCAATAATTAAAGAAGCACAGCAAATGCTTCTCGATTGGGAAAAAGGTGAGAAAAAAGTGAGAACGCTTTGGAGCGAAATGAATTCCTGGGTTTATGAAGGATTTAATGAAACCTATACAAGATTAGGTGTAGATTTCGATCAGGTTCAGTATGAAAGCAACACCTATCTTTTAGGAAAAGATTTAATTCAGGATGGTTTGCTGAAAGGAATTTTGTACCGAAAAGATGACGGTTCGGTTTGGTGTGATTTAACCGATGAAGGTCTTGACCAAAAATTGCTTTTACGTTCCGATGGAACTTCCGTTTATATGACGCAGGATTTGGGAACGGCTGTTCAGCGTTTTAAAGAGAATGACATTCAAAAACTGATTTATACCGTAGGAAACGAGCAGGATTATCATTTCGTGGTTTTATTTAAAATCCTAAAAAAACTTGGTTACAGTTGGGCACAAAATCTTGAACATTTATCTTACGGAATGGTAGAACTCCCCGAAGGAAAAATGAAATCCAGAGAAGGAACCGTAGTTGATGCAGACGATTTGATGCAGGAAATGTACGAAACCGCAAAAGAAAAAGCACAGGAACTCGGCAAGCTCGAAACTCTTTCGGAGGAGGAAAAAGAAAAATCTTACGAAACGGTTGGTTTGGGTGCGTTGAAATATTTTATGCTGAAAGTGGATCCCAAGAAAAAGATGCTTTTTAATCCTGCGGAAAGTATTGATTTCAACGGAAATACAGGTCCTTTCATTCAATACACTTATGCAAGAATCCAATCGTTGCTTAATAAAGCGGACTATGAAGAAAAAACTGTTTCTGATTATGAAATGAACGAATCGGAAAAAGAATTGGTAATGAATCTTTCCAACTTCAAAGATGTTGTTTCAAAAGCTGCGGAAACCCTTTCTCCCGCTTTGGTTGCAAATTATGTGTATGAATTGGTAAAATCTTACAATTCTTTCTACCAGAACAACAATATCCTAAACCAAGACAGTGAGAACACAAAAATTTTCCGCTTGGAACTTTCTTCTCTCACAGGAAAAACGATTAAAAAAGGGTTGCAATTACTGGGAATCGGAACTGTTGACAGAATGTAAATCCTCTCCTAAATCCCCTCCAAAGGAGGGGACTTTTCGCTTCTATGAAATATTTAGGTTAAAAATGAATATAGATTTTTCTCAAAATATAAATTTAAAATCGCTTTCTCCCAAAACCGGATTTGAGGGAAAAGTGATTTCTTTTTTAAAAGATTGGTTTTCCGATTCAGAAACAGTTTCCGTTCAAACATCGGGTTCTACAGGAACTCCGAAAGTTTTTGAAATCGAGAAAGAAAAAATGCTCAGTTCCGCAAAAATGACCTGTGATTTTCTGAATTTAAAAAAGGGAAATTCCGCACTGCTCTGTCTTCCTATCGAATATATTTCGGGGAAAATGATGATTGTTCGAGCCATTGAACGAAAATTAAATTTAATCATCAAAACACCTTCATCAAAACCTTTGGAAGATTTGAACAAAGAAATTGACTTCTGTGCAATGACCCCTTTGCAAGTTGAAAATTCTTTGGATAAAATTCATCTCATCAAAAATTTAATTATCGGCGGAGCTTCAGTTTCAGAAACGTTGAAGGCTAAAATTCACCAAAGTCTCAAATCCCAAATCCCAAAATCTCAAGTCTATGAAACTTACGGAATGAGCGAAACGCTTTCTCATATTGCATTGAAAGAAATTTTCCCGAAACCTGATGAATATTTTGAAGTATTAAATGAAATTGAAATTTCTTTGGACGAACGTGGCTGTCTGAAAATTTCCGCTCCGAAAATCAATCCGGAAATTATTACAACGAACGATTTAGTTGAACTGAAACACTTCGACTCCGCTCCATTCTTCGACTCCGCTCCATTCTTCGACTCCGCTCCATTCTTCGACTCCGCTCAGAATGACAAACAGCAATTTAAGTTTTTGGGGAGAATAGATAATGTCATCAATTCCGGAGGATTAAAAATTTTTCCGGAGCAGTTAGAAAATTTGGTTAAAAAATACATTGCGAATGAAGTTGTTTTTCTTGGCTTGAATGATGAAAAATATGGGAAAAAATTAATCTTAGTGATTGAAACTGGTGCTTCGACTTCGCTCAGAATGACAGAAATTAATCACCAGTTATCACTCATCAATTATCCGTCAAAAAATCACAAACCGAAAGAAATTTTATTTTTAAAAGAATTTCCACGAACCGAAAACGGAAAAGTAAACCGCAAAGAATTATTAAATTTGGTGAATGATTAAACCACCCCGTCAAAAATTCTTCCGAATTTTTGCCACCCCTCCAAAGGAGGGGAATCCCAACTCCGGAAAATTATGAAAAACTTTGCCACAGAACTCACTTACAAAACTTCCCGAAGTTCCGGTTCCGGCGGACAAAACGTGAACAAGGTGGAAACTTCTGTCACGGTAATGTGGAATGTTGGCGAAAGCGGATTTTTCAGTGAAGAGGAAAAAGAACTTATTACAAAAAAACTTAAAAACCGGATTAATTCCGAAGGAATCTTACAGTTTACCGTTTCGGAAAGCAGAACGCAATTTCAAAACAAGAAAATTGCGACAGAAAAAATACTGGAACTCGTCAATAAATCCCTCATAAAACCGAAACCCAGAAAAGCCACGAAACCCTCAAAAGCACAAATCGAAAAAAGAATAAAACAGAAAAAACAAAATTCCGAAAAGAAAGAAAACAGGAGGTTTAAATTATAGAAGAATTTGTTAAACTAAGCTAAATAATTGCTTTGTAATAAGATATTCTATACCTTCGTAGAAATAGCAAATAATAAATGACGACCTCCATCTTTTTATCCGAAACAGATCGTTTATCAGGACTTTTATTGTCATTGATGTATTTGCATACTGATTCATTTCTAAAAAGCTCCAAAGAGTTTATTAATTAAGCCCTGTCAAATCCAAGACAGGGAACTTTACCATTTT
>CAYSQR010000084.1:0-8754 GCA_964433195.1 uncultured Kaistella sp. | reverse complement strand
GTATCAATTTTTCGGGAATTTGCTATCTGAACGGAATTTACCGACCAAATATCTTTTAATAAAGTCGAAAGCTGTTCTTTGTTTTCGGGAGAAATTTCGTTTCTAAGGTAAGGTTCTACCGCTGCTTTGAATTTTCCGTGTCGGATTACTTCCGTTCCTATTCCGTATTTTTCATAAAAATTTTTGAGAAATACAACTTCGGTAGATAAACCTTTCAGTTCTATTCCTCCTGCAGGGTTCAGAAAATATTTATCGGCAACAGAACCTAAATAATAAGACGACTGCGAAACTACATTTCCGTAAGCATAAACAAACTTTCCGCTTTTTTTGAAATCTTCCAATGCTGCACGGATGTCATTAAGATGAGTGATTCCTCCTTTCATCATATCGGTTTCTATACTGATTCCTTTTATTTTATCATCGGTTTTTGCTTTTTTAATGGCATCGAGAATATCGAAAATCATTACCTTTTTTTCTTTACTCCCGAAGGAAAAGAAATCCTCGTTGTCTTCTGTAGGACCATCTATAATATTGGTTTTGAAATCCAAAGTAAGCACGGAATTGTTTTTTACTTTTGTTTTTTTTCCGTCGCTGAAAGCACTTGCTGCAATCATCATCACAAAAAACATTACAAATATTCCTCCAATAAGCATTATTGCAACTATATTTGCCAATACATTTTTCAAAAAACTTTTCATAATTTTATTAATATTTTACAATATGTCGCAACATTTGGTCACTTTGTTACTCGGGAGCAATTTGGGAAATCCGGAAAAGAATATAAAAGCTGCAATGGAAAGAATAGAAACCGAGATAGGCAGTATTATAAATAAGACTGAAGTTTTGCATACGGAACCTGTAGAGTTTGTCAGTAAAAATATTTTTTGTAATATTGCACTGTTAATAAAAACACAATTTTCTCCCATAAAACTGCTGGAATCAATAAAAAAAATCGAGCGTGAAATGGGAAGAACAGAAGATACATTGATTTCAAAAGTATATGAAGACAGGATTATAGATATAGATATCGTCTTGTTTGGAAATATACAGTTCTTTTCTAAGAAATTACAGATTCCTCATCAGAAGAATTTATATCAACGTGATTTTTCAAGAAAGTTGTTGAATGTATTAAAAAAATAGTAAAAATACTAAGTATGAAATTAAATTTATTATTAGCATTGATATTTCCGGTTGTGTTATCAGCACAAACCAAATCTACGATTGCTAATTCTTCTGATGATTATCCAAACGCTTATACATCAGGATCTGCCAATGTATATCCCTTTAATAATGCTGCCAGAAAATTCAAAGACTGGTCGGTTTCCGTTGGAGGAGGCGGTGCTTTTTTACAGGCAGCGGATTTGACCTCTTTTTATGGAGACAAAATCAATTACGGATGGAATGTCTACATCAGTTTGGACAAACAAATTACCCACACTTTCGGTTTGAGTTTGCAATACCAAATGGGAAAAACCAATCAGAAAGCACAGCTTCCGGGAGCAGGAGGAATTGCAACAGGAGTTGCAACCGCTTGGACAAAATATCATCAAGTTTCATTATTAGGAGATATTAATTTCTCTAACCTGATGAGAAGAGTAGATAACCATTCTCCTTACAGATGGGCATTACACGGATATGCAGGAGCTGGTTTCCAAGGATACAATACTTTATTGCTCGATAATGATGCTTCCCGATGGAATACTAATCCGCCGAGAATCCCTATTGAAATTGAGCAAAAACTTGGACTGGATTCTTTTTTCTTCCAATTCGGAACAGGACTTAAGTATAATGCTTCCCAATTGATTGATATTGAACTTCGGGCAATGTATATTTTAACAGGAGATGATTCATTTGACGGAGGAGGATGGAGTTCCTTCTCAAGACCGGAATATAATGCCATAAATCCCAAACATTCCGATGATTTTTTCACGGTAAACTTAGGATTTTCATTCAAGCTCGGAAAAAAGCAGAACATAACGCATTTAGCGTGGTATGACCCATTGCAGGAAGCGTATTACAGAACGGGGCTTTTAGAACAAGGCGGTAATGATTTGGTCGTTTGCGAAAAAGGAGATTTGGATAATGACGGTGTTTGTGATGATTGGGACAGACAACTCGATACTCCTTCAGGAGCAAGAGTGGATGGAGCCGGTGTTGCTTTGGATATAGATTTAGACGGAGTAATCGACCTTTATGACAAATGCGTAACGGTTCCGGGACCCGTGGAAAACAACGGATGTCCTCTAAATGCTCCTGTAATTACCACCAACGAAATAATTGATGAAGTAAACAAATATTTTGAAGGAATCGAATTTGAACTTAACAGTGATAAGATTAGAACTCAATCTTTTGACAGATTGAATCAGGCAGCAGAAATTATCAAATCTCTTGGAAGTGATATTAAATTTACCGTAGTAGGAGCTACCGATGCAAGAGGTTCTGCAGACCTTAATAAAAAACTATCACAAAGAAGAGCAAATGCTGTAGTAAAATATTTAGTGGGTAAAGG
The DNA here is from genome assembly GCA_964433195.1 of uncultured Kaistella sp. GTDB lineage: Bacteria > Bacteroidota > Bacteroidia > Flavobacteriales > Weeksellaceae > Kaistella. Next base: position 6,245 of record CAYSQR010000084.1, on the reverse strand, counting down.
AGTAGAATCTGGAATGCTTACTCCGGAAGGTCGCGGTAAAACAGACCTGAAATACCCGGAATGTGATCCGGCAACAAACTGCCCGGAATGGAAAAACGAAGCAAACCGAAGAGTTTACTTCCAACAGAGATAAGAAATATAATTATTAATATAAATATAACATCATACAAATTATGAAACTAAATTTAGCAAGTTTTGCCATAGCTTTAGTTTTCCCTATTGCTATTTTTGCACAAGATTCCACAGCTGTTTCTACTGCAAAATATCCTAATGCATATACTTCGGGTTCTGCAAATGTTTCTCCTTTCACGCAAGCTTCCAAAAGATTCAATGATTGGGCAGTTTCTGCAGGAGCAGGTATTCCTTTGATGCAGTCTTCGGATTTAACTTCAATTAAGGGATTCGGAGCAGGTAAAAATCTTTACGGTTGGTCTGCTTATCTCAGTGTTGATAAAGCGATTACTCACGCTTTCGGATTAAAACTTCAATATGATAAAGGAGAAACAAGACAAGGTTTTGTAAACACCAAAGATCAGGTTGCCTCTTCAGGAGACGGAGCGAGAACTCAATATGATGCAATTTCTATATTAGGAGATGTAGATTTCTCGAATCTTCTCAGAAGAGTAGATAATCACTCCCCTTTCAGATGGGCTCTTCACGGTTATGCAGGAATCGGTAGTTTAGCTTACAAAGCATACAGACAAGATGCGGGTCCCGTTTATAACCAATCTTTGGTTGCCGAAATAAAACCTTTCAAATTGGGAAGTTTATTTGGTCAAGCCGGTGCAGGTTTAAAATACAGAGCGACAAGGTCTTTGGATTTTGAAGGAAGACTGATGTATATTGTTTCCGGAGAAGATACTTTTGACGGTGCAGGTGGACAAGGATATAACGGAAAAATAAATGATAATCCATCCGATAACATCATTAATATTACTTTCGGAGCAACCCTGAATTTAGGAAAACACGAATCTCATCTTTTCTGGCACGACCCACTTCAGGAAATTTATTACAAACTGGATGTCTTGACGGACAGAAATCAGGATGTTGAAGTTTGTAAATCCGGTGATGCAGATAATGACGGAGTTTGCGACGATTGGGACAGACAACTCGATACTCCTGCAGGAGCAAGAGTTGATGGTGCAGGTGTAGCTTTAGATACAGATTTGGATGGAGTAATTGACTTGTATGATAAGTGCGTAACGGTTCCGGGTCCTGTAGAAAACCACGGTTGTCCTTACACAAACACACCAAATTCGGGAGTCATTACAGATGAAACCAAAATTCTTGATGGTATTGAATTTAATTTAAATTCAGATAAGATACTTCCTTCAAATACACCGATTCTTGAAAATGCAATTAACTATATCAATTCTTCAACCGGTTCTTATAACGTAATCGGAGCAACCGATACAAGAGCTTCTGATGCGTATAACCAAAAACTATCTGAAAGAAGAGCAAACAGCGTGAAGAATTATTTAATTAAAAACGGTGTTGAAGCAGGTAAATTAAACGCAATCGGTAGAGGAGAAAAAGACCTGAAATATCCGGAATGTAATCCTGCAACAAAATGCCCGGAATGGAAAAACAGAGCAAACAGAAGAGTTTACTTTGAAGCAAAATAATTAATCTAAATTATTTCTATACAAAAAGCTACGCATTGCGTGGCTTTTTTTGTTTTATGAAATTTCTTTCAGTATTTTTACTCCGTGTTTTCCCAGAATGATTTTCAACAATTAAAATTCCAAACCCTGAAACATTTTTGGGGTTATGATACATTTCGGGATTCACAGGAAGATATTATAAATTCGGTGATTTCAGGAAAAGACACATTGGCTCTTCTTCCTACAGGTGGCGGAAAATCTTTGTGTTATCAACTTCCTGCACTTATTTTGGAAGGAACTTGTCTGGTTATTTCTCCGCTTTTGGCTTTGATGAAAGATCAGGTTTACCAATTAAAAAATAACGGCATCGAAGCAGAATATCTCTCCTCCGAACTCGATGAATTTGATGCGGAAATTATCTTTAACCGATGCAAAGACGGATTAACCAAGCTCCTTTATATTTCACCGGAACGTCTTACGAATAAAACCTTTTTACAGAATATAGAAGAAATTCAAATTTCGTTTATCGCTGTAGATGAAGCACATTGCATTTCCGAATGGGGACAAGATTTTCGACCGAGTTATCAGAACATCAAAAACTTTCGGGAGCTTTTTAAAGATATTCCTTGTTTAGCTCTTACTGCAACAGCAACACCGAAAGTTCTTCGCGAAATTCAATCCAAATTAAATTTAAAAAATCCCGAAATTTTCCAAAAAAGTTTTAGGAGAACAAATATAAATATCATTGCAGATGAAGTTTCCGATAAATACGAACGGATTCTGAACCTGCTGAAATACAACAATTCTTCGGGAATTATCTATACCCGAACAAGAAAAGAAACCGAAGAACTCACTAAATTTCTCCATCGAAATAAGATTGAAAACGTAGATTTTTTTCACGCAGGTTTGTCGGTAAAAGAAAAGAACGCTAAACAAAACCATTGGATAAAAAGCCGAAACAATGTTTTGATTTCCACGAATGCTTTCGGAATGGGAATCGATAAGGATAATGTGGGATTCATTGTTCATTTTTCACCTTCGCAATCTCTCGAAAATTATTATCAGGAAATCGGAAGAGCCGGTCGAGACGGAGCGGAATGTTTCACTTTTCTGCTTTGGAACGAACAGGAACTTCAGAATTTCGACAAAATTTTAATCAACCAAATTCCTACAAAAAAGGAATTTTGTACGATTGTTTCCTGTCTTTATTCCGTATTTCAGATTGCCGAAAACGATTTACCGGAAAAGGTTTTTCAGCTGAATTTTCAAAAGATTCAGAACATTACAAAAATTTCTTTGGCAAAGATTAAAAACGTGCTGAACTTTCTTCATAATCAGGAAATTGTTTTTTTGAATAACAATAAATCTTTATCCTCTCTGGAACTGAAAATTTCTTCTGATGAGCTCGATTTGTTATCGAAAAAAGACAGCCATTTTATGGAAATTTTATTACGGAATTTTTCGGGATTTACCACCCACAAAATTATGTTCAGCGAACAGACTCTGAGCAACAAAATAGGTTCGGAAGTTCATTTAATAAAAGAAAGAATCAAAGAGCTTCAACAGAAAGATTATCTGGAATATATCGACGGAGCTTTGTCGAGCATTAAATTTCTGAAACATCGTGACGAACGTGCAATCGGTGGAAAATACTGGAATCTTTTTGAAGAAATCCAGAAAAACAAATTACAGAAATGGGAGGAAATGAAGTTTTTTGTACAGGATTCCGATTTTTGTAAAATGAAGCTCATCCTCTCCTATTTCGGAGAAAAAAATGTGAAAAACTGCGGAAAATGTTCCGTTTGTGAAAAGAATATGGAACATATTTTCGGCAGAAATATTTCCGAAGAAATCCTCGGAATTCTCAAGCGGAAACCTTCAAATGTGGAAGAAATTTCCATTAAATTAAATTATTACCAAAAAGAAAATATTATAGAAAACCTTATTTATCTTTTGGATTCGGGAAAAGTAAAAATGCAGGATTTCCGGACGTACCGAATTAGTGATGAGTAATTAATTTAACAATGTAATAATTTAGCAATATAACAATCATTTGCAAACATCAAACATCAAACATCCAACATCAATCATCAAACATCAATCATCAAACATCAATCATCCAACATCAAACATCAAACATCAAACATCCAACATCAATCATATAAATGAGATCCCTAAAAGTCATCTTCTTCGGAACTCCCGAATTTGCAAAAACTTCGCTTGAAGCAATTCACAATTCTCATCACGAAATTGCCGGAGTTGTTACCGTTGCTGATAAAGCAAGTGGTCGTGGACAAAAAATACATCAATCTCCTGTGAAAATTTTTGCGGAGGAAAATCATCTTCCGGTTTTTCAGCCGGAAAAATTAAGAAATCCCGAATTTCTGGAACAAATAAAAAACCTGAACGCCGATGTTTTTGTGGTCGTAGCTTTCAGAATGATGCCGAAAATTTTATTTGAAATGCCCGAAATGGGAACTTTCAATCTTCACGCTTCTTTGCTTCCGGATTATCGCGGAGCTGCTCCGATAAATTACGCAGTAATCAACGGAGAAACCAAAACCGGAGCAACTACTTTTTTCATTAATGAAAACATTGATGAAGGAAATATTCTGCTTCAGGAAGAACTCGAAATTTTTCCCGATGAAAATGCAGGAAATCTTCACAACCGATTAATGGAAATGGGAGCGAAACTCGTGGTAAAAACTTTGGATGGATTAGCTGAAAATTCCATTAAAGAAAAACCGCAACCGAAAGTGGAACATCCGAAAAATGCTTTCAAAATTTTCAAAGAAGATACCCGAATCAATTGGAATAATGATTCGGAAACCATCCATAATTTTATTCGAGGAATGTCGCCATATCCGTGTTCTTTCACTTCCCTGAAAATCGGAAACGAAGAGAAATCCCTGAAAATTTATTCCGGAAAATACGAAATTTCAAATCACGGAAAAACTGCCGGAACTTTGGAAATCGATAAAAGTTCATTTAAAATTTTTACGAAGAACGGAATTTATTTCCCGGAAGAATTACAGCTTGAAGGCAAAAAAAGAATGAGTGTGAAAGATTTCCTCAACGGATTTCGGCATTTTGAAAATATTTCGATGTGAAAGGAAAAAACTTTGACAAAGTTAATCATCAAACTGCATAAAACTTTGTCAAAGCTGAACAAACGGAGGCAATTAAAAAAACTTTGTCAAAGTTTACAAAATCACTTCTGAAAAACTTTGACAAAGTCAATATTTATTTTCAATAATTTTCTACCGCAATTTTACTCCCTGTTTTTCAGTAAAATCCAACCGTTGTATTTGGTTATCGTTGCAGAACCCGGTTCTTTCCATTCCAAAATGTACCAGTATGTTCCGGTTTCAAGGGTTTTTCCTCCGGATTTTCCGTCCCAGATAAAACGGTTGTTTTGATCTCCTTTGAAGATAGATTTTCCGAACCTGTCGAAGATATTCAACATCGGTTCATCTTTTTTCAATAAATCGGAATAATTCAGCACATCATTTTTACCATCTCCGTTTGGAGTGATGACATTGTAAGACGGAATGATTACAACCACCTCATTTACAGGAGCACAATTATCCGCAGAAATTACGGAAACCGTATTATCTCCTGAAGGAACATTGTAAAACACGTTGGACGATTGATAAGTACCTCCGTTTAGTGAATACTGATAAGGAGGAGTTCCTCCGGTTACATTTATCGTGATGGTATTTCCTTGTATGTCTATGCTTTTGATTTCCGGTAACGAAACTGCTGTTACGGAAACATCCTGCTTGTAAGGACAACCGTTGTAAGTAAGTTCCACCCAATAATCTCCGACAGGAACGTCGATGGTTTGTGTGGTTTCTCCTGTACTCCACAAATAACTGTCGAAACCTGTTCCTGCATCGAGCGTTGTGATTGCATCCGGACAGATTTTTTGGTCTTTAAGAATATCCGATTTTTTCGGAGTTTTAACGGTAATAGTTAATTTTCCGATGGCGTCGCAGAAACCGTTTTTATGGAATCTTAAATAAAAAGTTCCCGAATTGTTCACTGTTGCAGGATTGGTAATCGGATTCGTATTATTATTTGCATTTGCCAAAGTCCTGAAATACGAAACAGTAATTCCTGTATCGGTAGTGAAATACTGAACGTAATCGGAAAGATCCACTGCTTTTATTCCGTCAAAATTATCATCGCAGACAGAATCTGTATGCGTATCGGAAATTAAAATTAATGGATTCCCTACTTTGAAATCAATCTGTTTTATTTCGGTAGGACAATACGGCGAATCCACTCTTACGTAAATCGTTGTATTCACAGAATAAGACCAGTTGTTCGGTAAATTGTTGTTTCCACCTGCATTTGCAAAAGCCAAAGTAGCATAATATCTTACCGTAAACAAAGTATGGTTTGTCAAAATAACCGGAGTTACTTCGGAAGAAAGATTTATTCTGATAAGTCCGTCGAAATTATCATCACAATGTACAGCATCATAAGCAGCGATATTCCATTGAGGTTTCGGAGAATCGATAACAGTTACTTCCTGATGATAAACACATCCTGAAGTATTGGTTAAATCTACCCAGTAATTTCCTGCTCCTGCTGTGATTGTTTGTGTTGTTGCACCTGTACTCCAAACAATATTGG
>CAYSQR010000083.1:6151-8816 GCA_964433195.1 uncultured Kaistella sp. | reverse complement strand
AACTGAAAAAAGAATTTCAATTAAATTAAGACAAAAACAACCATAAAATGGCAGAAATAAATCCGGCAGAAGTATCTGCAATTCTTAAACAGCAATTAGCTAATTTTGATACACAATCGAATGTAGAAGAAGTTGGAACTGTATTGACAATCGGTGATGGTATCGCTCTTGTTTACGGTTTAGAAAACGTACAGTACGGTGAATTGGTAAAATTTGAAAGTGGCATCGAAGGAATCGTTTTAAATCTTGCGGAAGACAACGTGGGTGTTGCACTTCTTGGTGAATCCAAATTGGTAAGAGAAGGAGATACAGTAAACAGAACCAAAAGAATCTCATCCATAAAAGTTGGTGAAGGAATGTTGGGTAGAGTAGTAGATACCTTGGGAAACCCAATTGACGGAAAAGGACCAATCACAGGTGAATTGTACGAAATGCCTTTGGAAAGAAAAGCTCCCGGTGTAATCTTCAGACAGCCGGTAAACGAGCCGCTTCAAACCGGTATCGTTGCAATCGACTCTATGATTCCGGTAGGAAGAGGACAAAGAGAGCTCATCATCGGTGACCGTCAAACAGGGAAAACAACTGTGGCGATTGACACGATTTTGAACCAAAAAGAATTTTATGATGCAGGTGAATCTGTATTCTGTATATACGTTGCAGTAGGACAAAAAGCTTCTACCGTTGCACAAATTGTAAAAACTTTAGAAGATAAAGGAGCTTTAGCTTATACGGTTGTAGTAGCAGCAAACGCTTCCGATCCTTCTCCGATGCAGGTTTATGCACCGATGGCAGGAGCTGCGATTGGAGAATATTTCCGTGATACAGGAAGACCGGCTTTGATTATTTATGATGATTTATCAAAACAGGCGGTTGCATATCGTGAACTTTCGTTATTATTAAGAAGACCACCGGGACGTGAAGCGTATCCTGGAGACGTTTTCTATCTTCACTCCAGATTGTTGGAAAGAGCGGCAAAAGTAATCAAAGATGATACGATTGCTTCCCAAATGAATGATTTACCTGATTCTTTAAAACCAATCGTAAAAGGTGGCGGTTCTCTTACAGCACTTCCAATTATTGAAACTCAAGCAGGTGACGTTTCTGCATATATTCCAACGAACGTAATTTCAATTACCGACGGACAGATTTTCCTGGAATCAGACTTATTCAACTCAGGAGTTCGTCCTGCAATTAATGTGGGAATCTCCGTATCGAGAGTTGGAGGTAATGCACAGATTAAATCGATGAAAAAAGTTTCCGGAACTTTGAAGCTCGACCAAGCTCAGTACAAAGAATTGGAAGCGTTTGCAAAATTCGGTTCCGATTTGGATGCGGCAACTCTTGGTGTTATTTCCAAGGGGGAAAGAAACGTAGAAATCCTGAAGCAGCCGGTAAACTCTCCACTTCCTGTAGATTCTCAGGTTGCGATGATTTATGCAGGAACTGAAAACTTGCTGAGAAATATCCCGATCAGAAAAGTAAAAGAATTCCAAAAAGAATATGTAGAATTTTTGAGATCGAAACATCCTGAAACAATGGCAGCAATCAAAGCAGGAAAAATTGATGACGAAATCACAGGAGTTCTGAAACAAGCAGCTACAGAATTAGCATCGAAATACAACTAAAATAATTCAATATTCAATATTCAGAATTCAAAATTTTGAATGTTGAATTTTAAACTTTGAATCCATAGAATGGCAAATTTAAAGGAAATACGCGGAAGAATTACTTCCATCTCTTCTACAATGCAGATTACGAGTGCGATGAAAATGGTTTCGGCAGCGAAACTAAAAAAAGCAACCGATGCCATTGTGATGTTGAGGCCTTACTCGGAAAAGTTGCAGGAAATTATAGAAAATGTAAGTTCCACAACCGATTTGGAAGGAGTTGCAACCTATACCACAGAAAGAGAAGTAAAAAAAGTTCTTTTTATCGTGGTAACTTCTAACAAAGGTTTAGCCGGAGCTTTCAACTCTTCGGTGATTAAAGAATTGAACAATATCATAAGCAATACAAAACAGGAAATTGAAATTCTTTCCGTAGGAAAAAAAGCGTACGATGCAGTAAGAAGAAGCAGAAAAGTGTATGATAATCAAAGTGCAATTTTCGATTCGATGAGTTTTGGAGCTGTTTCTAAATTTACCGAAAATGTAATGAGAGATTATAAGCTCGGTAAGTTCGATAAGGTTTTTGTCATCTATAACAAATTCATCAATGCCGCAACACAGGAAGTGAAAACCGAACAGGTTTTGCCGATTGCAATGACAAAACAAGAAAAAACAGCGAATACCGATTATATTTTCGAACCGAATGCAAAAGAAATCTTGGATGTTCTCATTCCAAAATCAATCAAAACACAGGTTTACAAGGCGGTTTTGGATTCTATTGCATCAGAACACGGAGCAAGAATGACGGCGATGCACAAAGCAACCGACAATGCACAAGCTCTGAAAAACGATTTGGTAATTTTCTACAACAAAGCACGACAAGCTGCAATCACAAACGAAATTTTAGAAATCGTAGGTGGAGCAGAAGCTTTGAAAAATTCTTAGAAAAAAAATTAATAAGACATAAATATATGAGCATCGATTTTATCGGTGCTTTTTAACATTCAACATCCAACATCCAACATCCAACATCCAACATCCAACATCCAACATCCAAC
>CAYSQR010000083.1:0-6141 GCA_964433195.1 uncultured Kaistella sp. | reverse complement strand
AATTTTTTATATATCTTTGTAGCAATAATTTTAAATTTCTAAATGGACCCAGATGTCGTCAAGCTTTTATTAGCTTTATTCTTAGTATTACTCAATGGTTTTTTCGTAGCCGCAGAATTCTCAATAGTCAAGGTTCGTTATTCACAAATCCAGCTTAAAGCCGCCGAAGGAAATTCGATGGCGAAACAAGCGGAGCACATTATCAAACATTTAGACGAATATCTTTCAGCAACACAACTTGGGATTACTTTGGCATCACTTGCTTTAGGTTGGGTCGGAGAAAGTGCAATGCATCATATTATCGAAAGAATTTTTATCTATTTTAATTTTGCATTGGAACAAGGGACAATTACTACTATTTCATTAGTAATCAGTTTCCTTTTAATTACCGTGATGCACATTGTTTTCGGAGAGCTGATTCCCAAATCAATTGCCATCAGAAAAGCAGAACCTACCACAATGGTCATTGCAATGCCTTTACGGATTTTTTATACCATCTTCAAACCGTTTATTTGGACAATGAACCAAATGTCGAACGGAGTTTTGAGATTAATCAAAATCCACCCTGCTTCCGAACAGGAAATCCATTCCACCGAAGAGCTTCAGCTTTTGGTAAAACAATCGGCAGATTCCGGAGAAATAGAAGAAGAGAATTATGAAATCATCAAAAACGCTTTTGATTTTACCGATCATTCCGCAAAACAGATTATGGTTCCGCGACAGAATATTTCGTCTATTGATATCGAAGAACCTGTAGAGGAAATCATTCACAAAATTATGGAAGGAGGTTATTCTCGACTTCCTGTTTATCAGGATTCTATTGATAATGTGATTGGTATTTTTTATGCCAAAGAAATCATCCGCGAATACATCAGAAGAAAAGGAGAAATAGATCACGACGTTCTGAAAGAATTGATGAGAGAAGCATTCTTTGTGGTAGGAAGCAAGAAAATTTCAGATTTGTTAAAAGTTTTCCAGCAGAAAAAGCAGCATTTAGCAGTTGTTATTGATGAGTTTGGAGGAACCGAAGGAATCATTACATTAGAAGATATTCTGGAAGAGTTGGTCGGCGAAATTCAGGACGAGGAAGATGAGGAAGAAAAAATAGTGGACAAAGTAGGAGAGAACGTTTTCTGGGTTCAGTCCACGCAACCTTTGGATGAAATTAATGAACATTTGCCAAAGAAATTTCCTTTGTCGGAAGACGGAGAATACAATACTTTAGCCGGATTTATTTTACACGAACTCGAAGATATTCCCGAAGAAAATCAGGAATTTGTCATCAATGATTATCACGTAAAAATCCTGAAAATGCAGAACAAAAGTGTGGATTTGGTAGAGCTTGTTTACGAAGAACCAAATATTATTGATGACATTACCGAAGAAATTGGAGAGATTTAATAAAAATGTTCAAAAAAATATTTAATACAGGAAACTACGAAAAACCGCAACGGGAATATGAAGAAGACGTTGCATTGCTCGAAAAAGAAGACGAGGTTTATAAGCTCGTCCTTTGGAATGATGAGGTAAATACTTTCGATTTCGTTATAGAATCGCTCATCGAAATTTGCGGACACACTTTGGAACAGGCGGAGCAATGTACTTTTCTTGTTCATTACAAAGGAAAATGCACCGTAAAAACCGGAAGTTTAGAAATCCTGAAACCGATGCACGAAAAATTATTATCACGAAGTTTAACTTCGGAAATTGTTTAAACAAAAGTTTCGGTAAACCTGAAACTTTTTATTTTAATAAAAATATATGAACACCATTCTTTTAATCATCATTGCGGCAACTGCAATTTTCAGTTATATGGGCTTTAATAATCAAAGTCTTTTTGAAAAATACAAATTCAATATAGGTGCAATTCTTCACAGAAAAGAATACATCCGGCTTTTATCTTCGGGTTTTCTGCACGGAAGTTTAATGCATCTTTTGCTGAATTTATACGTTTTATATTTGTTCAGTCCTCCTATTTTTGAGATTTTCGGAACAGCGGGATTTGTTATCATCTATTTTGGTTCCATATTATCAGGAAATTTGTTTAGTCTTTACCTGTACAAAAACCAGTCGTGGTATTCTGCAATCGGAGCAAGCGGCGGAGTTTCGGGAATTATTTTTGCAAGTGTGGCAATGTTCCCGAATCTCATCAAGATAGGAATCATTCTTTTACCACCCGAACTTAGTGTTCCCGGATTTGTTTTCGGATTATTGTATTTCAGTTATTCCGTTTATATGATGCTCAATCCCAATCAGAACGACAATGTAGGTCACGCTGCACATTTAGGAGGAGCAATTTTCGGATTGGTTTATACCGTTTTACTTTTCCCGCAACAAGCCGTAGAAAACTCATTATATCTCGGAATTATGTCACTTCCGTTGATTTATATGGCATATCAGGTTTTTGTAAAAAAGAAAATAGGATAAATTTTCAGGAGCAACGAGATTAGGATTTTGCTCCGCTTTTCGGTCCCGTTTTCCGCTGTATCTTTTTTCTTATAGCCACGATTAATCGCGGCTATAAGAAAAAAGGATGCCGCTTCAACCGGGGCTAAAATTCCTTACGGTTTTTCTTCGCAGGAAAAAGTTTAAAAATAATATGAATATCCGTTTTTGGTCATATATGTATTTTTTTTTGCGGACTTTGCTAAGTGAAACGCCTTTGCGAACTTAAAAAACGAAAGAAAAACAGTATTTACATAAAAATCTTTGCGAACTTTGCGTTAAATTTTTTCATTATGACAGAAAACGGACAATCATAAAAAAGTAAAACAGTTTATATATAATTCGTAAATTTGAGAAAATCAGAAATAATGTCAGAACTTGTTGCCGTCTTTCAGTCCTCCTATCTTTATGAAATAGAACTTGCCAAAAGCAAACTTGCATCCCGTGAAATCCCGGGTTACATTAAAAACGAATATGTAAACAATATTGCAGTTTTCCCCATTTCACAAAACTATTTTCTTTTGGTCAGCGAAAGAGATTTTAATGAAGCCGAAAAAATCCTTCAGGAAATTGACGATATTGAAGAAAATGAAATTTAATTCATCATCCAACATCCAACATCCATCTTCCAACCAAATTCCTTACCTTTATCCAAAATTTTTCAAATAAATGAAAGACTGGAAAACCGTAAAAGAATACGAAGACATTACTTACAAAAAATGCGGAGGAGTTGCGAGAATCGCTTTTAACAGACCCGAAGTTCGCAACGCATTCCGCCCCAAAACAACCTCAGAATTATATGACGCTTTTTACCACGTTTCGGAAGATTCTTCCGTAGGTGTAGTTTTGCTCACCGGAGAAGGACCAAGTCCGAAAGACGGCGTAGAAGCATTTTGCAGCGGCGGCGATCAAAAAGCACGTGGAAATCAAGGTTATGTAGGAGATGACGGAAGACATCGTTTAAATATTCTGGAAGTTCAGCGTTTAATCCGTTTTATGCCGAAAGTAGTGATTGCAGTTGTAAACGGTTGGTCCGTTGGAGGTGGTCATTCTTTGCACGTCGTTTGCGACTTGACTTTAGCCAGCGAAGAACACGCCATTTTCAAACAAACCGATGCCGATGTAACGAGTTTCGACGGCGGATACGGTTCCGCATATCTGGCGAAAATGGTAGGTCAGAAAAAAGCCCGTGAAATTTTCTTTCTCGGGAGAAATTATTCCGCTAAGGAAGCCGAAGCAATGGGAATGGTAAATGCCGTAATTCCTCACGCAGAATTGGAAGAAACCGCTTATCAGTGGGCAACAGAAATTTTAGTGAAATCCCCAATGTCAATCCGTATGCTGAAATTCGCAATGAATCTTACCGATGATGGAATGGTTGGTCAACAAGTTTTCGCAGGCGAAGCAACACGATTAGCGTATATGACGGAAGAAGCAAAAGAAGGCAGAAACGCTTTTCTGGAAAAACGTAAACCGGATTTCGGGGAAAATCAATGGATTTCTTGATATAATTGATGAATGATAATTGATAAATGATTTTATGAAAAAAATAATATTAAGTCTGTTAATTTTCGTTAGTTTTTCTGTATTTGCTCAGGAAAAAATTGGAAATTTGAAATATGCGAGAACTGAAATTAAAGTTCCTAATAATTGTGTTGCAAAATCTGAATATGAAATTGTAGATTGTAATGGATTTTCTGTTCAATGGTTATTTCTAAATGACGAAATGGTTAAACAGAAAGTTAATGAACAATTATTCAATCAAATAGAACAACAGCTTGATTATAAAACGAAAAAGAAAATAAAATTCACTTCTCAAAATCAACAATTTGAAGGAGTTAAATATAAAATGAAAGATGGAACTGTGAGAATAATTGGTTTTGGAAAAGTTGATGAAATTCCTCTCATATTAAATCTTGGTTTTGATAAAGAACCAAATAATAATGAACTAAGTGATTTTGAAAAGAAATTTATAAATTTTAATTAACATCATATTGAAATCCACATTCCAATTCCTGAAACAGCTTACCCAAAACAACAATCGGGTTTGGTTTTCCGAACATAAACCGGAATACGATGCGATTGTAAAGGAAAATAAACTGTTCTTTGACGATGTTTATTCCCGGCTTCAGGAACACGACAGTTTGTCGGGAATTCATATTTTCAGGATTTATAAGGATGTTCGTTTTTCCAAAGACAAAACACCGTATAAAACCAATTTCGGAGCAGGATTTTCCCGCACAAAACCGAAGTTGAGAGGCGGTTATTATATTCATTTAGAACCCGATAACAGTTTTGTCGGCGGAGGTTTTTGGTCTCCGAACAGTGAAGATTTACTTAGAATTCGCAAAGAATTTGAAACCGATGATACGGAAATCAGAAAAATTACTTCGGATAAAACTTTCATCAAATATTTCGGAGAACTGCAAGGCGAAGACGGCGTAAAAACTGCTCCGAAAGGCTTCGACAAAAATCACCCTGCAATAGATTTGATTAAGAAAAAGCAATATGTTGTGAGGAGAAAATTTTCCGATAAAGAAGTATTTTCTGCGGATTTTCAAAAAGAAATCATCGCAACATTTCTGGTAATGCGTCCGTTTTTTGATTATATGAGCGAAGTGCTTACTACGGATTTGAATGGGGAAAGTTTGATTTAGAAATTTTTAGCAAAACCTTATTTTCGAAAAATTTCGTAATGTTAACTTTGTTATTAAATATGGAAAATAAAATCTCTCCAGAGTCTTCTAAAATTCTTCGCATCACAGTACTTACTGTGTCTTTATTTATGTTAATTTTAGGATATAATTTGCCTGATGAACAATTTGGAATAACTTTTTGGACAATGATTATAGGTGCTATTTTGTTTGTTTCCTGTTTTATAAGAGGAGATACAAGAGGATGTGTAACAGCACTTTTGCTTATAATAGTATCTTTTATTGTAATAGCGGTTATTGCAGGAGAAAGATTGACAAAAATTAAAGCACAAAATGAAGAATCAATCAAAAGCGAGAGGTTCTATAGAGATTATTTGAATAATAATTGATAAACAACAACTAAAAAATGACACACTGGATAAAAGCAGCTCGACTGCGAACTTTACCGCTTTCTATGAGCGGAATTATTATGGGAAGTTTCATTGCAAAATGGAGAATTTCTCAAAATGGAGGAACGTGGGATTGGAAGATTTTTGCACTTGCAATTTTGGTAACATTATTATATCAAATTCTCTCAAATTTTGCCAACGATTACGGCGACGGAATCAAAGGAACGGATAAACTTCGGATTAATGAAGCCGAACAAAGAACAGTGTCTTCCGGAAAAATATCGGCAAACCAAATGAAAAATGCCGTTATCTTGTTTTCGGTTCTGGCATTTTTGGCAACTTTGGCATTGTTATATTTTGCTTTTTTCAAAGAAAATTTAATGAAAGAATTTTACACTTTCATCGGATTGGGAATTGCTTGTATTTTGGCGGCGATTGGTTATACGGTTGGGAAAAAACCTTATGGCTACCTCGGTTTGGGCGATATTTTTGTTTTTGTTTTTTTCGGTTTGGTTTCGGTTTGCGGAAGTTATTTTCTGTTTACCAAAACTTTCAGTTGGGACATAATAATACCTGCAACAGCAATCGGAATGTTGAGTGCAGCTGTTTTAAACCTCAATAATATGCGGGATATTGAAAGCGACGCTTTGAGC
>CAYSQR010000082.1:7622-8907 GCA_964433195.1 uncultured Kaistella sp. | reverse complement strand
ACACGCTCAGTTATCTTCATTATTCTCCGAAACCGATTAATGATGCTTATTCACAGGAAGTTTACAAACATTATTTTGAAATGATTGATGCTTCGAAAAGATATTTCCTGCAATCGGATATGGATGAATTTGCGAAACACAAAACCAAACTAGATGATTATCTAAATCAGGGAGATCTTACTTTTTATAAACTTACAATCGACCGTCTTTACCAAAGAGTGGACGAGATTGATAAAATTGCACAGGATATTCTGAGTAAACCCATTAATCTGGATGAAGACGAAACGTTGATTCTGGAACCAAAAATCAAGAAAAATGCGATAAACCAAAATGAACTTTATACAGACTGGAAAAAATATATTAAATATAATATTCTACAGGAAATGGAATCTTTAACTGCAAAAGAAGAAATGCAGAAAGAGAAAAAAGATTCCGTACAAAAATTCAAATTACAGGATACCATTAAATTAGAAATTCTATCGCCGGAACAGAAAAGAATAAAAGCAACCGAAGAAGTGAAAGATTTGATAACAGATACTTTCAGAAGATTCAAGAAAAGAAATAAAATGGATTGGTTCACGGTTTATATGAATGCTTATACCGAAGTTTTCGATCCGCATACCAATTATTATTCCCCAAAAAACAAGGAGGATTTCGATACTCAGTTTAAAGGAAAAGTCATCGGAATCGGTGCGATTATCCAGGAAAAAAGAGGGTATCTTTATTTAGGAGCACTTACAATCGGAGCTCCCGCTTGGAAATCGAAACAGCTTTCGGAAGGCGACAAAATCCTGAAAGTAAAATCGAAACCAAACGAAGATGCAGTAAATGTCGTAGGAATGCTTTCTGATGAAGCAGTAAGATTAATCCGTGGAGAAAAAGGAACGAAGGTAACTTTAACCGTGGAGAAAAAAGACAAAACAATTCAGGAAGTTACGATGATTCGCGAAGAAGTAGCGATTGAAGATACCTTTGCAAGAAGCATTATCGTAAATGCTCCCAATGGAAAAAAATACGGATTCATCAACTTGCCGAGCTTCAATGCGGATTTTGAAAATTCAAAAGGAAGAAACGCATCCGATGATATTAAAAATGAACTTATCAAACTGAAAGCACAAAATGTTCAGGGAATTATTCTCGACCTTAGAAATAACGGAGGAGGAAGTTTAACCGAAGTCGGCGATATTATGGGATTGTTTATGAATTCAGGTCCTTATGTTCAGGTAAAAGACGGCAACGGAAAAATCCAGACACTGAAAAATAAAACCAATGCTCCGATTTGGAC
>CAYSQR010000082.1:0-7612 GCA_964433195.1 uncultured Kaistella sp. | reverse complement strand
GGTCCACTTGTCATTATGCAGAACGAACTTTCAGCTTCGGCTTCCGAGATTTTGGCAGGAGCAATGCAGGATTACGGAAGAGGAATTGTTATCGGTTCTCCGCAATCTTTCGGAAAAGGAACGGTGCAGACTTTTGTTGATTTAAACAGATTTCTGAATACCAATGACGATTTCGGTTCTTTGAAATTAACCATTCAGAAGTTTTACAGAGTGACGGGAGAATCTACCCAAAGAAAAGGAATAGAATCCGATATCCGAATGAAAGATTTCTATACCTATTCCGAAATCGGAGAAAGATACGATGATTTTGCTTTAGCGTGGGACAAAATTCCTGCGGTGGCTTATCAACCGATGAATATTGTTTCAATCGGCGAACTGCAAAAAGGAATTGAAAGCCGTCTTCAGAACAACAAAAATTATCTTCTGATACAGGAATCTGCACAATGGAAAGAAAACCTTAATAAAGAAGAAACCATTTCTCTGAACCAAACCAAGTTCAATGAAGTGATGAAGACCAGAAAATCCCAAATCGAAAAATTCAAAGCATTGAGCAAATATAACAACGGATTGAAATTCACACTGAATCCCGATGAAGCTGTCCGTGAAAAAACCGACGATGTTTTCGCCAAAAAAACCCAGAACTGGACGAAAAACCTGCAACGGGATTTGTATCTGCAGGAAGTAGTGAATGTGATTTCGGAAATGAAATAACAGATTTATAAACAAAACGTACAAAAAAACCATCGGGATTTTCCGGTGGTTTTGCTTTTTACCATTCGGAAACCAAAATTTACCATTCGGTGGAAAATTATTTTATTTACCTTTAATCCGGAATATCTTTGTGCAAGAAATGATAAAAATGAAAAGACAAAGTTTAATTACCCTCACTTGGATTACGTTTCTTATAGGAACACTCTGTTTTGTCCTTTTCACGAAAGAAAAAACGGTAGAAATGTTTTTATTAAACATTGCTGTTTCGGGACTTTACAGTTTTACCATTGCATTGGGAAACAGTTTTGTGAATGATTTTCTAAACAAAAAAATTTCCTGGGTAGAACAAACCCTGAAAAGAACGGTTTTTGGAATTATTACTACAATTCTGGTAAACTTTGTTCTGGTCATTTTCTGTAATTATGTTAATTTGATTCTATTCCAAAAACAAAATTTTTCCGGATTTTTCTCTGGAAATATGGCAGTTATCAATTGGTTCGGAATCAATATCGCTTTGCTTATTTCCGCTGTTTTACACGCCAAAGGATTCATTGAAGAGTGGAAAAAATCAACCCGGAAAGAAGTTGTAGAACAAAAGCTCATCGCCAAATCCGCAAACGCACAATTTGAGAGCTTAAAAAATCAGCTCGATCCGCATTTTCTTTTTAATTCATTAAATGTTCTGAGTTCTTTAATTGATGAAAATCCAAATCAGGCTCAAAAATTTACCGCTTCGATGTCGAAAATTTACCGGTATGTTTTGGAACAGAAAGACAAAGAATTGGTTACCGTAGAAGAAGAGCTCGATTTCGCAAAAACGTATTGCGATTTATTAAAAACAAGATTTGAAGACAGCGTAAATTTTGATTTTAACATGAATGAAGCTGATAAGAAATTGTTTGTAGTCCCGCTTTCGCTTCAGCTTTTATTGGAAAACTGCATCAAGCATAATTTTGCCACCTCACAAAACCCGCTGAATATCAAAATCTTTTCGGAGAACGGATTTCTCTTCATCGAAAATAATCTGCAGCAAAGAGAACAGGTAAGAGAAAGTGCGGGAATCGGACTTTCAAATATCGTTCAGCGATATTCTTTATTAACGAAACAAAATGTATTCATCGAAAAATCAGAAGAATTTTTCAGAGTGAAAATACCGATATTAACTCAAAAAATTACCGCAATGACCACACAACCGTCACAAGAATCGTTGGCTTATGAAAAAGCAACGAAAAGAGTAAAAGAGCTGAAAGGTTTCTACGGAAATCTCACTTCCTATTGTTTGATAATGCCGTTTTTAATCTTCATCAATCTTTGGACTTCTCCGCAATATCATTGGTTTTGGTGGGCTTTATTAGGATGGGGAATTGGGTTGGCTTCTCACGCAATTCAGGTTTTCGGAGTAGGAAGAGACTGGGAAGAAAGGCAAATCCGGAAGATTATGGACAAAGAAAAATACAAAAACTAAATATTATGGAAAATAATTTAGAGAAACTAAAATTCAACAGAGCAAAGAATCGAGTGGAAGAATTAAGGGCGTTTTACATAATGTTGAGCGGTTATTTTTTACTGATGCCCTTTCTAATCTTTATTAATATGAAAACAAACCCCGAATTACATTGGTTTTGGTTTCCTTTATTAGGATGCGGAATCAGCATTTTGGGATATACACTTTACCTTTTTGTAGGAAGAAATTGGGAAGAAAGACAAATCCGGAAAATTATGGACAAAGAAAAATACAAAAACTAAATATTATGGAAAATTATAACGAAGACAAAATCAGCTACCTGAACGCGAAAGAAAAAGTAAAAAAAATCAAAGGGTTTTATATTCATTTATTGGTTTATATTGCTGTAAATGTGATGATTGTATTTGTCAATATTCAGAATTTGAAACCCGGCGAATCTTATTTTCAGCTTGAGAATTTCTTCACTGCTTTTTTCTGGGGAATAGGATTGCTTGCACACGGATTAAGTGTTTTTTCGCCAAATTTTATTTTAGGAAAAGATTGGGAAGAAAAGAAAATCCGGGAGTTGATGGATAAATATAAATAAGTTTAAAACCCGAAATTTGAAACTCGACACTAAAATGATAAAAACCGTAATTATAGAAGACGAAAAACCTGCCGCAAGAAAACTCGAAAGATTATTGAGGTTATTTACTGATTTAGAAACAGTTGCAACGCTCAATTCAGTGGAAGAAAGTGTGGATTGGTTTCAGAAAAATCCGCATCCGGATTTGATATTTTCAGATATTGTTTTAGGAGACGGTTTGTCTTTTGATATTTTCGAGAAAATCCCGACCAAGAGCTTTATGATTTACACCACTGCTTTTGACCAATATACTCTGAAAGCGTTCAAGCTCAATTCCATCGACTATCTTCTGAAACCAATTATGGAAGAAGATTTGCAAAAAGCGATTGATAAATACAAAAGTTTCTTACCAACGGAAACCGTTCATAATTCACACGAAATCAAATCGTTAATTAAAGAGGAAAAACAAAAACTCTCAAGGATTTTGGTAAAAATCGGTTATAATCTGAAGATTGTACAAACCGATGAAGTTTCCTGTTTTTTCAGCGAAAACAAAATCGTTTATCTTCAAACCAAAGAACGAACTTTCCCGACCGATTTTACTTTAGATGAATTACAGGAAGTTCTGGATGAAAAAAAATTTTTCCGGGTAAATCGGCAGTTTATCATCAATTCCAATTTCATTAAAAACATTCACACTTCGCCTTTTTACAAAGTAGAATTAGAATTTCAGCCGGAAGAAGAAATCACCGTAAGTCGCGACAGAGTGAGGGATTTCAAGGATTGGCTTTCAAAATAATTTTTCTTATTTAAGAAAAAAGGCGAAAACCTTAAATAAAGAAAATTTAATTTAAGGTTTTTATAAATAAGCTTAAGCAAAAGATTTTTAATTTAAGAAAACGCTCGAAATCTTTAATAAGAAAAATCTTATTAAACAAAAACATCGAAAAACTTTAATAAGGGATTTTTAATTAAAGGTTTTGTGAAGAAAATTTTAAGAAATCACACCACTTCCAATCAGTTCATCTTCCAAATACCACGCAGCAAATTGTCCCTCTGCAATGGAGGATTGCGGATTTTCAAACTCGATGAAGAAACCTTCTTCAAACTGATAAAGCGTAGCTTCTTCCAAAGTTTGGCGATAACGGATTCTTGCTTTCACTTTCAGCGATTCTCCGTTTTTCAATTTTAAATCTTCACGAACCCAATGAACTTCGGCATTTTCTATTTTCAAAGCTGTGCGGAACAATCCCGGGAAATTTTTTCCTTCGCCTACGAAAATCGTATTCGTTTCCATATCTCTGGAAATGATAAAGCAGGATTCTTTATGTCCGCCGATTCCCAAACCTTTGCTTTGACCGATGGTAAAATAATGTGCTCCTTGATGTTTCCCGATCACTTTTCCGTCGGATTTTTTATAATTTATTTTTTTGGAGAGAAATTCCAATTCTTCCAATTTTGATGAAAATTGAGGTTTTTCTGCATGAAATCCTTCAAAATCATCAAAAATCTCTACAATTTCGCCTTCTTTTGGTTTTAACTGTTGTTGAAGAAAAGTGGGTAAACTTACTTTCCCGATAAAACATAAACCTTGAGAATCTTTCTTTTCCGCAGTAACCAAACCGATTTCTTTGGCGATTTCCCTTACTTCCGGTTTTGTGAGTTCGCCAATCGGAAAAAGCGATTTTGAAAGTTGCTCTTGATTTAGCTGACAAAGAAAATACGATTGGTCTTTGTTGTTGTCTTTCCCTGCGAGAAGATGAAAAATCTCTTTTCCGTTTTCATCGAAAGTGGAATCTACTCTTGCGTAATGTCCCGTTGCAACTTTTTCCGCACCGAGAGAAAGTGCGGTTTTCAGAAAAACATCGAATTTTACTTCTCGGTTACATAAAACATCAGGATTTGGCGTTCTTCCTTTTTCATATTCCGCGAACATATAATCTACAATTTTTTCTTTGTACAGTTCGCTCATATCAATTACCTGAAACGGGATCCCCAATTTCTGTGCAACCATCAAAGCATCGTTGCTGTCCTCGATCCACGGACATTCATCTTCCAGCGTAACCGAAGCATCATTCCAGTTCCGCATAAAAAGTGCAATCACTTCGTGACCCTGCTTTTGCAGCAAATACGCCGCAACACTGGAATCTACACCGCCCGATAAACCTACAACGATTTTCATTTTTTTATGATTGATAATTGATGTTTCACTTTGTCAAAGTTTTCAGAAGTATGTTTGTTTACTTTGACAAAGTTTAAAAAAAAGTCCTGCAAATTTACGACATTAAATAAGATTAAATACCGCACAAAATAAATGCTATAAATCTGAATGATTGAGAAAAAATTAAATTATTGTAAATTTGACGGTTACGTGATTTTTTATAAAAATAACAACCAATAAAAGAAAACAATGAAATGCAAACCTAATATTTTAAAGGTTATTATTTGTGTAATTATTATTCTTGGAATTATAACACCTTTCGTAGATTATTTTGTTGTAATCCAAATGTTTTATTTATTGATTCCATTCGGAATAATACTAATATTCTCATTGTTTGTCTTCATTGCAAACTTAATTAAATACAAAAAGCATATATGTAAACAAAACTCAACAATAATAATTTCCCTAATTCCTATTTTCCTATTAACACAGGTTATATCAACATTTGTAGTTGATAAATCTCAAAAAATCAGATGTGAAAATATTATTAAAAGTCTAAATCAACAATCTAAAAATTATCCCGAATCTCTAAATACAAGTTTTGGAATAAAATATCACAAATCTACTATAACTAATAATTATGAACTTGAATATAACAGAGGATTTCTTGTGAGAGAAATTTATACAAGTGAAAATAAAAAATGGGAAAGCTATGGATGGAATGATTAAAAGAATGGAAATAAAAAATCCGTTTCATTTTTTGAAACGGATTTTCTTTCTATTAAAAAGTCAAACTACGGTTTATTCGCCAAAAAATATTCCGCTTCAGCTTTTCCCCAATTCGGGTCTAAAGAAGATTTTGTTTGATACACTTTAAACTGATCCAAAGATTTTTGGAATAATTCCAAACCTTTGGTTTTGCTTCCGCCGAATTGTTCGGGAGTGAAATAGGTATCTTCCGCTTTCATCAAAGTAATTCTCGGATTTTCGGCATCTGATTTTTCGGCTTTGCTCAATGCTTCTGCAGCCAACATTCCTTCGCTCATAAATCTTTCCATAGGATTTACCATCAGTTTCAATCCGTGAATCATTTTCTGTAAGACGAGGTTTTCAGCATTGTCTTTATTTAAGGATATTGATAAATCCAAAAACTTCTGTGCTTCATCTGCAATCGGGTCAAGTTCTGTGGTTTTTCCTTGCTGCATCGTCATTCTTCCTTTTTGTATGGTGGCGAAAGCGGCGTAATAATAAGGAAGCCACTGCGATTTTTCTTTGTCGCCGATTCTTTTAAAATCGTTGGCTAAAGCGGTAAATTCATCCGGAGTTTTGTGCTGTTCAACCTGTGCGATTTTCTCGGTCATTGCTTTTTCGTAAGCGGTTTGTGCAAAAGCATTGATGCCGATGAATAAAAGTAGTGTTAAGACTAAAGTTTTCATTTTTTATAAATTTTAAGTGTTAATTTCTGTTTTTTGATGAGTCAAAGATATTTTAAAAATTTTCAGGATTAAATGATTTCTTCCCGAATGGTTGATTTTTGTTTCCGAACAGTCACTTAGTCTTAGGATCTGTCTAAATTTTTAATTTTCTCGCAGATTTTACTGATTTAGCAGATAATAATTTAAAAAAATCAGCAAAATTTGCTTAATCAGCGAGAAATTTCAGTCTTAAATTTTTATTATTTATAAAATTTAGACAGATTCTAAGATTTCCGGTTTTGTATTTCAATTGTAAACTTCCTGCATCCATCACCCAACATCCAGCTACAAATTATTATTAATCGCCTCATTCGTTTTATCCACTCCGAAACTGATAAACGCACCGATGAAAACAAACGTGTTTACCGGCGGAACCACCGCAGAACTCCGCATTCCGTCGTTTGAGAAATTATAGCCGTAAATGTTCTTGTTTCCTAAAATATTGGATACGCTTAAAACCAGAACCGTAAATGCTTTCGAGTCTTTCTTTCCTAAATTGGGTAAATAATTCACGCTGAAATTCAGTCCGCTATAATCTTTCAGCGTTCCTTCGTGGCGGATGATATTTTGATTAAAGGAATTGGAAATAATATCATAATAAGGTCTTCCTGAAGCGAAAGTGTAAGAAAGATTAAAACCGGTTTTCCATTCTTCCACGAATTTTTTTGCCACCACAGAAAGCGTATGCTTCGCTGCAAAATTCGGAACCATACTTATCGGATAATTCATAAAATCCCTTTTGGAATCGAGGAAAGAATAAGAAATCCAGTAATCGATATTTTTGAAGGTTTTTTTATCCCGCCAGAAAATTTCCGCTCCTTTTGCAAAACCGTTTCCGCTGTTATCTGTTGCGGTTTGAAAATAGGTGGTTCCAAAAGTTTTGATGAGCTTGTCATAGTTTTTGTAAAATGCTTCCATCCGGAAAGTTCTTCCGTCCGAAGATTTCTGAACCTGCAAAATATAATGTTCTGCTTTCTGGAACGAGAGCGGAAAATTACCGTTCAGGTATTTACTTTCAGGATTCTGGTAAAAAATTCCGTACGCTAAAGAGGTTGTCCATTCTTTTGAAATCCGGTGCGCCAAAGCAAATCTCGGTGCAAAATTGGTTTTGCTTAAAAAAGATGAATTTTCTGCACGCAAACCGATTTTGGCTGAAAAATTATTGCTGAATCCCAAATCCGTTTCCGCAAAAACCGAAGAGATCAAATCGTTGTGATTTCCGCCGAAGCTGTTGG
>CAYSQR010000081.1:0-9110 GCA_964433195.1 uncultured Kaistella sp. | reverse complement strand
AATATGAATTCCGGCGAAATACGATTGGATAAGTTGAAACCCGGAAAATACCTTATGAGATATACACTGAGTGATAATACACAAAAAATCACACAAATAGTGAAACAATAAATTTATATATTTTTGAATCCCTGAGAAATCAGGGATTTTTTTATTGGCATTAATGACGAAATCCGAAAAAACGACAAACCGTTCTAAAAGCATCCGCAAAAAAATCAGTAATTTTGTGGTATGGAAACACGCGAAAAAATAATAATTATCGGTGGTGGTTTTGCAGGACTTCAACTTGCGAAAACACTTAACAACAAACGCAAAAAAGTGATTGTTATCGACAAAGTGAATCATCATATGTTTCAGCCGCTTTTTTATCAGGTTGCTTGTGGAAGGATAGAACCGAGCAATATTTCTTTTCCGTTCCGGAAGATTTTCCAACGTTCCCGAAATGTACAATATAGAATGACGGAAGTTCAGGAAATTATTCCCGAACAAAACAAAATTATTACTGATGATGCAGAATTCACTTACGATAAGCTCATCATTGCAACCGGTTGCAAAACTAATTTTTTCGGAAATGCCAAAATGGAAAATCTTGCTTTCGGGATGAAAAACACACAGGAAGCGATTGCCATAAGAAATCACATTCTTTTGACTTTTGAAAAATTGATTATTGAAAAAAAGCGAAGCGATGACGGAAACTGGAATCTTGTAATTGTAGGAAGCGGACCAACCGGAGTAGAATTGGCAGGAGCTTTTGCGGAAATGAAAAAAGAGGTTCTTCCACGTGATTATCCGCATATGAATTTTGAGGATTTAAAAATTATTTTGATTAGCTCTACGGAAACTCCTCTGAGTATGATGAGTGAAGAATCCCAGAAAATGTCCGAAAAATATCTGAAAGAATTGGGAGTACATTTTATGAGTGACGAATTTGTAACCGATTATGACGGCGATAAAGTATATATGAAAAGCGGAAAAACCATTCCGTCGAATAATGTGATTTGGGCAGCAGGAGTTACCGGAAATGTGATTGAAGGATTGAACCCCGAAATTATTTTCAGAAACCGATATAAAACCGATCGTTTCAACCGTATTCAGGGATATCGTAATATTTTTGCGATAGGAGATGTTGCGTATATGGAAACCCCGAAATATCCTCAAGGACATCCTCAAGTGGCGAATGTTGCCATTAATCAGGGAAAAAATTTAGCAAAAAATTTACTGAAAAAATCTGAAAAAGATTGGACGGAATACGAATACAAAGATCAGGGAAGTATGGCAACAATCGGGAAACACAGAGCAGTTGTCGATTTGCCGAAGTTTAAATTCCAAGGTTTTTTTGCGTGGTATTTCTGGATGTTTCTGCATTTGATGTTGATTTTGAGTGTGAGAAATAAACTGGCAATTTTCTTCAATTGGATGTGGAGCTACTTCAACAAAGATTCTTCTTTGCGGCTTATTATCATTCCGAATAAAAAAAACAATACCGAACAATGAGAATCGACATTATAAGTGTTCTTCCCGAATTAATGGAAAGTCCGTTCAAAACTTCTATCCTGAAAAGAGCGATGGATAAAGGTTTAGCAGAAGTTCATTTTCATCAGCTCCGCAATTTTGGTTTCGGGAAGCACCGTCAAATTGATGACGAACCTTACGGAGGAGGAGCAGGAATGGTAATGATGGTGGAACCTTTGGATAAATGTATTTCCGAACTGAAATCCCAAAGAAATTATGATGAAATTATTTATTTGACACCGGATGGAATTACTTTAAACCAAAAAATTGCAAATACTCTTTCCATTAAAAATAATCTGATTTTCTTGTGCGGTCATTACAAAGGAATTGATGAGAGAGTCCGAAAACTCCATATTACAAAAGAAATTTCCATCGGCGATTATGTTTTAACAGGTGGCGAATTGGCTGCTTGTGTTTTGGCGGATTCTGTAATCCGGCTTCTTCCCGGTGTTCTGAATGATGAGCAAAGTGCATTAACTGATAGTTTTCAGGATAATCTTCTTTCTCCACCGATTTATACAAGACCCGATGAATACAAAGGTTTGAAAGTTCCCGAAGTTCTTCTGAGTGGAAATTTCAAAAAAATTGAAGAATGGAGACACGATGAAGCCGTAAGAATCACGCTCGAAAAAAGACCGGATATTTTGGATTAAGATTTTCCCCGATTATTCCTGACTTCTATCTCCCAAATAATTTTCCTCGCTTTCCAGCCACGAAGTTTTGTATGAAGGATCTTCAACTTTCATTGCTTCTTCCGTAAGTTTCAAAGGACGGAAAGGATCAACCATCACTGCATATTCTTCGGTAAATTTTTTTCCTATGCTTCGTTCCATAGCTCCAGGATGAGGTCCGTGAACAATTCCACCGGGATGAAGCGTGAAATCCATCAAATCGATATGATTTCTGCTCATAAAATCTCCTTCGGTGTAAAATAAAACTTCGTCGGAATCAATATTTGAATGGTTATAAGGAGCAGGAATTGCTTGTGGATGATAATCGTACATTCTTGCTACAAACGAGCAAACCACGAAATTATGTGCCTCGAAATTCTGATGAATCGGAGGTGGTAAATGAACTCTTCCCGTAATCGGCTCAAAATTTTTGATGTTAAATTTGAAAGGATAAAAATAGCCGTCCCAACCAACCACATCGAAAGGATGTGTTGCATAAATAAAATCCCAAATTTGGTTTTCCTTTTTTACCTTAATGAGAAATTCGCCTTTTTCATCTTTCGGAGTGACAAAAGAAGGTGCTATAATATCTCTTTCACAAAACGGCGAATGTTCCAAAAGCTGTCCGAATTCGTTCCGGTAACGTTTCGGAGTGTAAATCGGGGAGTGTGCTTCTAAAACGAAAAGTACATTTTTTTCGTCATTAAATTCAATCTGATAAATCGTTCCGCGTGGAATAATAAGATAATCTCCTACGGAAAATTTCAGATTCCCGACAAAAGTTTTCAGCGTTCCGTTTCCTTCGTGGATGAAAAGCAGTTCGTCGCATTCCGCATTTTTGTAGAAATAATCCATTGATTTTCTTGGCTTTGCAAGTCCCATTTTCAAGTCATTATTCAGCATCAGGATTTTCCGGCTATCGAGAAAATCGTCTTCTGCGGTTACGTTCATCCCTTTGAACATTCTGGGTGTTACATTTTTTTCGACGGCGATTTTCGGAGTTATATCTTTCGGTTCTCCGATGCTTTTTATCTGCGTCGGTCGATGGATATGATAAAGGAGTGAGGAAATTCCGTGGAAACCTTCTGTCCCGAAAAGCTGTTCGTAATAGAATTTGTCATTTTCGGATTTGAAAATGGTATGTCTTTTTTGTGGAATTTTTCCGGATTGGAGGTATCTCATTTTTTTACTTTTTAGACCAATGTAAAATTAATGAAATTTTTCAACTTTAATTAAAAATTGAGAGAGTAAGAAATATAGGCGATTTTATTGAATTTTAAAAGGAAAATAAATCTTCTTCAAAGCTCATTACCGGTTCATAAAACTCATCTCTCATCACACCGAATTGCTGACAAAGTAATTTGATGCCATTGATGTTTTTAATTAAATTTTCATCATTTGAAATCAGGGGAATTGAACCGATTTCGGTAGTCAGAACGTAGGAATCTCCGTTTCTCCGGAATTCGGATTCGGTAAAAAGAAGTTTTCGGAAATAGTTTTCTGTATTCTCCACAGCATTTTCTATATTTTTAGCATAAATCAAAATACCGCCCGAAATGATATTAGGTAAAATTAGTTCTGCTTTTTCGGAGGAAATTTCGTCCGAAATCAAAACAATATTCGGTTGAAAATCAGATGCTTTTTTACTGTCAGAAGTTTCCAGAATTACGAAATCGTTTTCTGAATTTTTGCTAAATCCGTTTTCGAAAAAAAAATCAAAATCTTTCCCGTGAAAATCCAAAACCTGAATCAGCAATTTCGTAACCGAAGGATGAGAGCTGTACACCAAGACGCGGGTTTTGTTTTGGGAATATCCGAAAATTTCTGAAATATCTTTCATTTAGGAAGAAATTATCTTTATTAATTAGGATTAGATTCCGTTCTTGTTTTCAATTCTTTGTCATATTCGTGTAGAACGTTGAAATCTTCGGTTTGTTCTATGGCAATCATTATTTTATTGAGAATTGCTTGTGCATTGTCGTTGTCATAATCTATTTCCAAAGGAGTTTTAAATTCCAAAGTAGGTTTTACACCGGTAACTTTTACTCTTAAACCTTTTTTATCGAAAGCTCTGCGAAAACCGTTTATTTTTATGGGAATTACAATGGGTCTTTGACTTTTGATTAGTTTTGCGGTTCCTTTTCTTCCCTGTGCAAAAGCAGAAGTTGTTCCCTGTGGAAATGTGATTACCCAACCGTTGTCGAGAGCTTTCATAATGTTTTCCACTTCGCTTAAATCTACCAATCTGTTGATGGTTTTACCTTCGGCACGCCAAGTTCTCTTTACGGTAACTGCTCCTGCTAATTTGAAAATTTTAGCCAAAAAACCTTTGTTCACGGTTTCTTCAGCTGCAACATAATAAAAATCTACTTTCGGATTCAGCAGGTAAATCGGGTTTTTTATGGAATTGAGATAACCGTTGTTTACCGCACAGAAAGCGTGATACATCGCGGCAACATCAGCAAAATAAGTTTGATGATTGGATACGAAAAGAACATTGGAATCGGGGAGGTTTACCAGATTTTCCGTTCCTGTGATTTTCAGCTTGTTGAAACCGTTGAATCTTCGGTAGGAAACTACTCCCAAAGTGAAAATGATTATTCTTTTCAGAATATAAAGATTACCGAAAGCATCAGTGAAAATATTTTTCTTTGCCATTTTTCAGGTTAACGTAGTCTGCGAATTTACAAATTTTTCAGCAACTGGCTGAATTCGCTCAGAATCATAGAGGTTGCTCCCCAAATCAGATAATTATTGAAATTGATAACCGGAACTTCAACGCCTCTGGAACTTGGAAGAACCATCATTTCAGGTTTTTCGGTAAGATTTAATATAGATGAAACCGGAAATTCGATGAGTTCTACTGCTTCGGTTTCCTGAAGGAAAAACTCGGGATTTTTCTTGGTGTACGAAACAAAAGGTTTTACATAAAAATTACTCGGCGGAATATAAATCGGCGACATTTCCCGGATGATTCTCACATAATGCTCATCAATTCCTACTTCTTCGGAAGTTTCGCGTTTTGCGGTTTGCGAAAAATCTTTATCGTAATCTTCTTTTTTTCCACCGGGAAGTGAAATTTGTCCGCTGTGTCGGTCTCGTTCGTTTGTGCTTCTCACAATGAGTGGGAAATACCATTCGTTGTTTTTCAGGTAGAGCAAAATATTTACGGCTGCAAATTTCGGATTTCTGGTTAAAATTTCGCCATAAGAAAAAAGCGGACGATATGGAGGAGAGTAAACTCGGTGTGCATTTTCTCCGTGTAATTCCGCATTTTGTATTTTTTTGATTAAATCTCTTCCGAAAATTTCCATACTGCAAATTTAGGGAAATGATGTCGGAAAGTGTTTTAAAGGAAAGTTAAATTTTTTTTTGGGGTACATTTTTAGTTTATGAAAAAACTCCTGATTTTTCAGGAGTTCATATTTTTTATTTATTCAACAACATCAAACATCAATTAGAATGACTTACCAGTTCTTCTTTTTTGGCATTGAGAAGTTTGTATTCCAGGTATTTGAAAGAATCTCTCGGAATTACGGTAATCCATTTTTTGTATTTCAGAAACCATTTCATTTGGATACTGTTGAAACCTTTGGTAAGATATGCTTCCACGAAAGGATGTACGTGCAGAAAAAGTTTTCCTTTTTCGGTTTGCATAATATTGCGGATTACTTCTTCCATACGTTCTACAACGACAATGGGAGCAAGAATTTCTCCGTCGATATTCGGGTTTTCTTCTTTGGTTTCTATTTGTTTTTCCGGACGTGTTCTTTGCCGCGTCATCTGGATAAGTCCGAATTTGCTCGGAGGAAGGATTTTATGACGTGCATTGTCCCGCTTCATTTCTTCTTTCAGATGTTCGTAGAGTTCTTTTCTGTGTTCGGGATTGTTCATATCAATAAAATCTACTACAATGATTCCTCCCATATCTCGAAGCCGGAGTTGTCTTGCAATTTCCGTTGCCGCCATTTTGTTCACGTTCAGAGCGTGTTCTTTATTGGAGCTGTTTCCCGATGAAAGATTATTTCCGGAATTTACATCGATAACGTGGAGTGCTTCTGTGTGTTCTATGACGAGATATGCACCTTTTGAACTTGGAATATTTACGTGTTTCCCGAAACTTTGTTTCAGCTGTTTTTCTACGTTGTAATATTCCATCAGCGGAATGTGGGAATCGTAGAATTGAAGAATGTTTTTTCGTTCAGGAGCGATGATTTCGATATAATTCCGCATATCGTTTACCATTTCTTCGTCGTCACAGATAATGGAAACAAAATCTGCATTGAAATTGTCCCGCAAAATTGCCGATGCTTTACCTTCCTCATTCAGAACTTTGCTCGGAACTTTGTTTTTCTGAATATTTTTAAAAGCGGTTTCCCATTTTTCGACCAGCTGATTCATATCATTGTGCAGTTCGGCAACTTTTTTTCCTTCTGCAACGGTTCTGATGATGACACCGAAACCTTCTGGTTTTATACTTTCTATTAAAGTTTTCAGCCGTGTTTTTTCTTCGGAATCAGCAATTTTTTTAGAAATGGATACGGTTTTGTCGAATGGGATGAGAACCAGAAATCTTCCTGTAAGCGAAATCTGTGTAGAAATTCTGGGACCTTTTGTAGAAATGGGTTCTTTGGTAATTTGCAGAAGAATGTTGTCATCTTTTGCCAGAACCTGCTCAATGGTTCCGTATTTGTCGGTTTCCTTTTGGATTTCAAAATTCTTCAGCGAAGAATTTTTTTGTTTCTTGGAAACAGTATCTTTTAAGAATTTTTTATAGGTAAGAATTTGTGAACCCAAATCGTGATAATGCAGGAATGCATCTTTTCCGTAGCCGATGTTTACAAATGAGGCATTGAGATTGGGTGCGAGTTTTTTTACTTTCCCGATGAATAAATCTCCTACAACGAAGTCGTTTTTATCCTCCTGTTCGTGGAGTTCAAAAAGACGCCCGTCTTCGAGCAAGGCAATTTTGGATCGCTCATCTTCATGTGATATAATCAGTTCTTTCTTCATTGTTATATTATGAAATTAAAAAATTTAGAGATTAAGAATTTGAAAATTACAAAGAATTTTCAAACATTTAATTTTTTAATTATTTTTTTGTTTAGGGTTGTTTTACGATTAGGAATTTTTTTAATGCTTGAGTAAGATTTTATAAATTTTCATCTCTCACTGTTTCTTAATCTTATGTAAAACAAAATATAGTCGGTGAAATTTTATGAATATAAAAACACCAACTATATCGTTATATTGTAAATCTCGGAGAGATTATTTTTTCTTGTGTCTGTTTGCTCTCCTTCTTTTCTTTCTTTTGTGAGTTGCTACCTTGTGTCTTTTTCTTTTCTTTCCGCTTGGCATAATTTAAAATTTTATTGTAAATTGTTGATATTCAATATTTATTTTACAGCTACTTTGGTTTTTACTTTCTCTATAAAAGTCTTAGATGGTTTGAAAGCAGGGATGTTGTGAGCAGGAATTTCGATTGCGGTGTTTTTAGAGATGTTTCTTCCTGTTTTTGCTGCTCTTGTTTTGATGATGAATGAACCGAATCCTCTCAAATAAACGTTATCTCCGTTGTACAATGAAGATCTGATTTCCTGCATAAAAGCTTCTATAACTTTTTGTGTTTCGTTTTTTTCGGTTCCCAACTTATTTGAGATGGTGTTTACCAATTCTGCCTTTGTCATTTCCTTTATTTATTTATAATTTTGGTGTGCAAATATAAGAACTATTTTTGAAAACAAAAAAACAAACGGCTGGTTTTCTTCACATTGGTGCTAAACTTTTGGCATGGTTCCAAATTAATGGCAGAGATTTGCCTTTCAGAAAAACCAAAGAACCCTACAAAATATGGATTTGCGAAATCATCTTTCAGCAAACCAGAATTGAACAGGGGCTGAATCATTATCATCGATTTATCGCGAGATTTCCCGATGTTGAAACTTTGGCAAACGCAGCAACAGACGAGGTTCTGTTGTATTGGAAAGGACTTGGTTATTATTCGCGAGCGTTGAATCTTCACAAAGCCGCTTTTCAGATCATGAATGATTTCGGCGGAAAATTTCCTGAAAATTACGATGATATTCTGAAACTGAAAGGTGTCGGTAAATACACTGCAGCAGCAATTTCGAGTATCTGCTTCGGGAAGAAAATTCCGGCAGTTGACGGTAATTTCTACAGAGTTTTATCCAGAATTTTTGCCGATGATTTTGACATTTCAAACCCAAAAGCATTTTCTCATTTTTCTGATTTGACTCTGAAAATAATGCCCGAAAATCAAGCCGGAACATTCAACGAAGCAATGATGGATTTGGGTTCGGAAATCTGTAAACCGAAAAATCCGAAATGTGCAGAATGTCCTTTAAACAAAGATTGTTTAGCATTTAGCGTTAACAAAGTTCAAAATTTTCCGGTAAAATCGAAGAAAGTAAAACCGACCGATTTAGAGCTCACCTATTATTTTGTGGAGTACGGAAACCAATTTTTAATACGACAAAGAAAAGACGATTTCATTTGGAAAAAACTATATGAGTTTCCTGCGGAAATTCCTGCGGAATGGGAAAAATATATCGTAAATCAAAAAACGGTTCTGCACAAACTCACCCACAAAAATTTAATCATTCAGCTGTATAGAGTAAAATTAAATTCAAAAAAACGCTTTGAACATTTCGCTTCCGAAAACGGTTTCATCATTTCTGACATTGCTGATTCCCTCCAAAAATCTTTCCCAAAACCACTGGAAAATTATTTGGAATCTGTTTTTGAATAAAATCTTCCGACTTTCGGATTCCAACAAAAAGGATTATTTTTGCAAAATGTTTAAAAAACTCATTTTCATTTTATTAATGACAATTTTGTTTTCGTGTGGAGAAGAAACCCTTCCCAAACCTTCCGGAGAACTCCGGTTAGAATATCCCCAACCGAAAT
>CAYSQR010000080.1:7114-9273 GCA_964433195.1 uncultured Kaistella sp. | reverse complement strand
AAGAAGAAAAAGCAAAAATTTCCGGATTGGAATTGGTAAACAACGACCACCCGCAAGTTGTCGAGATCTGGAATCTCGTTTTTATGCAATACAACCGAAAAGCAGACGGAACCCTGGAAAACCTTCCTGCGAAACATATCGACACAGGAATGGGATTTGAGCGGCTTTGTATGGCATTGCAACACAAAGAATCCAATTATGACACCGATGTTTTTACCCCTTTGATTGCAAAAGTGGAAGAACTTTCCGGAAAAAAATAAACGGGAATTTTAGACAACGAAAAAGATATTGCAATCCGTGTCGTTGTTGATCATATTCGTGCGGTTGCTTTTGCGATTGCAGATGCGCAACTGCCGTCAAACAACGGTGCAGGTTATGTCATCCGCAGAATTTTGAGAAGGGCGATTTCGTATTCGTACAGATTTTTAGGAATGAAAGAACCGTTTTTATATGAATTGGTTTCTGTTCTGAAAAATCAGATGGGGAAATTCTTCCCCGAACTGGAAAAGCAGGAAAAACTGATTACGGAAGTGATTAAAGAAGAAGAAAATTCATTCTTAAAAACAATAGAGCACGGATTAATCCGCGTTGAAAAACTGATTCAGCAAACGATTTCAAATAATCAAAAAGTGCTTCCGAGCGAAGAAGTTTTCGAGTTGTATGATACGTACGGATTTCCGGATGATTTAACGAGAATTATTGCCGAAGAAAAAGGTTTAACGATTGACGAAGCCGGTTTTGAAGCAGAAATGCAAAAGCAGAAACAACGTTCCAAAAAAGATTCCGCTGCAAAAGTCCACGACTGGGTTGTGTTAGAAGAAAAACCGGAAACTTTCGTCGGTTACGACAAAACCGAAAACGAAGTCCAAATCACACGATACAGAAAAATCGAAAATAAAGACGGCGAATTTTACCAGATCGTTTTGGACAATACACCTTTCTATCCGGAAGGAGGAGGACAAATCGGCGATAAAGGTGTTTTGGAAAATGCAGTTGAAAGCTTTGAAATCCTCGAAACAAAAAAAGAAAATAATCTGATTATTTCTTTAATCAAGGAACTTCCGAAAGATGCAGGTGCGGTTTTTTACGCCAAAGTAAATTCCGCTGAAAGAAAAAATACACAGGCAAATCATTCCGTAACGCATTTGCTGCACGAAGCGTTGCGTGAAGTTCTGGGAACTCACGTGGAACAAAAAGGTTCGTTTGTGGGACCCGATTATCTGCGTTTTGATTTTTCACATTTTTCAAAAATGAGTGATAACGAGCTGAAATTGGTGGAAGAAAAAGTGAATGCCAAAATCAAAGAAAATATCGCATTGCAGGAGTTCAGAAATATTCCGATTGCAGAAGCGATGGAAAAAGGAGCAATGGCACTTTTCGGGGAAAAATACGGTGATAACGTGAGAATGATACAGTTCGGCTCATCGAAAGAATTATGCGGAGGAACCCACGTAAAAAATACCGGAGAAATCGGGCATTTCAAAATACAGTCCGAAAGTTCTACTGCTGCAGGAATCCGTAGAATTGAAGCCATTTCAGGAGAAAAATCTGCTGAATATTTTAAGAATTTAGAAACTCAAATCAAAGAAATCTCTTCTTTATTAAAATCGAAAGATTTGGCAAAATCCGTTGAAAAGCTCATCGAAGAAAATACTTCTTTGAAATCCGAAATCGAATCTCTGAAAAAGGAAAAAGCAAAAACCGAAACCGCCAACTGGAAAAACGATTTCGCAGAAAAAGGCGATAAAAAACTTTTGGTAAAAAAAGTTTCTTTGGATGCAGCAAGTGTGAAAGATATTGTTTTTCAGCTGAAAAAAGAAACTGAAAATGCTGTAATCATTATTCTTTCCGATGCTGATGAAAAACCGATGATTACCGTTGGTGTTTCCCAGAATTTAGAAACGAAATATCACGCCGGAAATATCGTGAAAGAATTGGCAAAAGAAATCAGCGGAGGTGGTGGTGGAAATCCGGGTTTTGCAACAGCGGGCGGGAAAAATATTGCGGGAATCGACAGTGCTTTTAAGAAAGCGAAGAATTTGTAATATATTTAAAAACACCCCGTCTAAATCTCCGATTTAGACACCCCTCTGAAAGAGGGGAACCGAAAAATCCCGAAATTAGTTTTCGGGATTTTTACCATCTGAATTCCATCAAAA
>CAYSQR010000080.1:3785-7104 GCA_964433195.1 uncultured Kaistella sp. | reverse complement strand
CATAGACTTTAAAACCCTGTAATTCATAGATTTTTTTTGCCGGATTTGCTTTGTTTACATTTAAAATAATTCTGTTGTCGGAAGTTTGGGCAACTTTTTCTTTGAGGAAGTTCATTGCAGTTTTTCCGATTCCTTTTCCTTTCGATTCCGGTAGAAGATAGATTCTGTGGAGTTTGGTGGTATTTTCTTCGTAATGAAATTCAAAGCCGAGGAATCCGACCGCAGTATTGGGTTTGAGAGTTTGAGGGTTTGAGAGTGGGAGTGTTTGAGGGTTTGAGAGTGAGAGTGATTGAGGTTCATCAAAAATTAAAAAATACTGATAATCAGGGTTTTTCATTTGGGATGAAATTTCTTTTGCAGAATACATTTCCGAAAGCATATAGTCGATTTGTTCAGGGGACAGAATTTCGGAATAAGCGGAGTTCCAGGATTTTTCTGCCAATTCCCGAATCAGTTCTATATCGGTTTCCGTTGCTTTTTTAAATGAAATCATTGGGTCAAAAAACCATTAATAAATTTAACGATTTTTCTCGCTGATTATTTTGATTGATCAGATTTTTCATCTGTATAAATTTGCAAAATCTGCGAGAGATTTAATATTCTCAGCTCAGTTCAAAAAGTGTAATTTCCGGTTCTATCCCGACTCTTCCCGGAAAACCAATCACTCCGAAACCTCTGTTGACGTATAGATATTTCCCTTCGCTTTCGTATAAATCTGCCCATTTTTTGTAGCGGTACTGAACCGGACTCCAACGAACATTTTTCAAATCAATACCGAATTGCATTCCGTGAGTATGCCCCGAAAGTGTGAGCTGTACATTTGACGGGTGATTTTTTACAATCCTGTCGAAATGCGTAGGATCGTGGCTCATCAGGATTTTTGCCGCGGTTGCAGGAATTCCGAGTGAGGCTTTGTTTAAATCGCCGTATTGCGGAAAAGGTTTTTCTCCCCAGTTTTCTACGCCGAGAATATAGAGTTTTTCTCCGTTCCGCTCGATAATCCGGTGTTCGTTTCTCAGCATTTCAAATCCTGCTCGCTTCTGAAATTCAATTAAATTGGGAATATTTTGTGCTTTTTCTTCTTTAGAATTCCACTCCGCATAATCTCCATAATCGTGATTTCCCAAAATGGAAAATTTTCCGTCTTTGGATTTTATGGTGGAAAATAAAGGAACGAAAGGTTGGAATTCACTTGCAAAATTATTGACCATATCTCCGGTAAAGAGAACTAAATCTGCATTTTGCTCATTCATTAAATCAATGGCTTTCTGCAGTTTTTCGGGATGAAAAAAACTTCCGGAATGAACATCGGAAATCTGAACGATTTTGTAACCTTTGAAACTTTGCGGTAATCCTGCGATTTTTAGTTTTACTTTTCTTACGCGGTGCCGGTATTTCCCGAAAATGATTCCGTCAATAATCATCGCCGAAAAAACTCCGGCAATTCCCAATCCTAATAAGCTCAGAAATTTTCTTCGTTCGGGAAAATAGGAATCGGGTTTTGCGAAAAAGGTAAAAAGGTATCTGAAAAACCTGCCGATATCTTCCAACAGAAGAAAAAATACGACGAAAAGTTTCGGAATCAGAAAGATTAAAAAGATAGAAGCTACGATTTGGATACGGTGATGATCGCGGTCGGTTCGTTTGAAATTCAAGATTTCGTAAACAAAAAATACATAAACAGAAAGTGTGATGAACCAATAACCGATTCGCAACCATTGATTATTGGTAATGGTTTTGAACGCTTGGTAAACATAGAACTCAAGAACGAAAATAATTCCGGTGAGGATTAAAAAATTTTTCTGCATCGGGAGTTGAAAAATCCTTCAAGGATTCTAAATCCTTGAAGGATTGAAGTTTTTTAAGGAAATCTGTAAACAATTGCATTGATGTTCATTCCCGCACCTACGGAAGCAAAAACAATGTTTCCTTTTTCTTTAAACGTTTGATCCTTCATTTTACCTTTAATGATTAAATCAAACATTGTAGGAATGGTAGCTACGGAAGAATTCCCGAATTCCTGAATCGTCATTGGTGCGATGGAATGGTCATAATCGGTTTTTCCGTATAATTTGTGAAGTCGGGAAATCATCGCATAATCCATTTTTGCATTGGCTTGATGAATCAGTATTTTATCAATGTCATCAATAGTTAATCCGGCTTTGTCAATGGTTTCTTTTATTGCATCGGGAACATATTTCAAGGCGTATTCGTAGATTTTTCTTCCGTGCATTCTTATATAGAGCGGTCTTCGATCTTCATCTTTTTTCAGAGAAGGTGCGTTTTCCAGATAATTCAGTTCTACGCCGTTATCACAAATGGTAGAATCTGAAATGATTCCTGCATTTTCATCATCGGTTGCTTTTACCACTACTGCTCCTGCTCCGTCTGCAAAGATCATTTTATTCCTGTCGAAAGGATCGGTTACTCTGCTTAATGCTTCGGAACCGACAACCAAAATGAGTTTTGCTTTTTTGGCTTTGATTAAAGTATCTGCCAAAATCATCGCTTCAACCCAACCGGGACAACCGAAAATCATATCGTAATTTACACATTTTCTGTTTTTTATGCCGAGTTTATTTTTTACTCTTGCAGACATTGAAGGCATAAAATTGGTCATCCCGTTTTTATCGACCTCTCCAAAATTGCTTGCATAAATGATATAATCTAAACTTTCCTGATCTATTTTTGCATCATCAATCGCTTCTTTTGCCGCTCTGTAACCAATATCCGAATTGAACTCATCATCTTCAATATATCTTCGGTTTTCGATTTCGGTAATTTCTACAAATTTCCGGATGATTTCTTCATTCGGTTTCTCTATTTTATCCCCTTCATCGGTATAGAAGACAGAATCCATAAAATGTTTTTTACTGATTACCTTTTTAGGAATATAACTTCCTGAACCTATAATGATTGTATTGGGCATATTTTATTTTGAAAAATTTAAGGCAAAGTTATGAATTAATATTGTATCCCGATAAAACAAAATTATTATTAAATTTGCAAAAGTTTTTCCCATAATAATTTTTATGAAAATGAATCCTTCAACAAAAGGTTTGCTGATTTCGATAATCACGGTATTCTTTGCTTTCGGGATTTATTTTTTGTTTTTGGCAAAAAGAAATTATTACCTTGTAGATAATCCCACCAACAATACTTTTTATTTTAAAATAAATAATGGTAATGAAAACATTATTTCTGCAGGACAAAAAGTTGAGGTAAATCTTCAAAAAGGAAAAAACAGTATCAAGGTCTTTGACGGACAAAAAAAAATAATGTACGATTCGGGTTTTGTGGTGCATAAAAATCGTGGTTT
>CAYSQR010000080.1:0-3775 GCA_964433195.1 uncultured Kaistella sp. | reverse complement strand
CGTGGTTTGCTGAATATTGCCCACGAAGATTATTATATTAATGAACAATTTTACGGATACAATCTCAACAAAGATTCATTGATTGCCGCAAGAAAAACGACCGAAATTGACGGAAAAACATTCTACAACGCACCGAAACATTTCAACAAATTGTACACCGAGGATTTTTATTTCAATATTGATGAAGATTACGATAAAGTGATTAAAAACATTCAGAAAACAGAATCCCGCACGAAAATTTTCAGAAAACAGGATTTTCTGAATTACTATAAAGAATACTATAAATTTTAAGAATACCATTTTGAGCCAGGTTACACCATACAATACAGAAGCAGGGAAGAAAAAGGAAGTTGAAGAGATGTTCGACAATATCGCACCGAAATACGATTTGCTGAATCACGTTCTCTCGATGAAAATTGATGTTCTCTGGAGAAATACTTTAGTGAAATGGATGAATGAAAATCATCCGGAAGAGGTTCTGGATGTAGCGACAGGAACGGGAGATTTGGCAATCGCAGTACAAAAAGGAACGAATGCAAAGGTAACAGGATTGGATTTATCACAACAAATGCTGAATGTAGGAATTGATAAAATAAAAAAACTTAATTTAGCCGGTCAAATTTCTATGCAGAAAGGTGATGCCGAAAACCTTCCGTTTGAAAACAATAAATTCGATGCGGTTTGCGTTGCATTTGGAGTGAGAAATTTCGAGAATCTGGAGAAAGGATTATCCGAACTCAGAAGAGTGGTAAAAGAAGATAAAAGTGTTTATATTCTCGAATTTTCTAAAGTTGAAGGTTTTCTGGGACCATTTTATATGTTTTATTTTAAAAACATTTTGCCGCAAATCGGTAAACTGGTTTCAAAAGACAACAGAGCATATACCTATCTTCCGGATTCGGTGAATGCTTTTCCTTTCGGGGAAAAAATGAAAAATATCCTTTTGAATACAGGATTTAAAAAAGTAGAATACAAAAAATTGAGTTTAGGCATTGCAACAATTTATAAGGCAACCAAATAATATGTGGAAGAATTTACTGAAAACTAAAATAATTATTGCAGTTTGTTTTGCAACACTCTGCAACGCACAGCTTTTCCGCACAAAAGACAGAATGGACAAGTTAGAAGGATTTGATAACCAGAAATTCAGTTACGGATTCTATCTTACAGTAAATAATTTCGATTACAAGCTGGTTCTGAATCCGACATACGGAATGAACGGACAAAAAAATCTTGTACAAACGAAATCTTCTTACAGTTTCGGAGCAGGTTTGATTGGTAAAATGCGGTTGAGTGAAAACTTCGATTTACGAATTGAACCGGGATTGCAATTTCTACAACGAGAAATTATTTTCGATACCCAATCGAACAATCAATATGCAGGTGGAACTCCATCCAACCAACCTTTTACACCGAGAACTTTAACCGATGCCGATAAACTCAGAAGCGTAAAATCCACTTATGTTGATGTTCCTATTTTGATAGAAATACACGGCGACAGATGGTACAATTCCCGTCCTTATGCAGCTGCAGGAGTAAACTGGATGGTAAATTTACAATCAAACAGCAAAGCAGCCGATGACAATCAGCAAGGAATTTTCCGAATGACAACCAGCAATTTTGCGTGGACTGCCGAAATCGGGATGCAGTTTTATTTCAGCAGATTCAAACTTACTCCCGGATTCAGAGGAACTTTTATGATAAATGATGAGCTGGTTGCAGACGATGCACAAACTCCGCCTTATTGGACTTCGGCAATTTCTACCGCAAAAACCAGAGCATTTATGTTCGTCTTGAAATTTGAGTAAATAAAATTTTCATAAAAAAATAATAAAGAAGATCAAATGATGGTCTTCTTTTTTTGTGAAGTTTTTGATATGATATAAATCATTATTTAGAATCAATCTAAATAATTAATTTTGCATAAAAATTTTATTTATGTTTAAAAAATATATGCTTTTAGCCGGATTAGGTATTACAAATATGCTAATCGCTCAAAATGATTGTACTCCACAAACTTTAGGAAATAATATAGGAGATACGGGATGTGTAAGTTTTACCTATCGAAATCAGACGGTAAGTTATAAAACGGTTCGTGCAGCCGACGGAAACGAATGGCTTCAGCAAAATCTCGGAAGCGGAAATGTTGCAACAAGCATTCAGGATGAAAATGCAAGAGGAGACTACTTTCAATGGGGACGTTGGGATGATGGACATCAGTTGAAAGATTCTGAAATGAGCGATGAATATCCAAATCCAAATAATCCGATTGGTTTGGGAACAGGAAAGCAAATCTTCTATATTGGTGGTGGCTCTCCTTATACAGGTTATACAGGTTGGTTTGCAAATCCAGATCAAAACGATATCTGGACCGCAAAAAATTTAGATGAAATCACAGAACACAACGGAATGGATCCCTGCAAAACAATCGGTGAAAACTGGGAAATCCCCACAGAAGCAATTTGGGATAATGTAATGCAGAAAGAGAACATCTTTCCAAAACCTTCCGGTGCAACCAATAACGGAATCACAAGAGGTTTTGAAAGCAATCTGAAAATTGCAGGAGCCGGTTCTCGTAAAGATAACTCTTTTGCATTCGTTGGAGAACGTGCTTATATTTGGACCAGATCTGCAAGTGCAAATCCCAACTTTTACCGTTTCGTTTATTTGGGAATCGCTGCATCTAGTACAACTGGTTTCGGTGGAGATGCCAAAAGTCACGGTTATTCAATCAGATGTGTGAATACCAGTAATAATACTCTCGGAATACGAAATGCTGAAAAGATTAATAACTTCAATATTGTTCCAAATCCAGCTGATAAAAATTTTAGTATCGCAACTTTAGATAAAATTCAAAAAATTGAAATCCTGAATGTATCCGGACAAAAAATTATAGAGACGAAAGAATTTCAAAATATTGATATTTCTAACCTCACGAAAGGATTGTATTTTGTAACCATCTCTTTTGAAAATGGTAAAAAGGAAACCAGAAAAATCATCAAAAAATAAATTTCAGACAGTTTATTTTAACCAAGTAAAATCTCCGTAAAGAAAGTTTTACGGAGATTTTTCAATGAATTTTCAAAATATTCATAGATTTTTATCAGATTATGAATGCTTTCATTTTTTGAGTATCTTTGGATATTACACAACATTCTGCGGAAAGTGAAATAATTTTAGGTAGTTGTGAATTGCTTTCAAATTCTATATAACTGAAAAGAAAAGTAATAATCCTTTCCATTCAAATTAATTTTTTATATTTTTGCTCATTAGTTAGAATAAATTAGACCTGAAAATGCTCAAAGACTTGGAAAATAATTTTTCGGTTTTAGAAAAAAAGATTCTGAATATAAGTAAAAATTATCAGAATCTAAACGAAAAATTTTTGGAATTAGACCAAGAGCACGAAGAACTGAAGAAAAAATATGACGAGGAAAGAAAGAAAAATCAGGTATTAGCAGAAGAACAAAAGAATATAAAACTTTATTCGGCAATATCAGGAAATCCCGACCACAACCGATTGATGAAAAACCACATCAACCGATTGATAAAAGAAGTGGATAATTGTATTGCAGAACTTCAAAACAGCGGATTGTAATGGAAGTAAGAAGAATTACCATCAACATTGCCGGAAGAAATTATCCGCTGAATGTTCCCGCAGCAGAAGAAGAAACCCTGCGAAAAGTGGGAAAACAGATTGAAGGAATGATTAAAGATTTTGAACAGAATTTTGACGTGAGAGATAAGCAGGATGCTTTGGCAATGTGTGCCTTGA
>CAYSQR010000079.1:6910-9414 GCA_964433195.1 uncultured Kaistella sp. | reverse complement strand
GTGCATTCTTCTTTCGGGAATTACTTCTCTGTCGAAGTTCGCCATTTTTTCCAAAAACCAGAAATCCTGCATCAAAAGCGGTCCTCTTTGTCCTGCAGTTTGTACGTTCTGATTGTCAGGAACCGGTGCTCCTGTTTGTCTTGTGAGTTTTTTCTTGTCTTCCATTTTTTGTAGTGTTAAAATTTTCATCGAAGATATAAATTAAAATCATTAGTTTTAATTTATTGTATCTATTGTAATGATTAGTTAAGATTTAAAGTTCGGTAGGAAATCAGAGTGAAAATCCTTATCCTGAACTTCATCAAAATTACATCTTTTAGAGATGAGAAAATTAATTTTAATGAAATTTAGAATCTATCTAAATTTATTTTTAAGATTTGAAGTTCATTGGTTCTATAAAATTCCGTTTCATTGCTTAAATTTGCAGAAACCTATAGAAAACGATGCTGCTTCAAATCATTAATTTAACCAAGAAATTTGGCAATCAAACTGCTTTAAACCAAATCAATATCGAAATCGGTAAAAGTGAAATCATCGGACTTTTGGGTCCGAATGGTGCAGGAAAATCTACGTTGATGAAATCTATTGTAGGTGCTTTGAAAATTGATGAAGGCAAGATTTTATTTAATGACAAAGATATTACGGAAAACGAAATCGAGGCAAAAAAGAAAATGGGTTTTCTGCCGGA
Organism: uncultured Kaistella sp.; assembly: GCA_964433195.1. Lineage (GTDB taxonomy): Bacteria > Bacteroidota > Bacteroidia > Flavobacteriales > Weeksellaceae > Kaistella. The sequence goes on along the minus strand of CAYSQR010000079.1, from coordinate 8,726 downwards.
AAACAATCCGCTTTACCACGAAATGTATGTAAAAGAATATATGAATTTCGTAGCGGAAATTCATAAAATCCCGAAAAACAGAATTGATGAAGTGATTGATTTGACGGGAATTACTCCGGAAAAACACAAAAAAATTTCTGAACTTTCCAAAGGGTACAAACAGAGAGTCGGTCTTGCTCAGGCGATTTTGCATTCCCCGGATTTATTGATTCTGGATGAACCTACAAATGGTTTAGACCCGAATCAAATCATCGAAATCCGAAATGTGATTAAAGAAATCGGCGAAAAGAAAACCGTGATTCTTTCTACTCACATTATGCAGGAAGTTGAGGCACTTTGTTCTCGGGTAATTCTGATTCATCAAGGAAATATCATTCAGGATTCTCCTATTGATGAATTTAAGGGGAAATTTGAAAATCTCGAAGATGCTTTTGCGAGTTATACAAGTTAGTTTTACATCATTACAAAAATTCAATTTATACTCAGAAATTTTATTTCTTCATCCTAAAAAGAAAGCTAATAATCATCAGTTCACCACAAATTTTCTTTCTTTAATCAGTTCTGCAATGGCAAGAATATCTTCGCCGATTAAGCGGTCGTCTTCCAATTTTGCTACTTTTGTTCGTATTATATCATAAGTATTTTCAACAGATTTAGAACATTTTGCAGGTCTTCGGAATTCCAAACCTTGAGCTCCGAACATCAATTCCACTGCCAAAATATTTTCTAAATTTCCTAAAACCTGATTGAATTTTCTGCCCGAAATACTTCCCATCGAAACGTGGTCTTCCTGTCCTAAACTTGTTGGAACAGAATCTGCAGAAGCCGGAAAACAAAGTGTTTTGTTTTCTGTAACCAACGCTGCGGAAGTGTATTGCGGAATCATAAAACCGGAATTGAGTCCCGAACTTTCTACCAAAAGTTTCGGCAATCCGAATTTTCCTTCGAGCAAAAGATAGCTTCTTCTGTCTGAAATATTTCCGAGTTCCGCTGCTGCCAAAGTTGCGTAATCGAGAGGAAGAGCGAGTAATTGTCCGTGGAAATTTCCTCCGGAAATGGATTCTTCTTCGCTCAAAACAATCGGATTATCGGTTACGGAATTGAGTTCGGTTTCTGCAAGATTTTTCAAATGTTCATAAGCATTTCTACTCGCTCCGTGAACTTGCGGGACGCAACGCATCGAGTAAGGATCCTGAACTCTGTCGCAAAATTCGTGGCTTTTCAGGTTTTCAGAATTTTTCAGAAATTTCAACATTCTTGCTGCTACTTTTTTACTTCCCGAAAACGGACGGATTTCGTGCAACTCTTTCCTGAACGGACTTGCTGAACCGCGATATGCTTCCAAACTCAAAGCGGCAGTTAAATCCGCCAAATTAAGTAGATATTCAAATTTATGCAGTCCCAAAATTGCGTGAGCCAAAATAAACTGCGTTCCGTTGATCAGTCCCAATCCTTCTTTCGGACCGAGTTTCAGCGGTTCCAGATTGTGTTCTTCCAAAATGATGGCAGCATCGTGCGGTTTTCCGTTTTCCCAGACTTTTCCCAAACCGAGAAGCGGCAAAACCAAATGTGCAAGCGGAGCCAGATCGCCGGAAGCTCCTACAGAACCTTGTTCCGGAACTACGGGAATAATGTCTTTTTCCAGCATCAAAAGCAATCTCTGGATGACTTCAAGCGAAACTCCAGAAAATCCTTTTGACAGTGCGTGGATTTTGGAAATCATCATCACTTTTGAAAGTTCTTTGTCAATGGGTTTTCCTACTCCTACTGCGTGGGAAATAATGAGATTATGCTGCAGTTGTGCCGTTTCTTCTTC
>CAYSQR010000079.1:0-6900 GCA_964433195.1 uncultured Kaistella sp. | reverse complement strand
CGGAAATTTTCACGTCGCAAAGCGGTCCGAAACCGGTATTGATTCCGTAAACCGTTCTATCGGATGCTACAATTTTCTGTACATTTTTCTGGGATTTCAGGATTTTATCCTTCGCTGCTTTGTTGAGTTTTGCTTTTTTGGGATTTGCCAAAATCTCTATTACATCTTCTATCGTAAAATGGTCGATACCGTAAATCATTGTTTAAAATTTGGTTTAAAATTACGGAAATTTAATGATACCCAAAATTCCCCGAAAACTTTTCCTTATTTTTGTTTAATGAATCCCGATCTCGAACTTCAGCTGAAAACCTTGCCTTCGGAACCCGGAGTTTACCGTTATTATGATAAAAACGAACAACTGTTGTATGTAGGAAAAGCGAAGCATCTGAAGAAAAGAGTGCTTTCTTATTTCAATAAAAATCTTTCAGGATACAAAACCAGAATTATGGTCGGGAAAATCTTCCGGCTCGAAACTACGGTCGTAAATAGTGAATATGATGCGCTTTTGCTCGAAAACAATTTAATAAAAGAGTATCAACCGTTTTATAACGTGATGCTGAAAGACGACAAATCTTATCCTTGGATCTGCATTAAAAACGAAGATTTTCCCAGAATTTTTTTGACAAGAACCAAAATAAAAGACGGTTCGGAATATTATGGTCCTTATGCAAAAGTACGTCCTGCAAAGGTTTTGCTCGATACCATTAAACATATTTACAAAATCAGAACCTGCAATCTGAATCTTTCGCCCCAAAAAATTGCGGAAGGGAAATATAAAGTCTGCTTGGAATATCACATCAAAAATTGCGAAGGTCCTTGCGAAAACCTGGAAAGCAAAGAAGATTATGACGAAAAAATTGATGCAATCCGTGGAATTATTAAAGGGGATTTCCGAAAAGCGAAAGAATATCTTGTAAATCAGATGATGAAATTTGCTGAAAATCTGGAGTTTGAAAATGCCCAAATCATAAAAGAAAGAATTGATTTGCTGGAAGATTATCAATCGAGAAATACGGTGGTAAATCCGAATATTGATGAAGTGGATGTTTTCGGAATGACGAGCGACGAAACTGCGGCATACATCAATTTTTTTAAAATTAGGAACGGAAATATCATTCAGAGCTATACCACCGAAATCAAGAAAATTCTGGAAGAAAGCGATGAAGATATTCTGGAAGAAGCATTGATTGAAATTCGCCGGAAATTCAATTCCGATTCCAAAGAAATTCTATTGCCGTTTCATCTTTCGGTAGAAATTCCGAACGTGAAACTCATCGTTCCCAAAGTCGGGGACAAAAAACGTATTGTAGAACTTTCCGAAAAAAACGCAAAAGAATACCGCATAGAAAAACTGAAACAGGTACAAATCATAGATCCCGAAAGACACACGAACCGGATTATGGCGGAAATGCAAAAATTACTGAGAATGCCTACAGAACCACGACATATTGAAGGTTTTGATAACTCTAATATTCAGGGAACGAATCCGGTTTCAGCGTGTGTGGTTTTTAAAGACGGAAAACCGAGCAAAACAGATTACCGCATTTTTCATCCGAAAACCGTAGAAGGAGCCAATGATTTTGCCACGATGGAAGAAGTGATTTACCGCCGTTACAAAAGGATTTTGGATGAAGGAGAAAATTTGCCGCAACTGATATTAATTGATGGCGGAAAAGGACAGCTTTCTTCTGCCGTGAAAAGCCTGAAACTTCTCGGGTTGTATGGGAAAATTACGATTATCGGGATTGCAAAACGCTTGGAAGAAATTTATTTTCCGGAAGATTCTATTCCTCTTTATTTGGACAAAAAATCGGAAACACTGAAAATCCTGCAAAGAGTGCGTGACGAATCACACCGTTTCGGAGTGAAACATCACAGAACACGACGGAAAAATTCTACCATAAAATCCGAGCTGGAAGAAATTCCGGGAGTTGGTGAAAAATCCATTGAACTTCTTTTATCTAAATTAAAATCCGTAAAAAGAATAAAAGAAGCAAATTCTGAAACCCTGGAAGAAATTTTAGGGAAAATTAAAGGGAAAATGGTTTGGGAGTATTTTAATTCCGGTGAAAATTTATTTTGATAAGAAAAGGGTGTTTTTACCCACTCCGCAAAGTGTTCCCCGCTTCCGTACGAAATCGAAGATTCGACGAAATGAATCCTTTTGTGTGGTCGTAGTATAAACTAAAAATATTCTGATTATTTATTTTATCTTTACTAAAGAATAGTTTTTTATGAGCAGAAACGGTAAATTTTTAAATCATACCACGAGGAAATATAATAATTATGATGAGTAAAAAAAGCACAAAGTTAGGAGACTTTGTGTAGTGGGTAAAATATGAACCGGAAACATTATAGATATGATTTTTAATATTAATAAAAAAACGAACGAAGGCTATTTCAGTTGTTTTCAATTGATACTGGAAAGGTCTCAAATACAGGAGTTTTTAGAGGTAATAAAATGGGTGATACCGGAAGATGATTACATTTATACTAAAAATGATACTCTATCTAAACAGGAAGTAAATAAAATAATTAAAATAAATCCTAACCTTGATTTTTTTAAGAATCATAAAATAGAAATTGAAGAAGGAAATGTACAGGGATTTTTTGTTAAAGATTTTATCTCTAATAAAACTATTCTTCCACAGAAAGGGGTTGCTTACGAATTATCTCAACAATTAATGCCAATTAATAATAGACCGACGTTTGAATATTTAGGAAACAGGTTTGTATGGCTTCAAGAATTTGGATTATTTCAAATTTTAGATGGTAATAAAGGCTATTATAATCCTTTAAGTAAATCCTTATGTTTTAAAAATTATGAAGATTACAAAAAATATCTTGATGAAATAGATTGTTTAAAGAATATTGAAAAAATGATAAATAATATGGATGTTGAAGATAAAAAATATGTTCGGATTATTTCTGTATATGACAAGAAAACAAAAGAGTTAAAATACCGAATTTTAAATGAAGAATTTAATTATAATTCATTTGCTTTTTATAATATTAAACCTTTTGAAGGAGATGAAGGAATTTATTTTAGATCATATAAGATTACAAAATCATTAGCAAAAAAATATGCAAATTGGTCTTATATAATGATTGATTATGATTTTGAAAAAAATGATTATTATTTTGAAACATTAGAGGCAAGTAAATTCTTTTATTCTCAAAAAGAACTTTTAGAAGATTTGAGGAATGTATGATTTTGGAGCAAGAATGCAGCCGGATATTGGAAGATGGGGTGTGGTAGATTCGCTGGCGGAAGTTTCGAGAAGATGGTCACCATATAATTATGTGACTCCCGATTATTGAGCGGTTATATATATAAAATTTACAACCCGAAAAAGCATTTATATCTGTGTGTAATTATTTAACCACAATGTTGTGATTATATCAATACTTTTTCATTTAAATTCAATTACCAATGAAAATTTTAACAATATCCTACTTTTTACTTATTTCATGCAATAGTAATAACCAAACAGATGAAAAATTTAAAATTAAAAATGATAAATTAATTCAAGAGTATAAGAATGAAAATCAGAATTTTATAAAAAAAAATGCTTATAAACTTTCTGATGAATTAATGGGAAAATCATTAGATAGTATAGCGAAAGTTTACATGGTAGACAAAAATAAAAAATTAGCTGAAGAATTTATTAATACTCAAAGTGGTTTAAAAAGACTTAATTTTCTTAAAAATTTTTATACTAAAGTTGAAATAAAAGAGCTAATAAAAAAAGTCCCAGAAAAGCTGAAAACAAATATTTATTTTATTGAATTAGAAAAATATAGTAAAGAGTAGGTTACGAGATATCCGCTCTTCGAAGTCTCCCGACTTCGGAGCAGTGCGACTCCCTCTATTAACCAGAGTAAAAAAGAGTGATTTATGGGAGTGAATTAATAATCTGAAAAGAAGGTAGTTAAACAAGGTAAAATAATACAAGTGATTCTCTATCAGTTCATTCGAAAATTCGAACACCATATTATAGAACAGAAAGGATTTTGTTATAGAAAGAATTTATGAGAAAAAAGTATATTTGATGGTCTTATTCCTTATTCAATAAAAAAGATATCTAATCCAATCCTCCTTTTCTCGTTGGTTCTTTTATTTCCGGCCATTTCATTGGTTCTCCCGTATCGGAATTTATCGGCATTTTTATTTTTTCAGCCGAAGCTTTTTCCAAATCTTCACTTGCCATATAAGTAAGAATGGCGATTAAAGCGACATTACTTTTCACATCATCAAAAACTATTTTGTCGTAAGTATCTCGATTGGTGTGCCACGTGTAATTTCCATACGACCAATTCAGCGAACCGAGCATAAACGCCGGAACTCCCGCTGCAACAAAAGAAGCGTGATCAGAACCTCCTCCTCCCGGAGTTCCCGGAAAAGTGGTTTTAATGTCTTTGGTTAATTCTTTCGGTACTGCATTCAGCCATCTTCCGAGATAATCGTAGGAATGTAAAAATCCTTGTCCACTGATATTTGCAATACGTCCGGTTCCATTATCCTGATTAAAAACCACCTGAATATTTTTCATTTTGTCTTTATGAGCAGAAACATAACCTCGTGAACCGTTTAATCCTTGCTCTTCACTTCCCCAAAGTCCTACTACAATTGTTCTTTTCGGATTTGGGTAAAGTTTTTTCAAAATTCTTGCAGCTTCCATCATCGTAATAGTTCCGGTTCCGTTGTCGGTTGCTCCGGTTGCTCCGTCCCAAGAATCGAGATGTGCTGAAAGGATAATATATTCATCGGGTTTTTCAGAACCTTTAATTTCTGCGATGGTATTAAAAGTAGGAGCTGTTCCTCTGTCTTTGGAGTTGGCAACGATTTTCAGTTTCGGAACGGTTTTGTTTTGTAGCATTCTATAAAGCTGTCCGTAATCTTCCAGCGAAACATCCATCACCGGAATTTTTTTAGTTCCAGCGGAGAAAATTTTATTTACACCAAAACCTTTCGACCAGTAAGAAGAAATAATTCCTGCAGCTCCCGCTGTTTCTAATTTGGAGTTTAATGTTCTGGCAGTTTCTCCCGTTGCTTTTATGGAATTTTTCCATTCTTTGGAAGCAGCTTCGGATTCCTTTTTCATTTTCTCGAAAGATTCGGGAGTGGCAAATTCTTTCCAGTTGTATTCCGGTCTTCCTGAAGATTGATATCGAGAAACCATTACCAGTTTACCTTTAGCTTTAGGAAGCCAATTGTTAAATTCTTCTTTATTCTTGAACAAAGGCAGCATAATCACTTCTGCGGAAATTCCACCCGGAGAAGTTGCAGGACTGAAAGCGAGTTGCATTCCTTCAATGGATTTTGAATAAGGGTAAATCATTTCTATAGTAGAAGTTCCTCTTTCCCAGGATTTCCATTCTCCCCATTGTTCGTTTTTTGCATCAATTCCCCAGCTTTTGAATTTGTTCACTGCCCAATCGTGCGATTGCTGCATTTTCGGACTTCCTACCAATCTTGGACCAATACCGTCCAGTAATTCATAAGCAAGTTGTTCGAGTTGGGAATTTTTATAAGTTTCATCCATAATGGAATTTACCATTTGGTCTTTATTCTGTGCGTTTAATCCGATTGCGAAAACCGTGGAAAGTATAAATGCTTTACCGTAATTCTTCATATTTTTAATTTTTGGTGATGAAGATAATGAATTTTGTGGAAACGATATTTGGATTCAATATTTTTAAAGAAAAAAAAGCATTGCAGAAATAATAAAATTTTGTACTTTTGCACCACTTTTTGTGGAAGCATTTGGCGAAGTTAAAATATTAACAATTAACATCTTCCGTATTTTTCAAAAACTACATTCAGCCAAATTTTGAAAAAGAAGGAATACAAATTATTTTTATTATGTCTGAAACGACAACAAAAGAAGAGGTTCTGTTGAACCAAAACGTAGCACCTGAACAATTTGACTGGGATTCTTTCGAATCCGGTCTTGATGCTGATGCAAGAAAAGAGAAAAGCGATTTAGAAGAAATCTACAACGGTTCTCTTAATAATCTTAGAGACAATGATGTTCTTGTAGGAAAAGTAGTAAGACTTACCGACAAAGAAGCGATTGTTGACATCAACTTCAAATCCGAAGGGGTGATTTCTCTTAATGAATTCCGTTATAACCAAGGACTACAAGTAGGTGATGAGGTAGAAGTAATGGTGGACAGAAGAGAAGATAAATCAGGTCAGCTGCAACTATCTCACAAAAAAGCAAGAACGCTGAAAGCGTGGGATAGAGTAAACGAACTCCACGAAACCGGAGAAATCGTAAACGGTTTTGTAAAATCCAGAACCAAAGGAGGTATGATTGTAGATGTACACGGAATTGAAGCATTCTTACCGGGATCGCAAATCGATGTGAAACCAATTAAAGACTACGATCAGTATGTAGGTAAAACAATGGAATTCAAAGTAGTGAAAATCAATCCGGAATTCAAAAACGTGGTTGTTTCTCATAAAGCACTTATCGAAGCAGATCTTGAAGGTCAGAAAAAAGAAATTATCGGTCAGTTAGAAAAAGGACAGGTTCTGGAAGGAACTGTAAAAAATATTACTTCTTACGGAGTATTTGTAGATTTAGGCGGTGTAGATGGATTAATCCACATTACCGATCTTTCTTGGAGCAGAGTAAATCATCCGTCAGAAATCTTAGAAGACGGACAAACTGTAAAAGTGGTAATCCTTGATTTCGATGACGAGAAAACAAGAATCCAATTAGGAATGAAACAATTGGAAGCTCATCCGTGGGATGCACTTTCTGCAGATTTGAAAGTAGGAGACAGACTAAAAGGAAAAGTAGTGGTTCTTGCAGATTACGGAGCATTTGTAGAAGTTGCACCGGGTGTTGAAGGACTAATCCACGTTTCTGAAATGTCTTGGTCAACTCA
>CAYSQR010000078.1:0-9427 GCA_964433195.1 uncultured Kaistella sp. | reverse complement strand
GTTTTTATCAATATGAAAAAGAGGTGAAATTTAATTTTTAAAACCATAAAAGTTTTATGTGAAATAAATAATGCTGAAATTCAAAACCACAAAAGTCACAAAAGTTTTATGTTTTTTTAGGTATTTCCTTTTTTATCTTTTGATACACTCTAATTTCAATCATTTCTTTTGTGTCTTTTGTGGTTAAATATATCAACAAAAAACAGCTTCCAAAAAAAAATTCTGAAAGCCGTCTCAACATTAAATTTAATAAACTATGGTATTTCTTATTGCGGAAGCAGAACTTCGTCAATCGCATACACAATTCCGTTGGAAGCAGGAACAGTTGCTACGATTTTTGCTTTTCCGTTGATGAGCGGTTTTCCGTCAACGATTGTAATTTTGATGTTTTCTCCTGAAACCATTCCCAAAGTTTGTCCGTCGCTAAACTGGTCTTCTTTAATCACACCGACATAAGTATGATATCCCAGAATGTCGGATAATTCGGCGGATTTATCGGGTTTCAGTAATCCTTCAACCGTTCCTTTAGGAAGTTTATCGAAAGCGGAATTCAGTGGAGCGAACACTGTGAAAGGACCTGCGTTGCTGAGCGAAGTTGCTAAACCCGCCGTTTGCACCGCAGTAACCAAAGTGGATAAATCGGGATTTCCTACCGCTAATTGTACGATGTTCGGATGAGAATCTTCATCCTGAACTCCTTCTTGTCCGTGAGAAATTACTTCGGTAGTGTTTTCGGGATTTACGCTGGTTATTGATTCATTTTTCTTGCACGAAACGAGAGCAAAACCTATTGCACCTAAAATAATAATCGACTTTTTCATTTTGTTCTGATTTTTTATAAAGATAGAACGAAAAGCAGATTCGCTGTTATGACCGAAATCATATTTAAGGTTTTGATAATGTGATATTTATCAGGGTTTTAAAATGAGTATTGATGAATTCTGTTTTCAGACAAATTTTGCCGAAAAAGAAATATAAGCCAAAATGATTTTTGTATATTTGAAAATCTTAAAATCAGAAAAAATGACGATTGTGATAAAACAAAATTCTACTCGGGAAGAAATAAAAAATTCTATAGAAAAGATGAGTAGAAAAAAGAAAAACGGAATCAAAAAATATTTTGGTATTTCCAAAACAAAAACAAAAACAGATGCAGTTGCATTTCAAAAAAAAGTAAGAAATGAATGGGATTGATTTTCTGGCAGATACCAATTTTTTAATTCATACCTACGAAGGAAATTCTCTTGCAGAGCCGTTTTTGGATTATTCTTTTGCGGTTTCGTATATTACCGAAATCGAACTTTTGGGAGTTTTCAGTATCAATACGATTCAGAAAAAAGACTTTAAAAATATTTTGGAAGAATGCGTTATCCTCGAAATGAATCAACAGATAAAGGAATTGTGTATTCATCTGAAACAGAAATATAAAATTAAAATTCCTGATACAATTATTGCTGCAACTGCTATTGTTTAGAATCTTCCTTTGATTACTTCTGATGCGGATTTTAAAAAAATAAAAGAATTAAACGTTATTTTTCTTGAAAAATAATTAAGTATATTAAATAACACGCTCTGAAACTATTAGTTTCGGAGTTTTTTATGCTTACAAATCCTTTTTATTAAATTTAATTAAAGACAAAACGAAAGGAAGAACTGCCCAAATCAAAAGAACCGTCATCGAAATTCCCATTCCTCCTCCGGAACCGAAAACCTGTTTGAATATCGCTCCGGAATATCCCAACATCGCCGAAATATTCAGTTGCAGCAATACGAAAATTCTGGATAAGCCAATCGGATTGAGTCCTGCCAAAGTTGCCATAATTCCCTCAATCGGATAATCTGCAAACTGAAACATCAGAACCAAAAGAATCCCGTCGTAAATAATGCTGAAAAACAGCCAGATAAAAATCGAAATCCCAATTCCTTTCGCTTTGTCCCGACTGGAAATTGCCGACAACATCGCAAATGAAGTGAAAATTACAGACAATAAAATCCCGATGATGAGGAGAGAAAACCCTGTAACAATTGATGAGTAAAGCAAAACCGGAATTCCGCAACCGATGAGAAACGCCAAAACCAAAGCAGTGGAAAGTCCCAGAAATATATTGAACCAGACTTTCGTTCTCGGAACGGGTTGGCTCAAAAGCAGCTCGATAAACTGATTGCTGTTGTAAACATAAATCGTTGAAAATATAATACTTACCAAAGGAACTACGAGTAAAACCACATTCAGCAAACTCAGTGTAGCTTTTGTATTGTTGCTTTCCAAACCGAGAACCGACCACGAAATAACGAACAGCAAAACGGTGTAGAAAATCACGATTTTGTTCTTCAAAATATCAAAAAAGATGAAACGTGCAATCTTATTCATTTTTTCATTTCTTTTAAAATACTTACAATAGATTCCGAGATTTTTTCGGTTTTCGTGTCTTTCATTAAATCTTCTACGGATTGCTGTACAATGATTTTTCCTTCGTTCATAAAAACGATTTCGCTCACAATGTCATCTAACTCGCTCAGTAAATGAGAAGTGATGATGATGAGCTTTCCTTTGTTTTTTTCTTTAATGATTTTGTTTTTCAGGATTTCCGAAGCGAGAGGATCGAGTCCTGCAGTAGGTTCATCGAGGATGATGATTTTCGGGTCGAACATAAACGCTAAAACCGCACTCACTTTTTGCGTAGTTCCTCCGGAAAGATTTCCCATTTTTTTATCATAGATTTTTTCTAATTCGAAATCTTCCAGAAGTTCGGTATCCAAATGTGTTTCCGAAATTTTCCGGGTGTCTTTAATCATTTTGATGGTCTGCTCAATCGTCATATTTTCAGGATATTTCCCGATTTGCGGCATATAACCTATCTCTTTGCGATAAAGATAATCGTCTTTTACATTTTTATCATTTACCAAAATTTCGCCGTCCTCAATCACATTTAATCCTAAAATACATTTAATCAAAGTGGTTTTTCCGCAACCGTTCGGACCGATTAACGCGATGGATTTTCCATCTGTAAATGACAGATTCAGCTCATCTAATGCTGTGAACTTGTTGAATTTTTTGGTGAGGTTTTTTATTTTTATCATATCTTTTTCATCATCGGTTCTTCATCAACGAAATTTTCGGGTGTTAAACTGGGAATTATTTTTTCGGTTTTGTCCAATAAATCTACGATAAAGGTTTTGAACAAAAGCATTACAGAAGGATTCTTCTCCGCCAAAACCGAATACAAACTCAGCGGATGAAACGGAATGTCGCCGATTTTATCTTTGTTCAAATCATAACCTTCATATTTGTCCCAGTAATTTTTTTTGAAAACATTCATCACCATTGTTCCGTTTGTACTCACATCGAAAGTATTATTAATGAAATTATTGCTGATGATTTTATTTTCCATACAATTTGCGTTGATTTTCATTCCCCATCCGTTGTTTTCAAAATTATTTTTAAAGAAATCTATTTTCGTAGCACCATCGAGGAAAATTGCGGTCGTGTTATTTTGGAATCTGTTATTTTTAATCTTGCTGAACGAAATGTCTTTCAAGAGCAAACCGTAATTGGAATCGCCCCAGTTGTTGATAAAATTGTTCCCGACCATTCCCACGTTATTGCTGTACATCACGGCAACTCCTGCATTGTTGTTATCGAAAGTATTGTTCACATACACATTGTCATTAGAAAACATAAAATGCAGTCCGTATCTTAAATTTTTCTTGGAATAGTTTCGGAAAACGTAGGATTTCACAACTTTTTCGAGGTAAATTCCGTCTTTATGACCTTCGATATAATTGTTCTTAATCCAGATTTCTTCGCTTACCCACGCGTGAATTCCGTCACCGGTTCTCTCTTCGGAAGTGGAGCGGTTTGAAGTAATTTTATTATTCTGAATCAAACACCTGAAACCTCTCTGAATATAAATCCCAAAATAATTGTTCTCGAAAATATTATTTTCAATAATCGAAAAATGGCTGTTGTAAAGCCGTATCGCACCAATGTTTTTAATTTCGTCTTCCCCGGAATTGATGATTTTAAATCCTTTCAGAACAATGCGGTTTGCACGAAAAGAGAGGATTTCGTATTTCATTTCTCCGTCCAAAACGGGTCTTCCGATTCCGATGAGGGTTAAAGATTTATCAATATTAATATTTCCTTCTTTATAAATGCCGCTTTCCACCAAAATACTGTCGCCGTTTTTGGAAGCGGATACCGCTTTGCTGATTGTTTTAAATTGCTCATTTTTTCCTACTTTCAGAACTTTTGAAAATATAAAAACGGGGAAAAGCAAAAACAATAATCGGAACATTTTTTATTTATTTGTTTAAACTTGCTCCCAAATTTGCTCCCAAATTTGCCGCCGCTTTTTCTGCCGCCGTTTTGTTTTGATAAGCTTGTGTATTTCCTCCCATCGGAGATTTTATGCTTCCTCCTTTAATGAATGTGGCTTTTTCGGTTTCCAGAAATTTTCCCGAAGGAAAATCAATAACGTAGGTCGTTGCATTTTTTGCTTTATCCGGATTGGAATTTTCGTACATCGTCATACAACTCAAATCATCGAATTTGTATGCTCTTCCTTTTTCGGTGATGAGTTCGGTTGCATATTTCAGTTCGGTAATCGTCATTTTGCAATTGTCACACTGGTCTTTTCCAATGAGGATTTCCTTTGGTCCGGATTTTTGGCAGGACATCATTGCAATTACCGAAGCAATAATGATAATGGTTTTTGTGAATTTCATATTTTAATTTTTAAAGTTATATTTAATTCCAATATTGAATATGTTATTATTTGTTGAGTTTGGGATGATAGGAAAAAGACTGCTTTTACTATCCCGAGTATTTCCAAACAAATAAGTTTCATAATTTATAAAGACCGCTGTTTTATTTTTTATAAAATAGCTGAATCCGATACCTGCATTGAAATTCCCGAAAAACTTGGAGTAATCTGTATTTTCACCAAGCGGATAGTAATAATTACTTTTAACTTCCTGGTTCAAAGCAAATCCCATATACAGATTACCTTTAAAATTCCTAATGATATGATATTCCCATTTCAAATCTATTGGCAGAGATATTACAGCTCCATCAAAATATCCTGTTTCCGCATTGTTGGTTGTTCCTGTCTTGAAATATTTAATTCTGCCCATTAAGCTCCATTGCTTTGCAAAATAATATTCTGCCAATACACCGCCTTGAAAAGAGTTTTTATTGTATAATGAAATGATGGTATTATTACCAATTTCTGCTCCTAAAAACCAATCTTTCTTATTTTGAGAAAATAAAAAACAAGGGAGAATCATAAATATTCCTAAAACTTTCATAAGTTCGTTTTCCTAAATTCAATAAACGCTAAGATAATCAAAATTAAAGCAACACCGAACATTATGAATCCGCCGATGTCGGGATAAGAATACGCCCCGAAATTTAATAATTGCTTAAAGCCCAATAATGGCGGTTGATAACTCATTCCCGGAACTACGATGGCTGCATTCGGATCAAGATTATGACCGTAATCGTATTCCCAAAGCCAAAAATCTACCATAAATGCAACACCGAAAATCAGGAATAATAAAGCGGTGAGATAAAGCCAGATTTTTTTGTTCAGAAATGCGGTAATCAGACAAAGCAATGCGAAAGATCCCAATGCATAAGGAAGAACTTTGAATTCCCAAAAATCTTCCTGATGAATGGTTTTCATCCCGATATAGTGGTTCAATCCGTTGATGATTTCATAATCACCGGTAATTTTATCGGCGTGGAGAAACATTCCCAAACCTTCAGGATATTGCGGAGCTTGTAAATAAATCGCCCAAATCGGAACGAAGATAGAAATGACCAGTGCAATTCCGGAAACAATTAAAAGAATTCTCGAAATCTTTTTTAATGAAGAATTTTTCATTTTTTTTAAGATGCTTTTGACTTAAATATCTTAATTAAAATAAACTTGTTTATTTTTTAAACATTAAGGTATTAAGTTTTTTTTATTTTATAATTCTGTATTTCAATTATTTATATTTAGAAAATTGATGAATCAATTTTAATTAAGAACTTTAAGTATTCTTAACTTCTTAATGTTTAATTTTAGATTTCTAAAATTAAAAAGGGCAGAAATTTCTGCCCTTTAATTTCTGAATTTATTTAGTTTCCCCTTCTTTTACGGGACTTTTTGCATTATCCTTTTTATTATTTAAGGAATAAAGAAGAGGAGTACTGCTTCCTGCAGGAGAAACTCTCACATATCCCTGCATTTCTTGGTGTAGTGCAGAACAGAAGTCGGTGCAATACATCGGATACATTCCGGCTTTTCTCGGAACCCATTTCAGGGTGCAGGTTTCACCCGGCATAATCAGCAATTCTGCATTCTGAGCTCCTTTGATGGCAAAACCGTGCGGAACATCCCAATCCTGCTCAAGATTCGTGACGTGGAAATAAACTTCATCTCCAACTCGTACTCCTTCAATATTATCCGGAGCGAAGTGGGAACGGATGGAAGTCATATAAACGTGAACTTTGTTTCCTTGTCTTACCACTTTGCTTTCCGCTTCTCCTTTGGTTGCATAAGGATGATTATTTTCTCCGATTTTGAAGAATTTCACCTGATTTTTAGAAATCATTTCACCAGGAAGAGCTTGAGCATAATGCGGTTCACCGAATGTTGGGAAATCCAGCAACAGTTTCATTTTTTCTCCGCTTATGTCGAATAATTGTGCAGATTGTGCCAATTCCGGACCGGTTGGTAAATATCGGTCTTTAGTAATTTTGTTGTATGCTACCAAATATTTTCCGAAAGGTTTCGCAGAATCTCCGCCGGGAATCATCAAGTGTCCTACGGAATAGAAAGTTGGTTGTCTATCGAGAACTTTCAGATCTTTGATGTTCCATTTCACGACTTCCGAAGAAACAAACATTGAAGTATAGGCATTTCCTTTTCCGTCAAACTCGGTATGAAGAGGTCCTAATCCCGGTTTCTGAACTTCGCCGTACAATGCAGCTTCATATTTAATGACCGGAATTCCGTCATATTCTCCGGAGAATTGTTTTTCGGCAATTGCTTTTTGGATTTTATCAAAACTGAAAACAGGGATTAAAGCAGCCAGTTTACCGGAACCAATGATATATTCTCCGGTTGGGTCAACATCGCAACCGTGAGGAGATTTCGGACAAGGAATAAGATACATCACCTCTTTCAAATCGTCACCGGAAAGTACGGTAACTTCTTTTTTCATCGTAGAAGTTGCAGTATGGGTACTTTCGTCAAATTTGTTGTGGGCATAATCCGTCATTACTTTTCTTCCTTTTCCTGCTTTTACCAATTCTTCGGCTTTTTTCCAGTTTACCGCCATAATGAAGTCTTTGTCGTTTTGCGACGCATTTACTTCAAGAAGTGTATTTGCTTTTTCGGAATTGTAGCAAGAGAAGAAAAACCAACCGTGAGATTTTCCTTTACCGGCGTGAGAAAGGTCGAAATTAATTCCGGGAGCTTCCAATTGAAAAGATAAATCCATATCTCCGTTTTCCTGATTGATTCCGATGAAAGAAAGCACTCCTTTGAAGTTTTCTTTGAAAGAATCAATCGGAACATCTCCGTTCACATCGTCCATAGGAACAGCAAAACGAGTTCCTGCAACCACATATTCCGTATTTTCCGTAAGGAAAGGAGAGGAGTGATTTCCCGCAGAATTTGGTAGTTCAAGGATTTCAACCGTTTTAAATGTTTTAAGATCGATTCTTGCAACACGGGGTGTGTTGTTTGCATTTGCAAAAAGCCATCTTCCGTCCACTTCTCCTTTTGTTTGGGAAAGTGAAAGGTGGTGTTGATCGTCCCACGGAATAAAGCCGTGAGAAGTTTCGAGCATTGGTTTTGTTTCTTCGCTGTATCCGTAACCGTTTTCAGGATTTTGGGAAAAAACGGGAAGCACTTTCAGCAATCTTCCGCTTGGTAAACCGTAAACATTTACCTGTCCGTTGAAACCGCCGCTTACGAAGTTGTAAAACTCATCGTATTTTCCCGGTGCAACGTACACTTTTTCGGCAGCATCTCCGCTTACGGCGTTTTCCGTACCTTTCGGTTTACAGCCCGTCATTACTGTAATTGCGGCAATGGCAGATAATCCAAATAATTTTAGACTTTTCATTGATGTTTTATTAAATGATTTTTTTAGATTTTAAATTTATTTAGCACCGTCGATTTCTCGCATATATTCGAGAATTTCACGGGCTTCGTTGTCGCTCAATCCCTGATTTGGCATTCTTACCAAACACAGTTCAAGTTGTTTTTGCAGTTCGGGATCCACATCAATCATTGGATCGGGATTACTGATAAAATTCATAATCCATTCAGGAGTTTGTCGTGTGGTTACTCCTTTCCAACCGGGACCTACTAATTTTTCTTCGGTAGGTTTATGACAGGATGTACATTTCACTTCTGCCACTTTTTTTCCTGTAGCTGCTAAAGCAGGATCGAATTTACTCACATCTACATTTTCGTGTTTACCAAGACCTCTTTTCGGGTCATAAGCATTACTTCCTGATGAGTTTTCGGCAGAAGCTTCGGAATTTTCAGAAGAAGCGGTTGGGATTGAATCTGTTTTTTTGTCGCCTCCGCAGGAAAATAGTGAGAAAGCAATTATTGCCAATGCAATTGTTTTTAAAGTTTTCATATTTTAATTATTTATGTATTCAAAATTACCGCTCTTTTGTTTTATGGTAATATGACTACAGTCATAGGTTTGATATGATATTTATCTTGTAGATTTGTAAAAAGAAATATAAGAAATTGTTTAAATGAAATTTAAACATTTCTACGAACCGATAATTTTAAATTTTAGATAAATGAATAAATATTTGATGATTTGCACTTTGTTGGCAGTAGTATCTTGCGGTAAAAAGGAAATGGATTCTGATAAGGAAAGTAATGTGATGCTGGAAGAGGTTACCACAAAAGTAGTAGATTCTGCTACAGCGGCAAAACACGAAGGACTGGTTTTAATAGAAGGAGCAGATTGCTTGACGTGCCACAAAACGGACTCGAAACTCGTAGGACCTTCTTATCAGGAAGTTGCCGATAAATATACCGATGCAGATATTGAGCATCTTGCAGATAAAATCATCAGCGGAGGACAAGGAGTTTGGGGAGAAATCCCGATGACACCACATTCCGGGATGAGCAAAGAAAATGCAAAAAAAATGGTGGAGTATATCCTTACTCTGAAAAAATGAAGAAAAATTTAATGGTTTTAGAAAATGCTGAAAATATTTTTTCAGCATTTTTTTTAGGATAATACGGAAGATAAAAATGCCAAAAATAGGTTTGATAAAAATTTTACGCTGTCAATTTGTCATAGTTTTTTGCTTGGTATAAAATTGGAGAAAACCAGTTTGTAAAAATTAATTTTAAATATAAAAAATAAAAATATGAGTAAAATAATTGGAATCGAT
>CAYSQR010000077.1:0-9477 GCA_964433195.1 uncultured Kaistella sp. | reverse complement strand
TCACGGCACCAGATCCTAAGTCTGGCGTGGCTACCAATTACACCACATCCGCAAAAAACTTCTTCTCTTTTTGGAGAGTGCAAATATAAAAACTTTTTCCTTTTTAAACCAAGAAATTTCGGCGATTTTTATTTTTTTTCAAATTTTCAAATTTTAGTTTTCTTTTTCTCTGCTTTATTTATTACTTTTACCACTTTAATTTATCAATTATGGAATTACAAGGAACAATAAAAAAAATTACTGATATTCAAACGTTTGCAAGCGGGTTTCAGAAAAGAGAAATGGTGCTTTTAACTGAAGAGCAATATCCGCAACCTATCAATATTGAATTTTTGCAGGAAAAAGGAGAACTTCTTAATAATTTAAGCGAAGGAGAAAAAGTAAAAGTCCACATCAATCTCCGAGGAAGAGAATGGACTTCTCCACAAGGAGAAGTGAAATATTTCAACTCTATCATTGGCTGGAGAATTGAAAAATCAGATTCTTCAAGTAACTCCAACGAACCGATTGAAGCAACACCCGCAGAAACAAAACCTGCTGCCGAAAAAACTGACGTTTTTGCAGAAGAAGACGATGACTTGCCATTCTAATTTTTCTTGAATTTGAAAATACAAATCCTGCTGAAAAAGCAGGATTTCATTTTAAACTGATGATTCTTCTAAATCCAAACGAAATTTCCTTTCCCAATCCGCAGATTTTGGATTCCGAATCGGGATTAATGGCAATCGGTGGAGATTTATCTCCTGAAAGAATTTTATTTGCTTATCAATTGGGACTTTTCCCTTGGTTTAATGAGGAAGAAGAAATCCTTTGGTGGTGTCCTGATCCGAGATTTGTGCTGTATCCGGATGAACTGAAAATTTCAAAATCAATGAAGAAAATTTTGAGAGACGAAAATTTTACCTTTACCGAAAACAAATGTTTCCGGAAAGTAATGGAAGAATGCAAAACCACATTTAGAAAAAATCAGGACGGAACGTGGATTTCCAATGAACTTATTGAATCTTTTGTAAAACTCCACCAAAAAGGAATCACAAAAAGTTTTGAAATTTGGCAGCATAATGAACTTGTCGGTGGTTTTTATGGCGTTCAAATCGGGAAAGTTTTCTGCGGAGAAAGTATGTTTTCCAAAGTGAGCAATGCTTCAAAAGCGGGATTCATCAATTTTATTTTAAATCAAAAAGAAAATTTGGAACTTGTTGATTGTCAAATTCATTCCGAACATTTGAAAAGTTTGGGAGCAAGAATGATTTCCAAGAATGAATATTTAGAAATTCTAAAAAAACAAAAAATATGAATCCCGAAAAAGAACGGTGGGTTTTGCTGATAGTGCTTTCAATAATTTGGGGTTCTTCATTTATTTTAATTAAAAAATCGCTGGAACACTTCAATCCTTATGAAGTCGGAGCTTTGCGTGTTTTGATTGCCGGGATTATTCTGCTTCCGATAGCAATTATGAACATTAAAAAATTCCCGAAAAAACATTTAAAATGGCTGGTTTTAGCAGCATTGACAGGAAATTTTATCCCAATGTTTCTTTTCCCGATTGCAGAAACCGAGATCAGCAGCAGTATTGCAGGAATCATCAATTCGATGATGCCTATTTTCGTTATTATTGTCGGTTCTCTTTTATGGAAGTTTAAAACCTCGAAACACCAGTTGATTGGTGTTGTTATAAGTTTTTCCGGAGCGTGTATTCTTGCAGTTTCCGGAGGAGAAAGTGGCGAACTGAAGTTGGTTCCTATTATATTATTGCTTTTGGCAACTCTTCTTTATGCAGTGAGTACGACAACTGTAAAATCGAAATTAAATGGTATTCCTGCGAAAATTCTTTCAGGATTTGTTTTTTCATTTGTCTTGATATTGCCATCAATAATTTCTCTTGTCTTTGCAGGGTTTTTCAATGGTTTAAGTTTAAATAATAATCTCTTCATTGGACTTGGTTTTGTGAGTTTGCTTTCCGTATTCGGAACGGGTTTAGCAATGATGCTGAATTACAGACTATTGAATATTTCCACACCGCTGTTCGCTTCTACGGTAACTTTACTGATGCCGATTGTTGCAATAATCTGGGGAGTTTTGGATAATGAAAAACTGACGGTAATGCAGCTTATAGGAGGAATTATAATTTTGGGCGGTTTGATTTTTCTGCGTTCAAAACCACCCAAAAAAGAAAAACTGTAATACCCGATGAGTACTACAGTTTTGAAATAAATCTAATAAAAAGTAAAAATGAAAGGCGACAAAGATAAATTTTTATTTTTATACTAACCAAATATTTTTGCTGATTTTTAAAAATTTATCTAAAATCAATTCCTTATTGTGGATAACTCAAAAATATTTCTTACTTTTGCACCTCGAATTAATTAAATAAAATTTATAAACAATGTTTGCAATTGTAGAAATAGCAGGGCTTCAATACAAAGTTGAGCAAGACCAGAAGTTGTTTGTAAACCGTTTGAAAGGAGATAAAGGAGCGAAAGTTTCTTTCGACAAAGTTCTTCTTACCGTGAACGGTACTACAACAATTGGCGCCCCGGCTGTAAACGGTATCACTGTAGATGCTGAAATCTTAGACCACGTAAAAGCGGATAAAGTAATCATTTTCAAGAAAAAAAGAAGAAAAGGTTACGAAAAGAAAAACGGTCACAGACAATCTTTAACCCAAATTCAAATCACGGGAATCACCGGATTTGACGGTGCGAAGAAATCTGCGAAAAAAGAAACTGCAAAAACCGAATCTACTGAAGTAAAAACTGAGAAAGCAGAACCAAAAACAGAGAAGGCTCCAAAAGCTGAATCTAAAACTTCTGCTACAAACCGTGATGCGGCAACAGTAAACTTCAGTGAAGATCACGAATTGAACTACCTCTTGAAAAAGAACGGACTTTCTGAATCAATCGACAACAGAAAAGTATTAGTAGAATTGGGTAAAGAATTGAAGGAAAAACTTGAAAAAAGAGTTTTAGCAACTGAAGATTTCGATGCCTATATCAAAGAAAATATCGAAAAATTAACTCCAAAAAAATAATTCCAAAGTAAAATGGCACACAAGAAAGGAGTTGGTAGCTCCAAAAACGGTAGAGAATCTCATTCCAAAAGATTGGGTGTGAAGATTTTCGGAGGACAGGAAGCAATTGCCGGAAACATCATCGTGAGACAAAGAGGTACGCAACACCACCCAGGTGAAAACGTGGGAATGGGTAAAGACCACACTCTGCACGCATTGGTTAACGGAAAAGTAGTTTTTAGAAAGAAACAAAACGACAGATCTTTCGTATCTATTGAACCAAACGCATAATTTTACTGCGTTTTATAAATTAAAATTCCCAATCTTTTCGATTGGGAATTTTTGTTGTTTGTTATGGTAAAATCATAATTCCATTCAAAATTGTAAAAATCTGCGGTATCAGAAAAATCAACAAGAGAAACTAGACAATATTCCTTAAACGAACTCTTGTTATTTATTAAACAAAATTCCTTCAGCAAAAACTGAAGGAATTTTAAATTATAAAAAAATTGTAAAATTTATAACTGAGGTCCTGCTGCAACCAATCTTTTTCCTTCTTCCGTATCGCAGTATTGTTCGAAATTCTTGATGTATCTCGCTCCCAAATCTCTTGCTTTTGCTTCCCATTCGGATTCGTTTGTGTATGTTGCTCGAGGATCGAGGATTCCTTCAGAAACATTCGGTAACGAAACAGGAATTTCCAGATTCATAATAGGAACAATTCTTTTTTCCGCTTTTTCTATAGAACCGTCGATAATGGCATCGATAATCGCACGTGTATCTTTCAGAGAAATTCTTTTTCCTGTTCCGTTCCAACCGGTATTTACCAAATATGCTTTTGCACCGTGCTCTTTCATTTTTCCGATTAATGTTTTGGAATACATTGTAGGATGCAAAGTAAGGAACGCTTCACCAAATGCAGGAGAAAACGATGGTTGCGGTTCTGTAATTCCTCTTTCGGTTCCGGCAAGTTTTGACGTATATCCGCAAAGGAAATGATATTGAGCTTGGTCGTCGTTCAAAACAGAAACCGGAGGTAAAACTCCAAATGCATCTGCAGAAAGATACACTATTTTTTTAGCGTGACCTGCTTTGGAAGGAAGAACTATTTTGCTGATATGATAAATCGGGTAAGAAACTCTGGTATTTTCGGTAATGGAATTATCCTTGTAATCCGGTTCTCCGTTTTCGTTTACCACCACGTTTTCCAATAAAGAATCTCTTCGGATTGCTTTGAAAATATCCGGTTCTTTTTCTTCGGACAAGTCAATTACTTTTGCGTAGCAACCGCCTTCAAAATTGAAAACGCCGTTATCATCCCATCCGTGTTCGTCATCACCGATTAAATATCTTTTCGGATCTGCGGAAAGCGTAGTTTTTCCTGTTCCGGAAAGTCCGAAGAACAAAGCCACATCGCCTTCTTCACCTACATTTGCGGAACAGTGCATTGAAGCCATTCCTTTCAGTGGGAGATAATAATTCATTATGGAAAACAGCCCTTTTTTCATTTCTCCACCATACCAAGTTCCGCCAATAATCTGTATTTTTTCAGTAAGACTGAACATTACAAAGTTTTCGGAATTAAGTCCTTGTTCCTGCCAATTCGGGTTGGTTACTTTAGAGCCGTTCATCACGATAAAATCAGGTTCGCCGAAATGTTCCAATTCATAATTTGAAGGACGGATAAACATATTCATCACGAAATGAGCTTGCCAAGCAACTTCCATAATGAATCTTACTTTCAGACGAGTATCCGGATTTGTACCACAAAAAGCATCTACAACATACAATTTTTCGGAATTTGATAATTGATTCAAAACCAAGTTTTTACAACTTGTAAAAACTTCGGGAGTTGTAGGAAAATTTACTTTCCCGTCCCAATTGATGGTATCATTTGTAACATCATCTTTTACAATGAATCTGTCTTTCGGGGAACGTCCCGTAAAAATCCCTGTTTTCACTGCAATTGCTCCGGAATTGGTTTCAACTCCTGTTTCAAAGCCTTTGTTTTCCGCCGATATTTCAGCATTATACAATTCCTGATAAGAAGGATTATAGATGACCTCCTTGTTTCCTGTAATTCCCAAATCCTGTAGTTGCTGGATGATTTTGGTGTTTTTCATAATCGCTTTTTATTTTTAATTTTTATTGAAAACGCAAATTTACTCATTAATCGGTCTTAATGAAGTTTTAAAAATACTGATATTCGTCAGAATTTGCAAGAAAATTTATAAGTTGTATCTTAATGAAAATCAAATAATTAAATCTCCGTACTCGAAAATTACCGAAAATCCTTTTCCCGAAAAGTACTCCTCAAAACCCGGAAATTTGTTGCTCATCACAAAATCTCCTCCCCAAGCTCCGAGACTTTTTACAAAAACAGGGCAGTTTTTGAAATATTTTTCTTTGATTGTTTCGATTCCGAGAAAATCCGAAAGTTTTCTTTCGTGAATCATCATTAATTCGGAAAAATTTTCCAAATTCTTGCTTTCAAAAATATTTTTGGTAAGCTCCGAAAATTCATCAATTAAAACAGGCGATTTTTCTTTGGAGCGGTAAAGATTTATTCCCTCTCTGCTGTTTTGCTTTTGGTTTAAATGAATGAAAATCAACTCATTATCAAAATCGGGATTAAAGTTTATCTTCTCGATTTTTCTTTCGGGTAAGTTTTTATAAAGGATTGCCGATTTTTCTTTGGCAACTGCAATATCATAACCGCTTCCTCCGAAACAAATTTCGTTTAAATGAAATGCATCAATTTCTGCCCATTCCGCAAGATTATTCATCAAAGTAGAGCTGCTTCCCAAACCGAAATCCGCCGGAAACTGGAGGTTCGTTTTTAATCGGTAAGAAGTATTTCCTTTGAATTTAATTCCGGAAAGCTCCTTAATTTTCATTAAAACTTTCAGAATAAATTCTGCTGCATCGGGAAAATTCGTATTTAAATTTTTTTGGTTTCGGTAATCGATTTCGGCATTTAACCAAAGTTGGTTTTGATGAAAAGCATTCCAAAAAACGAGAGCGTTTCCATCTTCGATTTCTTCAAAAAAAAATTCCTGCCCCAGTTTTGTAGGAACAGCAAGAGCTAAAGCTCCGTCGAGAACGACATATTCTGAAGTGAGCAATAATTTTCCCGGCGAAAAAATCTTACCCATTATTTTTTAGATTGCTGATGAAACAAATGCTTCGCTGTTGATTTTCTTGATTAATCCCTGCAAAGTTTTTCCGGGACCTACTTCGATAAAAGTATCGGCTCCTTTTTTAATCATATTCTGTACAGACTGCGTCCATTTTACAGGACCTGTAAGTTGTGCGATAAGGTTTTTCTTAATCTCATCGGGATCGGAAACCGCAGTTGTCGTGATGTTTTGGTAAACCTCCATTGTCGGTTTATAGAATTTGGTTTTATTGATTGCTTCGGCTAATTTTTCTTGAGCAGGTTGCATCAAAGGAGAATGGAACGCTCCGTTTACCGGAAGAAGCAATGCACGTTTTGCTCCGGCTTCTTTCAGTTTTTCACAGGCGAGCTGAACTGCTTCGGTTTCGCCGGAAATTACCAATTGACCGGGACAGTTATAATTTGCAGGAACTACAATTCCGGGAGTTTCTTCACATATTTTTTCTACCATCTCATCTTCGAGTCCCAAAATTGCCGCCATCGAACTCGGATTTGCATCACACGCTTCCTGCATTGCTTTTGCACGGGAAGAAACCAGCTTTAATCCGTCTTCAAAAGTAAGAACGCCGTTTGCAACCAATGCGGAAAATTCTCCGAGAGAATGTCCTGCAACCATTTCTGCTCCGATTCCGTTCACCGCTTTCAATGCAGCTACGGAATGAATGAAAATAGCGGGTTGTGTAACTTCTGTTTTTTTTAGGTCTTCATCGGTTCCTTTGAACATCACGGAAAGAATATCGAAACCCAAAATTTCATTGGCAGATTCCATTATATCTTTGATGTCTTTCCGGGAATCGTATAGTTCTTTTCCCATCCCGACAAATTGCGATCCTTGTCCGGGAAATACGAGTGCTTTCATAATTATTGTTTTTCAGATAACAGCAAAATTTTATTTTTAATCTATCATCAAATGTGTTTGGTTTTTAGTTTGATAAAAGTCTTACCACTCTGTATCCTTTGTTTACATAAGCTCCGTTTTTGGATTTTTCAAATTCAAATTTTGTGGCGAGTTGAGTTTGTGTTTTCTTCATCTGTTTGAAGATTTCTGCTTTTTTGTTTTCGCGGCTCAACATATCATTTACCACATCGAAACCGATAACCGAATATTTGGAGGGGATTTTACAATATTTATTTTTAAATTCCGCCAGAATTTCTTTCTCGAAATTTCCATCAGTATCTATTTTCCTGTCCATTAAATATACCAAACTTGCCGTACCGAGTTCATCTGCTTTTTTATCGAAACTTGGGGAATAATACATACTGAAAGATTTTATTCCTTCAGTTTCTTTAGCCAGATCAATCATTTTTGTAGCAAAAGCATCTCCTGCGGAATTGGAATCGTTTGCCAAGATTGCAATAACAGGAGCAGGTTGTCCCGTCATCATATTTTTATCCAATTGAATATCCGAAGAAGAATTTACAATAACGATATTCGGATTTTTCAGCTCTTTTTCAAGACCCGATTTCAGATAGTTTGCTTTGGATTTATCGGAATCTGCAACGATGTATATCTTCTGTGCGGAAAAAACGTCTTTCGCTTCTTTCACGATTCTGTCTGCATAAACGAATTCGTTGGTTTCGATGATAATTAAATTAGAATGTACCAACAAATCATCGGAGTTTGCAAACGGAGCAACTACCGGAATTTTTCTTTCTTTCACGAAATCCAGAACTTCCAGAACATTGGACTTGAAAAAAGGACCGATAATCAAATCCGTATTGTTGATATTGATTTGTGATAAAGATTTTTTGAAAGTGTTTTCGGTTCCGGCATCGATGATTTTCACATCGAGTTTCTGTCCGTTTTTCGCATTTCTTTCGATGGCTAATTTTGCCCCGGAAAGGAAATCTACAGCAAGATTCCTGTATTTGGAATCTTTCACATCGAAACCAAACGGAAGCATCAAAACCACATTGAGAGCATCTCCGGATTTTTTCACATAAACCGCATCTGCTTTTTTTATTTTCAGAACCATCCCTGCTTTCAGTCCTTGTGAAAGATTGGGATTCAGCTTCAGCAAATCATCTAAAGTTATATCGTATTTATTCAGAATTCCGAAAACCGTATCTCCGTTTTGTACGGTATAAGTTATGTAATCATCTGAAAATGAGGAAACGTTTGTGGAAGTAGTTTCGGGAGCGACTGTTTTTTTCGTTTCTTCGGGAGTAATATTTACTGTGATTTCAGAATTTTCGTTTTTAATTTTAATTGTATTTCCCGGTTGCAGTCCTTTTTCTTCCAAACCCGGATTCATCGCAAAAAGTTCTTTCTGGGTAAGATTGAATTTTTTTGTCAGCTTAAAATAGTTGTCTTTCGGCTGAATGACATAAGTGTTTTCATTTTTCTGGTCAGAAATTTCGGGGGTTTTTGTTTCGGGTTCTGCAACTTTTACCGGTTGGTTTTCTCCGTATTTTTCTATGTTTGCTAAAGGCAGAGTGATTTCGTTCCCGATTTTCATTTGAGAATCCAGATTAGGATTCAGCTTTCTGAGTTCAGTTTCGGAAATATGATATTGCTTGGTAATTCCGTAAATGGTTTGCTTCGGCTGAATTACAATTTTGCCAAGTTTTCCGTCGGTTTTTAGTTTTTCCGCAGGTTCTGTTTTTACAGGAGTTTTTGTTGTGGTTTTATTAATCACTAAAACATCTCCGATTGCAATTTTTCCGTCTGTGATTTTTGGATTCAATTTGTATAATTCATCCAAAGTGATTTCGTATTTTTTCGTGATATTATAGGGAGTATCTCCTTTTACAACCGTATGTGTTTTCTGTGCAAAAACGTTTGCGAAGGTCATTAATATTGATAATATGAAAATTTTTTTAATCATTTCCGAAGTATAAGATTTACAAAAATAAGGTTTAAAAATTAATTCTGAACTATTATTAATTCCGAATTTTCCACATCCATCGTGTCGTAACAATTTTGAAGCCATTCTTTACCGTAATCGGCATAGAAAACAGAAAAATTCCAAACTCTTTCTTGCCAGATTTTCGCGGGATGGATTTTTAAAAACAGATTTTCGAGCCGTTCCAGTTTTTCGTTTTGCTTTATTTTCTCGGCACGCAATAATCTTTTTTTCATTCTGTCGAAAGATTTCAGCTGTCGTTTTTTTTCCGCATTTACCAAATTTCCGAAACTTTTATCGGTAAGTTCTGCTTTGGATGATAATTCATCGAACTGATTTTTCAGCAACGTTTCTTCTTTATTTAAAAACGAAAGAATTTCGTTGTTTTCCAACAAAACTTCTTTTGTAACAGATGCGAAATTTCTGAAAAAGTCATTAATTTC
>CAYSQR010000076.1:7188-9486 GCA_964433195.1 uncultured Kaistella sp. | reverse complement strand
AGCAGGTGAAGCTCCAGTTGAGCCGTACGCCGAGGGCGTTGCCGAAAATGAAATTAAATCCCGAAATAAAAAGCATTTTTGACTTCAGCTTCGAGGATTTCGTCCTGGAAGATTATCATCCTTACCCCGGTATTAAAGCCCCTGTGGCAGTGTAATTATCCGGCTGGGGTGCAAAAAAACAAAACAAATCAAGGCATGAAGAAGCTGTCGTTTTATGTTATTTTCTTCCTTATCTCCTATCTTATAGTTGAAGCATGTATCCGGGTTTTTGTGTGGGTACACCCGATTCCCATGCTTTTCGACTCCAGCTACAACCGGTTCCGGGGCACTCCCCATGCCAACATATATGGCTATCCGCTAAACTCCGAAGGATTCAGAGACGAAGAATTCGGCCCGAAAAAGGATAGTACTTTCCGTATAGTCGGATTGGGCGACTCATTTACCTTCGGGGTAACGCCCTACCCGCAAAACTTCCTGACCATAACGGAAAAAATAATCAGCGTCAAACACCCCCGGACGATAGATTGACGATACCCTTAATTTCACCAAGGAAATATCTCTCGTCGCCTCGGAAGAGGTGGCGGCGCAATTACATTTCATCCAACACGCTTATTTTCTCCACATCAACTCCAAGAACTCCCATCATGAGTTCGAAATTTAATCAACAAGCAGGTAATTATTATTTAATACATTGATCTCCTTGTCCTCAACGTTAATTTCCATATGATGATACAAATAACGTCTTTTCTTAAAGCAACTGCAAGTCGAAGCCTGTCTTCTTCTTCCCTCGAATCTGCTTCCGAACGAAAGAAGGTTTCCTTCTTTTTCCACGGTTTCTCCGTTGTTATTGGCTTTGTAATTTACAACCCATTGGTTTTTCTGCCCGAAAAACATCGGCGTGAGTTTTACATTCCAAAGAAAAGGATCGAAACCGGCTCCAACTTCTCCTCTTCCGGTCATTGTAACGGAGTTTTTTAGTTTTACATTAATGGCTGCGTTTTCCGAAGGAACTTTATCCTGAAGAATTTTTACCGGTTGATGATTTTCCATTACTTCCACTTTTTGTACGGCATCTTTCGGTAAAGAATTATTGATGGTTCCGTAACCTCCTTCCATTAAATCTTTCCCGTTTACATAGAATTTATTTATCGGTTCTCCTTGGTAAAGAATTCCACCGTCTTTATTCACTTCAATTCCCGGAATTTTCTTCAGAACATCGGCAAGAGTTCTGTCGGATTTGCTTTCAAATGCCTTTAAATCATAAGAAATGGTATCTCCTCTTTTAGTAATCATCTTCGATTTCAGCTTTACTTCTTTGATTTCTGTTGCATCAGATTCAAGACTGAAATTAATATTTTGATTATCATTTTTAATGGATTTCAGGAGCGGTTTTTGGTTAAATGCTTTTATTTTTATGTCCACATTTTGTTCCGCAGAAGTGAAAGTTACTTTATATTCTCCTTTTGAATTTGAAATCGAATATGCAATAATCGCATCTTTTCCGGGTTCTTCCACCGTTACACTTGCACTCGGAATTGGTTGTCCATCGGAATCTGTGATTTTTCCCGAAACAGTAGTTTGTGCATAAGAAAGGATGGTAAAAAACAGGGTAAAGAAAAGTGCAGATAATTTTTTCATAAAAGATTTTTTAAAATTAGTATCCCGTTTGGAATATTTGTTACAACTAATGATTAGGATTGTTTCGGGGAATGAAAGTTAAAAACCCGTTTCATTTTTGAAAAAAAATCGTGGAAATTCCCAAAATAAAAAACGCAGAAAATTCCTGCGTTTTTATCTCTCGAATCTTGGCTCTCGATGTCTTTAGTCATTCAGTTTCAGTACTGCCATAAAAGCAGATTGTGGTACTTCTACTCTTCCGATTTGCTTCATTTTTTTCTTTCCTTCTTTTTGTTTTTCGAGGAGTTTACGTTTTCGGGAAATATCTCCTCCGTAACATTTTGCGGTTACATCTTTTCTTAATGCTTTTATCGTTTCTCTTGCAATCACTTTCGTTCCCAATGCTGCCTGAACTGCAATGTCAAACTGTTGTCTCGGAATCAGTTCCCGCAATTTTTCGCACATTCTTTTCCCGATGTAATAAGCGTTGCTGTCGTGGATTAATGAAGAAAGTGCATCAACCATTTAGATGAAAACTGTTCATGGCCGTACTTATTGCAACGTGATCGACAATGTAGTCAACAAAAGTTTATATTGTACACTGGTAAGTTTTTTCCTTCAAAAAGTTTTCTAGCAATTTTCTTGGGATATATCATAAGCTGCGGCGCAGTGGTAGTGAAT
>CAYSQR010000076.1:3808-7178 GCA_964433195.1 uncultured Kaistella sp. | reverse complement strand
TCAACCATATCTCCATTAATCAGAATATCCATCTTTACCAGTTTTGAAGCACGGAAACCAATCGGATGATAATCAAAAGAAGCATAACCTTTAGAAATAGATTTCAAGCGGTCATAAAAATCGAAAACCACTTCTGCTAAAGGCATATTGAAAATGAGTTCCACTCTGTCCGAAGTTAAGTAACTTTGGTTCACAATTTCTCCTCTTTTCTCAATACACAAAGTCATTACAGAACCCACAAAATCCGATTTTGTGATAATAGATGCTTTGATGTATGGTTCTTCTACCCTGTCCAAAATTGTAGGATCCATCATTTCCGATGGATTATTGATAAGAATGGTCGTTTCCGGATCTTTTTTAGAATACCCGTGATATGATACGTTTGGAACCGTGGTAATGACATTCATATTGAATTCTCTGTCCAATCGTTCCTGAACGATTTCCATATGGAGCATTCCCAAAAATCCGCAACGGAAACCAAAACCAAGTGCAGCAGAACTTTCCGGCTCGAAAACCAAAGAAGCATCATTTAGTCTTAGTTTTTCCAAAGAGAATCTCAATTCCTCAAAATCCTCGGAATCAATCGGATAAATCCCGGCAAAAACCATCGGTTTCACTTCTTCAAATCCGTCAATTGGTGCAGAAGCGGGATTTTCAAAAGAAGTAATGGTATCTCCTACTTTTACTTCCCGTGCATCTTTAATCCCCGAAACTAAATATCCTACATCGCCACAACCAATCGTTTTCTTCGGAACTTGTTTTAGTTTCAAAGTTCCCACTTCATCTGCTCCGTATTCTTTTCCTGTGGCAAAAAATTTAATTTTTTCGTTCTTGGAAATACTTCCGTTTACCACTTTGAAATACGCTTCAATTCCGCGAAAAGGATTGTAAACAGAATCGAAAACCAATGCTTGAAGCGGTGCATTTTCATCTCCGACAGGAGCAGGAATTCTTTTTACGATTTCTTCCAAAAGCTGATGAACTCCTTCTCCTGTTTTTCCGGAAACACGCAAAACATCTTCGTAATCGCAACCGATTAAATTCATAATTTCATCGGTAACTTCTTCGGGATTTGCAGACGGTAAATCTATTTTGTTCAGAATCGGAATAATCGTCAAATCATTTTCCAAAGCCAAATACAAGTTACTAATTGTTTGTGCCTGAACGCTTTGTGCAGCATCTACAATCAGTAAAGCTCCTTCACAAGCGGCGATGGAACGTGAAACTTCATAGGAAAAATCCACGTGTCCCGGTGTATCGATAAGATTCAGAATATATTTTTCGCCATTCAGTTCATAGTCCATTTGGATGGCGTGAGATTTTATGGTAATTCCCCGCTCTTTTTCCAAATCCATATCATCCAAAGTTTGCGACTGCAATTCCCGCTGTGTAACGGTATTGGTATATTCCAAAAGTCGGTCTGCAAGTGTTGATTTTCCGTGGTCGATATGTGCGATGATGCAAAAGTTTCGTATGTTCTTCATCTAATTTTTTCAGTAATCTGCAAATTTAATCTTTTTCATTTTAATTTATTAGTGAATAAAAGCGACCTCTGCAAAAAATTTGCAGAGGTCGCACAAACATAAAAAACTAAACTATTATGGTCGTCTTCTTTGCGGTGGTCTTTCTCCGTCGTGTTTTTTATCCATAATCTTGTTCCTCATTTTTCCTTCGGTTTGGTATAGCTGCAAAACCTGTTGCGGCTTGAGAACTTTCATAAATTTTTGCGAATAGACTTTCCGATTGTCCAAAAGTTGCTGTCCTACTTCAAAACTTTGATCTAATTGTTTTTGGGCTTCTTCATTGCTCATATTTTCATAGTCTTCTCTGCTTTTGAATTTGTTTTTGATTTCGCTTTGCTTTTCCTGATATTCGGAGTACAAAGCTCTGAATTCATTTTGGTTGTTTTGCGGAACTGCTAATTCCGTAACCATCATATTTTCGCGGAACTGCTTCAACAAGTCATTTTTTTCCTGTGGAGAAAGTTTGTTGATTAAATCTTTTCTTTGTTCGCGGCTCATTTTTTTCCAATCGTATTCCGTTTTCTGGGCAAAACTTTTCTGATTTGCGAAAAATAAAACCGTTGATAGAAATAAAATCTTTTTCATAGTATCGTTTTTTAGTTGAATAAATCCAGATAAATATCTTGTTCTGTGTTTCTTCCCAAATCCGCCAATTCCGATGAAGTAAAGTTTGCCAGAATCTGTTCTACCTGAACTTCGGAATTTTGCGGGATTACTTTATTTTCTTTTTTAGTTTGTTTCTCAGCAATGATTATGGGTTTTGTATTTTCTTTTTGATTTGCGGAAACTAAATCTTCTTCCAAAACCTGCAATGCAATTTTTTCTTCGTTTTCGGGTTTGTTATTTGATAATGAACTTATTACATCATAATTTTCTCCGTTGGAAGTTTGTGTCATCAACTCTTCTTTTTGATTGTTCTGATTAATGACAAAAGTAATCCCGAAAAACAATACAATTGCTGCAGCTGCAACATAAACCCAATTGAGCTTGATGATTTTTGCGTTCTGCTTCGGTTGGATTTCATTTAAAACCTCCGACTGTATTTGTTCAAAAAATCCATCGGGTACTTTGTAAATGTTTTTGCGTTCTGTTTTTTCTATATCTAAATTTTTCATCTGTAAAATAAAAATATTATTCTGTATAATTTTGTTTTATAAAATCTTCTACTTTTTGTTTGGCATAATGATAATTGGTCTTCAAAGTTCCGACCGACATTTCCAGAATTTTTGAGATTTCCTCATAAGGTAAATCATCATAATACCTCATCGTAAATACCAGTTTCTGTTTTTCCGGCAAAGACTGTATTGCTTTTTGGAGCAAAATCTGTATTTCTTCTGCATCGGTTCCTGCATTTTCTGCCACCAGATTTTGCAGATAATATTCTGCATCTTCGTCGGTTTTCTGCATTTTTTTCATCTTGTTCAGTTGCTGCAACGCTTCGTTGGTCGCAATTCTGTAAAGCCAAGTGTATAATTGGCTGTCTTGCTTGAACTGATGAAAATTCTGATATGCCTTAATAAAAGTATCCTGCAAAACATCTTGTGCCAAATCGTGATCTACAATAAGTCTTCGGATGTGCCAATACAACCTGCTCTGATAAGCATCCATCATCGCGCGAACTCCTTTATCACGGGATTTTTCGCTTGACATCAACTCGATAATTTCGGTTTCCTTAATCTTCATTGAGATGCTTTCGTTGTTTTGATGATAAATTTAATCGAAAGTTAAATAAAATTTATAAATCAATATTCAGTCCAATACAAAAATAAATTATCTTTGTTTATAATTTTTTCAATGAAAATCGTCATCATCGGTTCCGGAAACGTCGCTTATCATTTAACAAATGC
>CAYSQR010000076.1:0-3798 GCA_964433195.1 uncultured Kaistella sp. | reverse complement strand
TCGCAAATTTTCGGGAGAAATGTAAATGATTTACGGGAAATCTCGGAAGAATTTGATATTCCTTTTTCAACGGAGGATATTTCCGATGCCGATTTTTATTTAATCTGTGTGAATGATGATGCGGTTGAAGAAATTTCAAAGAAAATAACCAAAGAAAATTGTCTGGTTGCACATACTTCCGGTTCTCTGCCAAAAGAAATTCTGAAAGGAAATTACCGGAAAGCAAGTTTTTATCCTTTGCAGACTTTTTCCAAATCCGGGGAATTGGTATATTCTGAAATTCCGTTTTTTGTGGAAGCAGAAAATAAAGAAGATTCGGGTTTGCTGAAAAATCTCGCCCTGAAAATCTCGGAAAAAGTAATGATTTCGGATTACGAAAAAAGAAAATATATTCATCTTACTGCCGTTTTTGCGTGTAATTTCGTAAACCATCTTTTTGCAAGAGCCAAAGAAATTTCGGATTCGCAAAAGATTCCTTTTCAATATTTTTTGCCATTAATAGACGAAACTACAAAAAAAATTCATAAAATTGAACCAAAATTAGCACAAACGGGACCCGCTGTGAGAAATGACGAAAGAGTTTTGATGCTTCACAAATCATTAATCACAAATGATGAGCAACTGAAAATCTATAAAACTATGAACCTCTCTATTAAAAAAATGTATGAGCTATAATAAATCGAGATTAAAAAGAATAAAAGCTTTCGTTTTCGATGTTGACGGAGTTCTTACCGACGGAAGCATTTACCTTTTACCCGGCGGAAATATGAGCAGGGTAATGAATGTTCTGGATGGTTACGCAATGGTAAAAGCATTGAAAAACAACTATCTGATTTGTGTAATTACCGGAGGAAATGATGCAATGGTAAGATACCGGATTAATTATCTCGGAATCACAGATTACTATGCGAGATCAAGAGATAAGCTTTTTGACTTTGAGGATTTCAAATTAAAATACGACCTGAAAAAAGAAGAAATTCTTACAATGGGAGATGACATTCCCGACATCAAAATAATGAAAGCATCAGGAATTTCCGCTTGTCCAAAAAACGCAGTTCCGGAAGTAAAAAGTATTTCAGATTACATTTCTCCAATATATGGAGGAAAAGGAGCAGTTCGGGATGTCATAGAACAGGTGATGAAAGTTCACGGAAAATGGACGGAAGATGATGATGCACAAAGTGTTTGAGCCAGAAAGCAACAAATTTTATGAAGATATTATTGAGCTCTAACTCTC
Source organism: uncultured Kaistella sp. (assembly GCA_964433195.1). GTDB lineage: Bacteria > Bacteroidota > Bacteroidia > Flavobacteriales > Weeksellaceae > Kaistella. Next base: position 2,561 of record CAYSQR010000076.1, on the reverse strand, counting down.
CGAGAAGAAAGGAATTGTTACAGAATTTAGGTTTCGACTTTGAAATTGTTTCCATAAATTGTGATGAAATTTATCCCGAAAACTTACCCATTGAAAAAATTGCAGAATATCTCTCGGAATTAAAAGCGAATGCTTTCAGAAAATTAGAAAAAGACGAAATTTTAATTACTGCAGATACAATTGTTGCTATCGAAAACGAAATTCTCGGAAAACCGGAAAATAAAATTCACGCCAAAGAAATGCTTCAAAAACTTTCCGGAAAAACACATCAGGTTTATACGGGAATTACAATTAAAAATCCCGAAAAAATAATTACAAGAACCGATGTTGCAAATGTAGAATTTGATAATATAACTACTACAGAATCAAAATTTTACATTAATAATTATCTTCCATTCGACAAAGCCGGAAGTTACGGAATACAGGAATGGATCGGGATGGCAAAAATCAAAAAAATTGAGGGAAGTTTTTATACAATTATGGGACTTCCTACCCATTTGGTTTATTCTGTTTTAAAAGATTTTGAATAAGTCGTTCCCGAAAAACAAAAATTCATTATTTTTACAAAAAATAATTCGGCTTTTTCCATAATAAAAAGCCGATTCGAAAGTTATTATGAGATAATGAAAAAAACGATATTCTTCCTTTTAGCAATCACGGTTCTCAATTCCTGTTCATCACAGAAAAAGAGCAATAATTCTACTTTTATGAAAGGCTTTTTCGCCTATTACAATACGCTTTTCAACAGTAAAGATGCACTGGAAACCGAATTGAAAAACCGCGACAAATCCCATAAAGACAATTTCTATGAACCATACATCCAGTTGCTGACTTACGATGAGCAACCTTTAGGAAGTGATTTGCAGTCAAACGGTATATTCGGAAACGATCCTGCTCCATCCGGAATGAACGAAAAAAATTCTTTCGGAGCTCCCGGAAGACCCAATTCCGGAAATCCTTCCCGAGGAAATGACGGAAAAAAAACAGGAGCGAGTATTCTGGAAATTTCCGAAGCAAAAGCTCTGAAAGCAATTGAAAAATATTCTGTATTGAAAGGAGGTCAGGAAAAAAACAAAAAAATATTCGACGCCCATATTTTACTGGCACAATCTCGGCTTTATCGTGACAAACCTCTAGAAGCTTTAGACGGATTGAATTATGTTTTTCTGAATATGAGCAAAGACAAAAGGATTCCTTTAGCAAAAATATATCAAGGTCTTGCTTACTCCAAAATGGAGGATTATCACAAAGCCAACGAAATTTTTTCGGATTTGAAAAAAGCTAAAATCAAGAAAAAATATCAGAAATTATTAGGCGTTTATTATTCTGAAATGCTGCTTCATTCGGGGAGAAAACAAGATGCGGTAAATGAACTTGCAGATGCATATTCCATAAATAAAAACCGAAAACTGAGAAGCAGAATCGCTTTTCTTCAAGGTCAGATTTTAGCAAATCTCGGCAGAAACGAAGAAGCAAGAGAAAGTTTCGCATTGGCTTACAAAAACTCCATCGATTTTGAATTTGAAGTAAAATCACAGATTGAAATTGCAAAAACTTTCAGCGGAAAAGAGGACGAATATGAAAGTGCAAAAAAATATTTAGAAAAAGTCAGCAAGAAAGGAACTTATGGTTCCCGCAAAAACGAATTTTATTATGCACTTGGTTTAATGGCGAATAAAGCCGGAAAGAAAGACGAAGCAAAAGCGTTTTTCGCAAAATCATTAAACGAAAAAGTCTCTGATCCGCAGATTCGCGGACTTACTTATTTCGAAATAGGGAAAGCATATTTCGAGGAAAGCGATTATATTCCTGCAGGTGTTTATTACGATTCCGCACTTGTTGTAATGACACACGAACCGACGAAAACTTCACTGAAAGAACAGTCTTCGAACATCAAACAGGTTGCAGCAAATTATTATTTAATAAAGAAAAATGATAGTATTTTAGCTTTAACCAAGATGTCGGAAGACGAAAAAACAGCTTATTTTACCAAATATATCGATGGTATAAAAGCGAAAGAAGCCATAGAAGAACTCGAAAGAAAAAGAGCGGAAAGAAGCAAAGGTTTTGATACCGGAGATTATTCTGCCAATTCTATTTTCGCAGGAACTACAGGAGAATTTCAGGATTTTGGAACTCCAAAAGGAGGTTTCTATTTTGCAAATCTAAATACCGTTGCAAAAGGAGAATCTTCTTTCAAACAAATTTGGGGAAACCGTTCTTTGAATGATGAATGGCGAACTTCTGCACGAGCAAATTCTCTGGATGATTTAAAAAGCGAAGCGATGGGAATTGCAGCCGCTCCTGATCCGAGAAGACTGGAACCGAGTTTCTATATCGAAAAAATCCCGACAAAATCTGCGGATATTTTAGCACTGAAAAAAGCGAGAGATACTGCAAGTCTTGGTTTGGGAACAATGTACGAAACCTATTTTTCCGATACGCCACTTGCAACGAAAACGCTGTACGATTTGGTAGATACACAACCGGAAGAAGATGTGAAACTCCCCGCTCTTTACCAAATTTTTGCAATGAATTACGAGAAAAATCCGAGTGCCGCA
>CAYSQR010000075.1:0-9537 GCA_964433195.1 uncultured Kaistella sp. | reverse complement strand
TCGGGGTTTGTCCACGCTTCCCAAACCAATTCAAGGTTTGCTGCAAATTCACGTTTCACGTTTACCGTGTTGTTTTCTTTGTTGACTATGAAGTCAAATTTTAAATTACTGTTCATTTTTTTTGTTTTTAATTGTTAATAATACTTCGTCAAGTTGATTAAATCTTGTTACCCAAATTTTGCGGAACTGTTCGATCCATTGGTCTATTTCTTTCATTTTGTCTATTTCGAGGGAATAATAAATTTCTCTCCCTTGTTGTTTTTGTGTTATCAATTCGCACTCTGTCAAAATCCGTAAATGTTTGGAAACGGCTTGTCGTGTCGTGTCAAAATGTTCGGCAATCGTATTCGGTGTCATTGCCTGTAATGCGATGAGTGCAATGATTGCACGTCTTGTAGGATCGGCTATTGCCTGAAAAATATCCCGTCTTGTTTCCATTTTCAATTATTTGTTTGTCGCCGAAACTCCATATCGTATTGCTGTTTCGAGTACCTCTATGTTGATGTCTTTTAGCGTTTTGAATTTGATGCAATATCCTGTTACACTTGCTTTTCCTATTATTTTCCCATACGTTTCGGCTAAATAGGTTTTATCTTCAAGACCAAGAATATAGACCGAAATTCCGGTTTTGTTTGCACTCAAACCAATTTGATAAAATTCTCTACTTGTTCCATCGGCATATTTCAGTGTTTGCAATCCGTAACCGATATTCGGATTAGAAACCGTTTTTCCTTCCTCATTTTTACCGTCCAAAAACCATAGTTTACATTTTGGTAAAAGCTGTAGAATACTTTGGTGCAGCTCTTCGAGGTCTTTATTTTTTGGTTCGGGCTGATTACTGATGTACAGTTTTATTTGTTCTTGTACGTTCATTTTAATTGAATTTATTTTTTTAAACTCGCAAATATATGGTTGCAAATATAAATGCAATTATTTGGTTTCGCAAATAATTTTAAAAAAAATTTTGTTAAATGTTTAAGTTTGGAGTATTGAGCGGGCTTTAATGAAATTTAAAATACACAATATCAATGCATTAAAATCATTATTAAGCATTAAACTTTCGCCAGAAAATTTTAAAATAAAAATATTGATGAATGATTTCGTAGAAAAGTAATTTTTGAAACTTAGAACCTTATAGAATTAAATCCAAAATTTCAGACTCAATGTTTACAGATTTTAGAATTAACTGTTTGTTCTAGCAACTTGGTTTCAATTTCCGCACATTTTCCATCAATTTTTAAGATTTTACTTTCTAATCCGCCTAAAGAATTTATTTGTAAATCTATTTCATCATATTTGCTTTTTGCGGTATCAATTTTCAGTAGATATTCACAATCATTTTTCCAATCTATAAAATAATATCTATCATTACTAATCTTTTCATTGGTTGAAAAATCATAAGTTTTTTCAATTTGAAAATTTTGTTTTCTATCAATAACATATTTTCTATTTGTATTGGAATTTATTAATTCAAATTGTCCGGTTTCAAAATCACTGCAAGTTAAATTTCGTTCTGATTTTGTAACACAACTTTGATGTAAAAAAAATATTAGAAAAATTGAGATTCCGTTTTTGATACGCATTTTTATACCATTAAAATTGACCACTAAATTTACAAATAAATGCACATAAAAATCATTATTGAGCATTAAACTTTCGCCAGAAATTCTTCAAAAGCGGGGATTACGGAAACCGTTCCGTCATTTTTTATTTGGTCGAGTTTCAGAAATTCGATCTGGTTGATGGAATTTTCATCAAAAGGTTTTTGAACACGCACATAATTTTCGGTAAAACCGAACATCATTCCGTTTTTGTTTTCGTGTTCCCAAAGAACAGGAAGTGTTTTCCCGAGCTGCGTTTGATAAAAAGCCATCTTCTTTTTTTCGGAAAGTATTCTCAGCATTTTGTTTCGTTTTTTTCTTTCGGGAACCGGAACAATTCCGTCCATTTCCGCAGCTTCGGTATTTTCTCTTTCGGAATAAGTGAAAACGTGTAAATAACTGATTGGTAAATTATTCAGGAAATTATAGGTTTCGAGAAATTTTTCTTCCGTTTCTCCCGGAAATCCTGTAATCACATCAACTCCGATACAGGAATCGGGCATCACTTCACGGATTTTTGCGATTCTGTTTTTGTAAAGATGAGTAAGATAACGGCGTTTCATTTTTTTCAGCAAATCATCACTTCCGCTTTGTAAAGGAATATGAAAATGCGGAACAAAACTTTTACTTTTTGAAACCAGCTCGATGCTTTCGTCTTTCAGAAGATTCGGCTCAATAGAAGAAATACGGATTCGCTCGATTCCATCAACTTTGTCCAGCTCTTTAATTAAATCCAGAAAAGTGTGTTCGTGCTTTTTGTTCCCAAATTCACCTTTTCCGTAATCACCAATATTTACACCGGTTAAAACGATTTCTTTAATTCCTTTTCCGGCAATTTCTTTGGCATTTTTAAGGACATTTTCAATCGTATCGGAACGCGAAATTCCTCTTGCCAAAGGAATCGTGCAATAGGTGCATTTGTAATCGCAACCGTCCTGAACTTTCAGGAAAGCTCTGGTTCTGTCGCCGATGGAATAACTTCCGATGAAAAAATCGGCTTCATCAATTTCGCAGGAATGTATAATTCCTTGATTATCAGTTTTCTGCAAATCATCAAGGTAACTCAGAATATTGAATTTTTCTTTCGCTCCCAAAACCAAATCCACTCCTTCAATCGCCGAAATTTCTTCCGGTTTCAGCTGCGCATAACAACCGAGAATTACCACCAAACCTTCCGGATTGGCTTTCATCGCACGTTTTACGTGGAGTTTGCATTCTCTGTCTGCATTTTCCGTTACCGAACAAGTGTTGATGACATAGACATTTGCTTTATGGTCAAAACTTACTTTTTCGTAACCGGCATCGGTTAATTGACGTGCAATAGTAGAAGTTTCCGCAAAATTTAATTTACAGCCAAGAGTGTGAAAAGCAGCGGTTTTTGAGAAAGAATTTTCCATAAAATCAAGACCGCAAATTTACGGAAAATTTTAAAAATCATTCCGTTTTATAATCATCTCTCACTTCCTCACTTTTCGCAAAACAAACCGGCGAAGAATTTTGCTGTTCATCCGAACTCGAAAACATTTTTTGGTTGAAGTCGGAAGATTTGTTTCTTGCGATGGAAAGTGTTTTCCAATCTTCGTTTTTCAGCATTTTTGCAATATAAATAATTTGCCCGATGTGATAAGGATAATGTGCCAATTGCCGCAAAACCGCATCCAAAACCGAATGTTTCTCACCTCGAATATAAATCGCATCATTCATATTTTCTTCCGAAATCTGCTCAAGTGCTTCCAACAAACATTTCCAACCTTTCTCCCAATATTCCAAAACTTCAGATTTAGTTTTGAAAGTATTCACAAATTCCGAATCGCGGTTTCGCCAATTTTTTTCGCCGTCTTCTTTCAGAAAATTCGTCCATCGTGAAAGCATATTTCCTGCAATATGTTTTACAATCACTGCAACGGAATTGCTTTCTTCGTTGTATTTCCAAAAAATCTGCTCATCAGAAAGTTGGGAAAAAGTTTTGTCGCCAAGTTCTTTGTAATACAGAAAACGTTTAATGAAAAGTTCTTTCATTTTTTGCTATTGTTAAAATTTTCTTAAACCTTGTAGGTTTCGCAGAACCTATAAGGTTTGAACCAGTTCTTATTTTTCAAAATCTATTTTAAATCAACATTCCGCTACATTCACAGCAATTGCCAAACCTCCTTCAGAAGTTTCTTTGAAACGTTCGCTCATACTTTGTGCAGTTTCCCACATCGATTGTATGACTTCGTCCAATGAAACTTTTGCTTTTTCAGGATTGCTTTCTATGGCAATATTTGCGGCGGTAATCGCTTTCATCGCTCCCATAGAATTTCTCTCGATACACGGAATCTGCACCAATCCTGCAATCGGGTCACAAGTAAGACCGAGATGGTGTTCCATCGCAATTTCTGCCGCCATCAAAACCTGAGCAGGAGTTCCTCCCATAATTTCCGTTAAACCTGCTGCAGCCATTGCGGAGGAAACTCCGATTTCTGCTTGACAACCTCCCATTGCTGCTGAAATGGTTGCATTCTTTTTGAACAAAGTTCCGATTTCTCCGGCTACCAAAATAAATCTGATGATATTTTCATCACTTCGGAATTCTGTGAAAACCTGCGAATACATCAAAACTGCAGGAATTACGCCACTTGCACCATTTGTAGGAGCAGTGATAATTCTGCCAAAACTCGCATTTTCCTCGTTTACAGCCAAAGCAAAGCAAGAAACCCATTTGTTGATACTGGTAAAAGTTTCTTCTGCTTCTAACAAAAGCTGAAACCATTCATCAAGATTTTTATATATTTTTTCTCCGAGCAATTTCCTGTTCAATCCTGCTGCACGACGTGTAACATTCAATCCTCCCGGAAGAATTCCTTCTTTATTCACTCCTTTGTAAATACACTCTTTTATTTGCTGCCAAATATAAAGTGCTTCTTTCTCCGTTTCTTCCTTGCTTCTCCACGATTCTTCATTCATAAAAATTAAATCCGAAATTTTATTTAAACCTAATTTTTCTATATTTCTAATGACATCTTTCCCGTGATGACAAGGATAAAGCGTTCTGATACATTGCTTTTCGTAAGAATTTTCTTCCCGTGTTGCAATAAAACCTCCACCTATAGAATAATAATCCTGAACGAGTTCTTCCCCACTCTCAAAAACCGCCCTGAAAATCATTCCGTTCGGATGAAAATCGAGTGATTTTTCTTTATTTAAAATTAAATTTTTGCCGTAAACAAAAGGAATGAGTTTTTCTCCGCCGAGATTAATTTTGTTGGAAGATTTGATGGTTTCAACTTTTTCATCAATTTTTGTGGTATCAATTGTTTTGAAATTTTCTCCGGAAAGTCCCATAATTCCTGCAATATCAGTTCCGTGACCAATTCCTGTTTTCGCCAGAGAACCGAAAAATTCCACATAAACTTCTCTTACATTCTGTATTTCAAAATTGGTTCTTATCTGTTTTATAAAATTTTCCGCAGCGTTCCACGGTCCCATTGTGTGAGAACTCGACGGACCAATTCCTACTTTTATGATTTCGAAAACACTGATTGATTCCATAATTTATTATAAGCAATGAGTAATAAGCAATGAGTAATAATGATTTTTAAACAAATATAGAACTTAAAATGTTATTTTAAAATTTGTGCTAAGATTTCCGAAACTTCGCGAGATTTCATTAAAGGAAAAAGATGTGTCCCGTTTTTGATGACATAATCGGGTTTTGAATATTTAATGGGAAACACAATATCTTTTTCCCCGAGAATCTGAATAACTTCCGGATTTTCCTCGAATTTCCAACTGGATATTTTTTCGATGCTCCACTTCAGATAATAAGGATTTCTGACCGTGAAATATTCCAGAATCTTCGGATTTTCCGCATCGAATAATTTTCTTAGGAACGAATAAGCTATTGCCGATTTTTCATTAAAAATCCTTTCGGGAATAAGATGAGGAATTTTCGTGAGTTCACCGGCTTTGATGAAGCGGGACTTTTCTTTATCGGATTTTATGCTTCCGAGAATCACTACTTTCCGGGAAGGTTTTATTTTATGTATCTCCTGAACAATGATTCCGCCGAAAGAATAACCGAGCAAACTAAACGGTTCGGAATCATCAATCTTTTCCGCCATTCTTTCTATATAATGAGCGAAAGTTTCTTTCGGTTCGGGAATCAGCCAATCGATAAAAACCACTTCCAGATTTTCGGGAAATCTCAGTTTTTCCAAAACTTTGAAATCCGCACCAAGTCCGCTTATGATATAAAGTTTCATTCAGCTAAAATAAAAAAAGAGCAGGGAAATCTGCTCTTTAAATTCAAATATTTTCAGGAATTATTTTGCGGTAACTTTTACCAGCATATCGATATCGTCTTTTACGAAAACATCCTGCATTGCGGATTTGTAAGCAACATCAAATTTTTGTCTGTCAAAAGAGAATTTTTCGGAAACCAGACTTACCACTCCTTTGCTGTATGAAATTTTTGCGGGAAAGGATACGACATCGGTTTTTCCTTTTACGGTAAGATTTCCGGTAACAATATGATTATATATTTTATGATTGTTTTTCTTCACGGAAGTAATGGTATAAGTTGCCGTAGGAAATTTATCTACTTCAAAGAAATCTCCGTCTTTCAGGTGATTGTTGAGTTTTGTTTGATATTCTCCTGATAAATCGGTTGCGTTAATGGAAGTCATATCCAAAACAAAAGTTCCTCCTGTAACCTGATTTCCTTTCATCACGATATTTCCGGATTGTACTTTTACGGTTCCGTCGTGTGAAGACGCTTCGGTTTTTGCGATTTTGTAACCCCACCAATGTATATCGGATGCTACAACTTTTTTAGATTGCCCGAAAGCTATTCCCGCTGTCAAAACAGCTAATAATGCTAATTTTCTCATATTTTTTTTTGTTAAAAATTAATGGGACAAAATTAGCCGAAGAAACTTTCACAGGTCTTGATGTATGATAAGAAAATTATTTAGCAACAATATTTACATTCATTTCCACATCATTGCTGATAATCATATCTTCAAAAATATTGTACCGCAAACCGAAATTTTTTCTGTTGAAAGTAAATTTCGCAGAAGTAATTGTAAATACATTATTGCTTTGGGAAACTTTCGCGGGAAAAGAAATATTCTTGGAAATTCCTTTGATGGTAAGAACTCCGCTGATTTGATAATTGTAGATTTTATCGTTTATTTTCTTTACCGATTTTATTTGGAAGGTAGAAACGGGGAACTTTTCCACATCGAAGAAATCATCGTTTTTCAGATGAGTTTCGAGAATTTTTTTCATTTTCTTGTCATCATTCATATCTTCTGCATCTACGGAATTCATATCGATAGTGAAACTTCCGCCGGAAATTTCATTTCCGTTAAACAGAAGATTTCCGGATTTCAGTTTAATGGTTCCGAAATGTGACAGCGATTCTGCTTTCAGGGTTTTATATGCTTTCCAACGGATTTCGGATGAAACGATATTTTTGGATTGTGCAAATCCCGAAACGGCAAAGAAACCGAAGAGAACAAAAAATAATTTTTTCATAATTTTTAAACATTATTGTTCTCCGAATGCAGCATAAAGTGCAGCTCCGTTGATAATGGTTCTATTGTCTTTCACGAGATAAATCGGGATATCTTTGAGGATAATCTCCATTTTATCACTAATGATAAAGTTTTTGTAGAATTTATTATTTTTCAGAAACGGATGCAGGATTTCCGGAATTTCCCCACTGAGAAACAATCCTCCTGTTGCTTTCATTTTCAGAACCAAGCTGTTTGCTTCTCTGGCAAGAAAAACCAAGAAAGTATCTATGGTCATTGTACAGATTCGGTCTTTGTTTTCCAAAGCTCCATTAATTATTGCTTCTGTAAAGTTTCCGTTTTCAATTTCTGCAGTGAGCCAATCGGGTTGTTTCTGCCGTTTTACATCTCTCAAAAACCGGTAAATATTAAACAATCCGGATTTTGAAAGTACGGTTTCCCAACTCACGATACCGTAAATTTTTTGCAGAAACTGATAAAATTCTACTTCATCATTTGTTCTGGGAGAAAATTCGCAATGACCACCTTCTGTTGCAAAAGGTCGCAAATATTTTCCGTCCCAAAACAACGCAGCTTCGCCTAAACCACTTCCGGGAGCTAAAACCGCTACATTTCCCTGTACAGAATTTGCTGACTTGTGAATCGGGAAAAAATTATTTTCGTCCACACTTCCCAATCCGTAAGCAGAAGATTCGAGATCATTGATAAGAAAAACTTTTTCTATTTTTGTTTTATTTCTGATTTCCTCCGAATCCAGTTTCCAAGACAATCGTTGAGGACTGCTTTTTCCGCCAATTACGGGTCCCGGAACTGCTGCTGCGATTCTCGAAACATTTTCAAGTGAATTTTCCGCAATAAACAGATTGATGATATCTGAAAAAGAATCGAAATCTTTTATAAAGTAAACGTGTTCTTTTTTCAAAATAACTTTCCCGTTATCGGATTGGAAATATCCAACATAGGTATGATTTTCGCGGATATCGGCTGCAATCAGGGAAATATTATTGTTATTATCTCCCGAAATACCGGGTAAATAAAGATTGAATTTGTTATTGGTTTCCATAGTAATTTATGTTACCTACCAAAGATAATAATTGTTTTTAAAAAATCTGAATAAAAAATAAAAACCTTCTTAAAAAAAATTTCAAGAAGGTTGAATGTATTGGTTTCTGTTCGTTATTTTCCGAGCGGAATGTTGTAGGAAAAACCTGCTCCTAAAGAACCTGCATTGTATTTCTGAGTTCCTATTTCTCCTGCAGTTCCTGTAAATGTTTTCTGATACTGCACGAAAAAATTCCAGTCTCTGTTGTGGTATCCTATTTCGGGTTTTATGTAAAAACCTCCATCGGGTTTTTTCACTGCGGAATTTGCTGCCACTTTTTCATTTCCCACTATAAAACCGTAACCAAGGTCGGTTCCTAAATAAAATCCGGTTCGTTTCGGATAAATTCTGATGAGTGCCGCTACAGGAACTACTCCGAAATCGTTGTTCTCTATTTTTACGTTACCAATCGTATTCTCTCTTCCGAAAAAATGGCTGTATCCGGTTGCAATACCCAAACCAAATCCGGGAGTTACCAAATTCTGGTAAGCTACATTTATCCCTACATTTGCAGAAGCATTTTCCGCAGGAACGGAAATTCCCGCATTTGCTCCTACTTTTATCATATTTCTCATATCTGCACTTTGTGCACTTGCTAAACCTGCAGTCATTAATCCTAATAATAAGACTGATTTCTTCATTGAATTCATAATTTAAATTTTAAATTTTTACAAAACTGTAATTGTCAAAATCGTGCCAAAATCAATGGAACACGAAATAGAAATAAAAATAAATCATCATAACAGATTGATTATATGTACTTTATAGTTGATAAAAAATTTAAACATTTGTTTATATTCTGACAGGAAAACTATATTGTTTTTCGGTTTTGCTAATTTAAAATAGATTTATGAAAAAGAAGACTTGGTTTAAACCTTATAGGTTCTGCGAAACCTACAAGGTTTAAGAAGATATCTATCTCAATTTAGCAATACCTGTTTTTCTTATTTCCTTACGAAATTCCATAAAAAAAGTCTGCTTTTCAGTTCAGACTTTTCATTTATTTTTTTTTGAAACGGATTATAGATTTTCCAAGGTTGCTTTCATTTCTTCATAACCACCTCCGTTATAAACATCGGTCATTCCTTCGGATTTGAAATAATCTACGGCTTTTCCGCTTCGGTTTCCGCTTCTGCAGAAGAAAATCTTGGTTCCGTTCAGATTCAGGATTTCCTGTTTTCTGTCCTCTATTTCTCCTAAAGGAATATTTTGTGCTTCTGTAATATGACCATCCAATTCGAGTTCCATCGGTTCACGAACATCTATTAAATGGTAGTTTCCGGATTTTAATACTTCTGTTAATGACATAATTTTT
>CAYSQR010000074.1:0-9979 GCA_964433195.1 uncultured Kaistella sp. | reverse complement strand
CGATGGTGATGATCCCGATTCTTTTTCCCGAAAACATCCGCAGGAATTTGTAGAAGATTTCATTAAAAACGAAGCCAAAGATTTCATTGATTTCAAAGCTGAAATTTTATTGAAAGAAGCAGGAGATGATGCCATAAAAAAAGCGGAAGCGATTCGCGATATTGTGAAATCAGTCGCTTTTGTTCAAAATGCTTTGAAGCAGGAAGTTTATTTAAAGGAAGTTTCCACCAAATTCGGAATTTCGGAGCAGTCGCTTTTTAATGAACTGAATGTTCAGAAGCAAATTCAAAAGCAACAAATTTCTCCTCAAAAAAAACAGGAAACTCAGATTCAGACTAAGCTCGAAAAAGTAACCGAAGTTTTTGAAACGATAAATCCTCTTTTAATTTTAGAGGAAAAATTAGTTGAGTTAATGCTGAAATACGGCGACAGAATTTTGGACAGAAAAGATGAAGAAAATGAAGATTACCAAATCACGGTTATCGAAGAAATCATCGGTCATCTCGAAGAAGATAATTGCGAAATCCAGTCGCCTTTAAACCAAAAAATCATTGATGAAATAAAGCAGGGAATTACCAAAAACGAACTTCGTTCCGGAGATTTTTTTATGACTTTGATGGACGAAAACATTTCGGGAAAAATTGCCGATGCCTTGGTAGAACCTTATGAAACCAGCAATTGGGAAAAACACCAGATTTTTTTCAGCAAGGAAGAAGAGGTGGTTCCAAAAATTGTGGAAGATGTAGTTTTCCGTCATAAAAGAGAATATATTATAAAGATGATTCAGGATATGAAAACCGAACTTTCGGAATCCGAAGATAACCAAGAAACTTACCGGAAAATCATCAGCTTGAACCATCTGAAAAATATGATTGACGAAAAATTATTCCGGATTCTGTGACAGATTGTCGGATTTTTGGTTGTGGAATATTGTTTGTGTAAATTTGGGAAATGAAAATTTTGATTTTGAGAAATACAAAAAAAGAATAAAACAAAAATATAAAATGGACATAAAAAAAGATTTCAGAGATTTCTCTGTAAAACATTTAGGAAACAGCGGATTGGCTACAGATCAGTATATGGGAATTTTTAACCCGACCAATCTCACTCCGTATATTATGGAAGAAAGACGTTTGAATGTTGCTCAAATGGATGTTTTCTCTCGTTTGATGATGGACAGGATTATTTTCCTCGGAACAGGAATCGACGACCAAGTTGCGAATATTGTGACGGCACAGCTTTTATTTTTAGAAAGTTCCGATGCTTCGAAAGATATTCAAATTTACATCAATTCTCCCGGTGGAAGTGTTTATGCAGGATTGGGAATTTATGACACGATGCAAATCATCAAACCAGATGTTTCCACCATCTGTACAGGAATGGCTGCTTCAATGGGAGCAGTTCTTTTGGTTGCAGGTGAAAAAGGAAAACGTTCTGCCTTGAAGCATTCTCGGGTAATGATTCATCAACCTTCAGGTGGTGCACAAGGAGTTGCTTCCGATATGGAAATCAATTTAAGAGAAATGCTGAAACTCAAAAAAGAACTGTACGATATTATTTCTGAACATTCCGGGCAAACTTACGAATGGGTGGAAAAAGCATCGGACAGAGATTACTGGATGACTTCCTCCGAAGCGAAAGAATTCGGAATGGTAGATGAAGTTCTGGAAAGAAAAACGGAGAAATAATATAAACAAAAAAAATCCCGAAAAATTTCGGGATTTTTTATTCTTGCTTCTTTATACTTTTTCCTTAGCTTATGGACAAATCTCGACTTGCCTACACATTAAGGATACGGTGCAATTTCTACTTCCAAACCGTGGATTTCTTCGGTAATGTGGATTTGACAGCCTAATCTGGAATTATCCTGAACGTGAAATGCCTCGGAAAGCATTGCAGCTTCTTCATCTCCCATTTCGGGAAGTTTTTCCGCACCATCCAAAACATAAACCTGACAAGATGCACACATCGCCATTCCTCCACAAACTCCGATGGTTCCTTCTTCCGCCAATTCATACGAACGAATGACTTCCATCAAATTCATCGACATATCGGTTGGTGCGACAACTTCGTGAGTTTCGCCGTTTCGGTCGGTAATTTTTAAGGTAATGTCTTCCATTGTTAGATGTTGGGTGATTGATGTTGGATGTCAGATGTCAGATGTTGGATGTTTGACATTGGAGTAATTTTGTAACATCCATCATCTGACATCAAACACCAAACAATATATTAATCTATCTTTTTCACAACCGCTTTTTCGGCTTCTTTCCTGCTTCCGTCGAATCCGTCAACACCACTTACTGTGGTATATTTCAGAACATATTTTTTTCCCGGATTCAACATATTATACACACTTTGACACATCAAAGTCGCTTCGTGGAAACCGCATAAAATAAGTTTCAGTTTTCCCGGATAAGTGTTGATATCTCCTATTGCATAAACTCCCGGAATATTTGTCTGATAATCCAAAGCATTGTTTACAACGATGGCATTTTTTTCAATATTCAAACCCCAATTTGCGATGTCGCCCAATTTTGGTGTTAAACCAAAAAGTGGAATAAAGAAATCGGTTTCCAAATCGGAAATTTCGCCTTCTTTCTCAATAGTGATTGCGGAAACGTGATTATCTCCTTTAATCCCGATAACTTCTGCGGGAGTAATCAGATTTATTTTTCCCTGATTCTTCAGTTCCTGTACTTTTTCTACGGAATCCAAAGCACCTCGAAATTCATTTCTCCGATGAATTAAAGTAACTTCACTTGCAACATTTGCCAAGAAAATACTCCAATCGAGAGCGGAATCTCCTCCTCCTGCAATGACTACTTTTTTGTTTCTGAAATGTTCCGGTTCTTTGATGAAATATTCAACGCCTTTTTCTTCGTAATCGGCAATGTTTTCAATGGTTGGCTTTCTTGGCTCGAAAGTTCCCAAACCTCCTGCAATCGCAACAGCTTTTGCGTGATGAACGGTTCCTTTATTGGTAATGACTTCAAAAGTTCCGTCTTCTAACTTTGTTAAAGTTTGTGCAGTTTCTCCCAAAGTAAATCCGGGTTGAAACTGCTTGATTTGTTCCATTAAATTATCTACCAATTCTCCTGCATTTACGGTAGGAAATCCGGGAATATCGAAAATAGGTTTTTTGGGATAAAGCTCGGTAAGCTGTCCTCCTTGTTGCGGAAGTGCATCAATCAAATGACATTTCATTTTCAGCAAACCTGCCTCGAAAACGGCAAAAAGTCCGGTTGGTCCTGCTCCTATAATCAATATATCGGTTGTAATCATTAATGAAAATTTTTAAGTAAAAATAAGTTCCGCAAATTTAAGAAAAATAAAAGAACGACGCTTTGCATAAAACTGACAAATTTCATATTAAATCCCCAATAAAATCTATGGTTTATATTTGTGACAAATTTCACATTAAATCCTCATTGAAATCTATATTCTATATTTGTGGCAAATTTTTTGCAAAGCCATTTCATTATGAAAAAGATTTTTAGTTTATTCGGAATTGTTTTTTTTGCATTAAGTTTTTCGCAAAAGCTCGATAACATCCAGTCAGGTGAAGTTTTGAATTACCGGATTCACTACGGGATTCTAAATGCAGGAACCGCTTCTCTCACGACTTTGAAAACCAATTATCAAGGAGAACCGCATTTTTACGTGAAAGGTTACGGAAGAACAACCGGTGCAGTTCGTGCTTTTTTCAAGGTAGAAGACAATTACGAAAGTTTCATTAATTATGATACAGGATTGCCGAGTTTCTATGTAAGAAATGTTCAGGAAGGAAGTTATACCCAACATTTTCAGACGGTTTTCAATCACGACAATCAGTCATTAATTTTGACCGATAAAGAAAAAAACACTTCCAAAGTCATTAAAACCGTAAAAGGAATTCAGGATATGCTTTCTGCGTTTTACTATTTAAGGAGCTTGAATGATGATGAGCTGAAAATCGGGAGTGTCAAAAAACTAAATGTCTGGATTGATGATGAAATGTTTCCTTTCCAGCTAAAAATTGTAGGAACGGAAAACGTGAAAACAAAATTCGGGACAATCAGCTGTCTGAAAATTATTCCGCAAGTAATGAGCGGAAGAGTTTTCAAAGATAAAGAAGGCGTAACTTTATGGGTAAGCAACGATAGAAATTATATCCCCGTTTCCATAAAAGCAGAATTGGCAGTCGGTTCTCTGAAAGCCGATATCGATTCCTTTAAAAACGTGAAATATCCGCTGAAGTTTGTAAAATAAAATTTCAATTTGTAAAATAGAATTTCAATTAGAGTCTGTTTAAATTTTTTTTTCGGTTTGATGTAACAAAATCATATCAAAGTTTGTCTTATTGTAAAAACATCCCGTGAAACTAAAATTTGCAATCCTCCTACTCTCTTTTTCATTTTTAAGTTTATATGCCCAGAAAACCGAAAATGACAGTATCCTTCGAAAAAAAATTACCGCCGAAAAAATTACCAATGCTCCGAAAATCGACGGAATTTTGGATGAAGAAGTGTGGCAAAACATTCCCTCTGCAAGTGATTTTATCGAAAGAAGACCCAACAACGGAAAACCTGCTCCGGAATCTTTCAAAACAGAAGTAAAAATTTTATACGACGATACCGGAATTTATTTCGGAGCAATACTTTATGATGAGAATCCCGAAAAAATTGCACGTGAACTTACCGAAAGAGACAATATTGAAAATGATGATATTTTTGGGGTTACTTTAAACGGATACAATGACCACCAACAAAGTCTGGAATTTTTGGTTTTACCAAGCGGAGTTCAAGCAGATGGTAAACTTACCACAGATTTCGGCGAAGATATGAGCTGGAACGGAGTTTGGTACTCTGCAGTGAAAATCAACGAAAAAGGTTGGGTTGTAGAAATGAAAATCCCATATTCCGAGCTGCGTTTCCCGAAGAAAAATGTACAGGAATGGGGAATTAATATTTTGAGATTGGTCAACAGAACCAGCACAATGTACGACTGGAATTTTGTGGATAACAAAAAAGGAAGCTATATGCTTTATGACGGAGTTTTGCAGGGAATTGAAAACATCAATCCGCCGATTCGGCTTTCTTTCCTCCCCTATTTCTCAACCTATCTCAATAATTTTGAAGGAAAAACCACCGCAAATTTCAATGGCGGAATGGATGTGAAATACGGAATCAACGATGCTTTCACTTTGGATTTGACACTGATTCCCGATTTCGGACAAACTTCTTTCGATAAATCGGTTCTGAATTTATCTCCGTTTGAAGTTCAGTTTCAGGAGCAACGTCCGTTTTTTACCGAAGGAACCGAGCTTTTCAGCAAAGGAGATTTATTTTATTCCCGAAGAATCGGCGGAAATCCTTCAAGATATCCCACTTTAAATTCCGATGAAGAAATTGTGGAAAATCCCGAAAAAGTAAAATTATTCAATGCTCTGAAAGTTTCGGGAAGAACCAACAAAGGTTTGGGAATTGGCTTCTTTAATGCGATTACAGAGAAAACAAGTGCCGAAATCCGAAACGTAAACACCGGAGAAATCCGCAGAGAAATAACCGAACCTTGGGCGAATTACAATGTGATGGTTCTCGACCAAAGATTCAACGGGAATTCTTCGGTATCATTGGTCAATACAAATGTTACGAGAGACGGAAGTTTCCGGGACGCAAATGCGACCGGTTTGCTTTTCGACCTCAGAAACAAAGAAAATACCTACCAATTTTTTGGCGGAACAAAAGGAAGTTTCGTGATGGAAAATGAAACAAAATACGGAAACGAAACTTCCGGCGGATTCAATAAAGTTTCGGGGAAAAACCGTTTCGGAGCTAATTATTTTATGCGGACAAAAGATTATGACATCAGTGATTTGGGATATTATGACCGAACCAATTTCCATAGCATAAACGCCAATTATTCTTACCGGTATCTTCAGCCAAAAGGAAATTTAAACAGCTTGAATTATTACCTGAATGTTTCTCATAACCGAAGATTGGATCACGATTTGTTTAATCAGTTTGTGGTGCATAACAGTATTGATATTCAGACGAAAAACTTTTTCAATTTCGGTGGTGGTTTAATGTTTTGGCCATTTGGAGAAAACGATATTTACGAACCAAGAACCGATGGAAGATATTTGAAAATTCCGGCAATGATAAATCCGTGGATTTACATCAATACAGATAACCGGAAGAAATTCCGTATCAATACCTTCATCGATTATTATGCTTATAATGAAAAAGGACAGTACAAGCTGATTTACCAAATCAGTCCGAGTTACAAATTCTCCGATAAACTCCGGCTTTATTATTTTGCAAACTTCAATTATCAAAATAACGACAAAGGTTATGCAGGGAAAATCGACGATGATATTTTCATCGGAAAACGGAATCGGTTTACCGTAGAAAACTCCGTTTCTTCACAATATACTTTCAACGACAAAATGGCTCTGAATCTATCTTTCCGCCATTATTTCTCTACCGTTACCTACAAGAATTTTGCAACACTAAATACCGATGGAAGTACAACCGATTCCAATCTTTTCACAGAAAACCGAAACGGAACTTTCAACTCGTGGAATGTAGATTTGCGTTATTCGTGGTGGTTTGCTCCGGGAAGTCAATTAACTTTGCTTTACAGAAATGCGGTGGGAAATTACCTGAACGAATCGGGAATCGGATTTAAGGAAAACTTCAATCGGTTATTCGATGAACCGATGGTAAATAATATTTCTCTGAAACTGACATATTATATTGATTACAACCGGGCGAAACATTGGCTGAAATAATTGGAGTGAGAAATCAATAGTGAATTTTAGAATTATCCCACAAAAAAACTTCCGGAAAATTTCCGGAAGTTTTCTTACAGCATTTCATCGTGTGTTGTTTAGAACCATTTTTTAAAAATCATTAATTAACAAAAGCTTTGTTTTTGGGACTTTTATTATGGTACAAAAATACCAACAGATTCAGGTATAACCACTTGAAATCTTGTAGATATATATCGCAACGGTGTAGATATTTTTCTACAAAAATTACACTAACAAAATTTATGGAATTTTCCGGGATGTTTGCAAATGCGTCTTGAACAATAATCGATTACTGATGATTTTTAATCAATTCAATCAGTTCTACAATATTTTCAATTTTCAGTTTGTCGAATATTCTTTTTTTCAGGGTACTTACGGTATTCTGCTTTATGTCTAAATTATTTGCAATTTCCAGATTACCAAAACCTTCCGCATATAATTTTGCAATCTGCAATTCTCTTTCCGTTAAGCGGAACAGAGGATTTACCAAATGTGGATTTTGAATGGAATTCATCAGCAAAGATTGTGTTGCAGAAGAAAGATATTCTCCTGTTTGATAGAGTTTCAGGATGGCTTCTTTCACTTCATCTTCTTCGCTCATTTTGCTCAGGAATCCGTTTGCACCTTCATTGATGAATTTAAGTGAATTTGTGTTTTCATCGATGCCTGTGAAAATCAGGATTTTAATTTCCGGTCTTATTTTTTTTATTTCCTGTAAAATATTCAAGCTGTTTCCATCGGGAAAATGAGCGTCAATTATTGCAATGTCTATCGGATTTATTTTTACGGATTCCAAAACCTGCGATAAATTGGAGGCGTGAAAAATATCACCATCCAAACCGATTTCTTCTATGAGAAATTCAATACCTTGTCTTATAAGACTGTGATCGTCTGCAAGCAGAAAAGTGGTAGATTTATTATCTAATCGATTCATTTACTAATATTCAGATTAATACGGAAATTTACAGTTGTACCTTTATTTTGCTCACTGGATACGGAAATATTTCCGGAGTAGAGTTCTACGATTTCTTTGCATAAACTGAGTCCTAAACCTGCACCAAGATTTTCTACTTCATCGGAGATGATTCCTTGATAATAAGGTTCAAATATTTTCTTCAGATCAGATTTGGAAATTCCTGCTCCTGTATCGCTTATTTCTGTAATTAAAGAAATTGTATTTTCATTTACAGGTTCTGTTTTGGTGGTAACACTTATTTGTCCGTTTTCGGTAAATTTATTTGCATTGCCGAGAATGTTCATAAAAACCTGATTGATTTTCGTATTATCCGAATAAACTTCTATATCCGGATTTATGTTTTCATTAATAACAAATTTGTTATTCCTTGTTTCTATATATGGTTCAATGGAATTTAAAATTGAATTTATTTCATTTTTAAGATTAAAAACCACCGGAATCAGTTTATTTTCTACCTGCTGATTTTTGGTATATTCCAGAATCTGATTTGCCTGCATCAATAAAGTATTATTGGTAAAACTTATGGATTTCAGATATTCTTTTATGCTTTCGTCATTGGTTTTCTTGCTGATTCTCTTAATGAAAATTCCTATGATTTTCAGTGGTGCTCTCAGTTCGTGACTCAGCATACCCAAAATTCTGTTTTTAAAATTCAGGTTTTCGTGAATCTGGTTATTTGCCGTGTTCAGTTTTTTCTCATAGATAAAAGCTAACCGGGTAAAATACATAATTAATATGGAAACAATGAACATTAAAATCATCGCTCCGAATATCAAATACATCCGAATCTTATTGTTTTTTGAAGTTTGCTTATTATACTCTTTTTCTAAATTTGATTTGGAATCTTTGATGGCAAATTCATAGATATTCATCAAATCATTGCTATAAATCAAAAGATTGTTGAAAATTTTATAGAACTTCCCACTGTTGTCTTTGTTTTTCGTAACATTTACCTGAATTTTCTGAACCTCCTTGGAATAATGGTTATTAACCAAATTAAAGATACTGTCCACTTCGTTTTTTATTTTTGAAAAATTCGATATTCCGCCTTGCTTCATTGTAACTACGGTACTGTCTTTACGAACATTTTCCTTCCCTGCAATCGCATCTCCTAAACGTCCGAACAAACCTTTCTTTTTTACCGAATCGGAATAGGTTTGCTTCTGTATATCAAATTTTTCAAAGTTATAATCTAAATCATATTTTTTTATTTTGGGCAACTCATCACGGATTTTAAAATTTGATTTCGTAGAAAATTGATAGGTAGAATCTACCAATAATTTTAAATTTTTAAATTCTGATGAATCTTTTTTCTGTGATGTTAAAATGTTTTTTAATCTCTGGTTTTTATATTTAAAATTATTTATACTGTCCAGATTTGAAGTAAGTCTGTTTACAGAATTGAAATAAGATTCCAAATATCTATTATCATCACTCATCAGATATTTCTGGAAATAATCCTGTGCATTCAAAAGCTCTTTTCTCGAATTATCCGTCAAATTTTCTAATGAATGGATTTCATCTAATTGCCTTTCAATAAATGTTAAATTTTTCTTACCGGTAAATTCGTTATATAAAAATCCTGCTATGATTATTTGTATCAATAAAATACACAAGATAAGAGAATAGTGGAAAACTTTTCTT
Organism: uncultured Kaistella sp.; assembly: GCA_964433195.1. Classification (GTDB taxonomy): domain Bacteria; phylum Bacteroidota; class Bacteroidia; order Flavobacteriales; family Weeksellaceae; genus Kaistella. The sequence goes on along the minus strand of CAYSQR010000074.1, from coordinate 566 downwards.
AATTTAAATTTTGATTTCATATTTATTTAAGCCTATTTTTTTAATCCATCCAAAACAAACGATTTATAGAATGTAAAGTTAAAAAATCTAATAAAAATATCACTTCTTTTAGATTATTAAATTTTAATGATTTATAACATATTTAGGAATTCCTAAACATTATTTTCGAGGTAAGTTACTTCTTATAAAATGAATTAAAGAATCCTGTGAAAATTAATTCACAGGATTTTTATTTTATCGAATTTAGAATCTATTACAGAGCTTTGAATTGTTCCAACATTCTTTTATCATTTTCGAAGAACATTCTGATGTCGCTCATTTGATAAAGCAGCATCACGATTCTCTCGATTCCCATTCCGAAAGCATAACCGGAATATTTATCAGCATCTATATTTACATTTTTCAAAACAGCGGGATCCATCATTCCGCATCCCATAATTTCGAGCCAACCTGTTCCTTTTGTAATTCTGTAATCGGTTTCGGAATTCAGTCCCCAATAAACATCAACTTCCGCACTCGGTTCTGTGAACGGAAAATAAGATGGTCGCATTCTGATTTTCGATTTC
>CAYSQR010000073.1:2875-10024 GCA_964433195.1 uncultured Kaistella sp. | reverse complement strand
TTTACTTAAATCATTTTGATAAAAAAAATAATTCATCATCAACGATATAAAAATAATTAAATAAAATTTACAGGCTCTAAGAATGAAAGACAATAATTTGTATTTTCTCAGAATCACAAAAGTTTAATATGAATAAAGCAATTTGCAAGGTTTCAGCAGCACCGATTCGTGCAGAAAACAAACATCAATCGGAAATGGTTTCGCAGATTTTGTATGGCGAAAGTATGGATATTATGGAAACTGCAGGAAAATTCTCCAAGATAAAAATGCATTTCGACGGTTATGAAGGATGGGTAGATTCTAACCAGATTTCCGCAATTTCTGATGAAGCATTAGAAAACCGTAAAAGAAATTTGGCAACAAATCCATTTGAAATTTTTAATCTTGAAGATGGCGAAACATTGCTTTCCATAGGAAGCGAAGTGAATTTTGAAACTGAAAATACTGTTGAAAATCAAAGCATTTCCGAAACCGCAAAACTTTTTCTGAATGTTCCGTATTTGTGGAGCGGAAGAAGTTTTTTCGGGATAGATTGCAGCGGTTTTTCGCAGTTGGTTTATAAAGTTCACGGGATTTCTTTGCCGAGAGATGCGTATCAACAAGCGGAAATCGGCGAAGTTCTGAGTTTTGTGGAAGAAAGCGAACCGGGAGATTTGGCGTTTTTTGAAAACGAAGAAGGAAAAATTACGCACGTCGGAATAATGCTCGAAAACCAAAAAATCATTCACGCATTCGGAAAAGTTCGGATAGATTTGCTGGATTCTACGGGGATTTTTAATAAGGATTTAGGGAAACATACGCATAAACTCAGATTTGTGAAAAGGGTTTTGTAAATTTAATTCTCGCAGATTACACAAATAACGCAGATTTTCAGGTGTATATCTGTAAAATCAGCGAGAAAAAATTAGAAAGTGAAATTCTCACAGATTACACAAATAACGCAGATTTTCAGGTGTATATCTGCTAAACCTGTAAAATCAGCGAGAAAAGATTAGAAACTGAAATTCTCGCAGATTTTGCGGATTACACAGATTATTTTATTCAAATTAGTGAAAGGAATAATTCATTAAAAATAAAAATGATGACTGAAAATGAAATTTCATATCTGATTAGAAAAGCAATTTTCAATGTATATAACGGTTTAGGAGCGGGATTGTTAGAATCTGCTTATCATAAAGTTTTGGTTTATGAACTTGAAGATTTAGGTTTGGAAGTTCGGTCAGAAGTTTTGTTGCCTGTAATTTATAATGAAAAAGTTTTTGATTGTAATTATAAAATAGATATTTTAGTAGAAGACAAGGTTATTCTAGAACTAAAATCTGTTAAGTCGCTTGAAGACGTTCATTATAAACAAATCCTTACTTATCTTAAGCTATCAAATAAAAAATTAGGAATTCTGGTGAATTTTAATTCTGCAAATATTTTAGATAATATCAAAAGAGTAGTCAATAATCTTTAATCAAAAAAATCTGCGAAATCTGCGAGAAAAATTAAATTGAAATCTCTTTATAACATATTCGTTTCTTTACTGGTTTTCGGGATGAAAACCGGTGCGGTCTTTAATGAGAAATTAAAGAAAGGTTTAGCCGGAAGAAGACAATCCTGCGAAATCGTGAAATCTAAATTTTCTTCCGATGATAAAGTGATTTGGATGCACGCTGCAAGTTTGGGAGAATACGAACAAGGTCTTCCCGTACTCGAAAAGCTCAAAGAAAAATTTCCGCAGCACAAAATTCTCATCACTTTTTTTTCGCCTTCAGGTTATGAAAATGTAGTGAAAAAAAATCATCTTACAGATGTAGTTTGCTATCTTCCGTTTGACAAAAAAAATGAGATAAAGGAATTTATTTCCCATTTCCAAACCGATATTTTCTTTACCGTAAAATACGATTTTTGGTACAATCTTTTGAAAGAATTGAAAAAGCAAAATGCGAAAATTTATACCGTTTCCGCACTTTTTTATGAAACACAGATTTTCTTCAAACCTTACGGAAAATGGTTTACAGAGCAACTTGATAAAAACGTGGATTGGTTTTTTCATCAAACAAAACATTCCACAGCTTTGGCAAAAAGTATCGGTTTGAAAAACTCTTCCACAGCGGGAGATACAAGATTCGACCGTGTGAAAAAATTTCGCAATAGAGATAATTTCGTGGAATTTATTGATGATTTTAAACAAAATGAACAAACCATCGTTTTCGGAAGTTCGTGGGAATCGGAAGAAAGATTGGCGGAAATCATCGCCTCAAAAAACAAAGAAGTTAAATTAATCATCGCACCGCACGATTTGCAAAGAGTGGAACATCTGCAACAAATTTTCCCGAATGCGGTTTTATATTCGCAGTTTTCAACATCCAACATCCAACATCCAACATCCAACATCTTGATTATCGACAGCATCGGTTTGCTTTCCAAAATTTATTCTTATGCTGATTTAGCCTTTGTTGGAGGCGGTTTTCATTCAAAAGGACTGCATAATATTCTGGAAGCGGCAACGTTCGGAATTCCTGTTTTTTTCGGAAATCAATACACCAAAAATCCCGAAGCAGACGAACTGATTGCTCAAAACGGCGGCAAATCTTTCGAGGATGAATTTTTTGCAGCACCTTACATTTTAAGTTTGTTGAATGAAGATGCTTCGACTCCGCTCAGCATAACAGCGATAAAAAAAATGGGCGAAAACTCGAAAAATTTTATCAATTCACAACCGAGCGCTTCGGAGATTATCGGTGAAAAAATTTTGGAGCAGCCATAAAAATTTTCAAAAAATTTGTAACCTTTCTGTTTCAGGATGACTCTATTATTTTAGAAGTCAAAAATTTTAAATAAAAAAATTATACTAAAATGGAAACAGTTCAGCAAAACCCAAATGTAAAATCAATTTACAACCTTTTAAAATATGTCTTTGTCATCGTTCCGATTGTTGCGGGATTAGATAAATTTACCAATATTCTTTGTGATTGGACACAATACATCAATCCCGTGTTGCTCGATATTCTACCGTTTTCGGGGGCAGTTTTTATGATGATTGTAGGAGTTATAGAAATTGTTGCAGGGATTTTGGTTTTCAGAATGCCGAAAATCGGCGGTTTAATTGTTTCGGCTTGGTTGGTTTTAATTGCCTTAACTTTGTTGATGGGTTGGAATTTCGCAGATGTTGCTGTAAGAGATTTGGTGATGGCAATTTCAGCTTTTTCGATGGCAAAAATGGCGTTGGTTTTCGAAAATAAATAAATGGAAACGAAAGAAAAATTTTCCGATAAAGATTTGATAGACAGGATTCTGAATAATGAACCCGCCCTTTTCGAGCTGATTATCCGGAGAAATAATCCTTATTTATACCGCATTGGAAAGATGTATCGTTTCAGCCACGAAGACACACAGGATTTAATGCAGGATAGTTATATAGAGGCATTCACTCATCTTCATCAGTTCCAGAATCGCTCTTCTTTTCGAACCTGGATTTCCAAAATTATGCTCCATCTGTGTTATCGGAAAATACAGAAATGGGATTCCAAACATTTTGAATCTCTTGAGAAAAATACAATGGTTTTTGAAAACTTTCACCACACGGAAACATCAGATAAAGTGATGAACAAAGAATTAAATTCTGTAATAGAAACAGCTTTGCTCCATATTCCCGAAGATTACAGAACCGTTTTTACGTTAAGGGAAATCAATGGGTTGAGTGTTTCGGAAACCGCCGAAGTTTTGGAAATCAGCGAGGGAAATGTGAAAGTTCGCATCAATCGGGCAAAATCTTATTTGAGAACAGAAATCGAAAAATTTTACAATAAGGAAGAAATTTTTGAGTTTAATCTGATTTACTGCGACGAAATGGTAAATCGGGTGATGCAGAAAATCTCATCCGGTTTTCCATCAATCAACAACCGGTAACCAGCAACTAATTAAAAATCTTCGAGTATTTCATAAATCCGTTCAAAGCCCAATTCGCGGTGTAGTACCACGATTTCAAAGTTGAAAACTTCATATAATCTTTATACACTAAATACTGGTCTTTCATAATATTGGTTTTCTTGCGGGAAATGCTGGATTCGTGCATTCGGTATTTCGCCATTGTTTTCGGAAGCGGTTTCCCCATCGGGATTTTCTTGAGTAAATTCAGCCACATTACGTGGTCTTCGCGTTTGCTTCCTTCCGGAAAAAATTCTTTCCCAACCCTTTGTGAATCATACATTGAACTTAAAAGTGAAAGTCGGCAAGTTTTTAGTAAATTATTGAAAGTTACCTCTTTATCCGCCTTGAAATCTTCAATTTTAGGGACTAAATTTTCATCGCATCTTGCGTAATTGGAGTAGGCGAGTTCTGCATTTTCCTTTTTCATAAAGGAAACCATTTCTTCCAGAAAGTTGGGTTCCCAAAAATCATCCGCATCGAGAAAAGTGATGAATCTTCCGGTTGTATTTTCCAGCGAAATATTTCTTGCGTGTCCTGCACCGCCGTTTTTTTCGGTTTTGAAAATTTTGATGCGGGAATCGTTTTGGTTTTCTAAAATTTCCACGGAATTATCCAGCGAACAATCATCGGTAATCAGCCATTCCCAATCGGTAAAAGTTTGGTTTAAAACAGATTTTATGGTTTCCTGCAAAAACTTTGAAGAATTGTAACAAGGCGTGATAATGGAAATTTCGGGCATTTGCGGTTTTTTGCAAAGATAGAAATTTTGGCAAACCTAAAATAAACCCTTTCAGCGTTTCTTCTTTTGATATCATCGTTTCCTAATGATAAAACGCTGAAAGGGTTCTTTGAAAAAAATAAATCAATTCTTAATAAACTTCGCAGTTTGATTCCCGATTTTGTAGGTATAAACACCTTTCGGAAGATTTTCCACATTTACGGAAATACGGGTTTCATTTTTCAGGAAACCTTTATTAATAACCAATTTTCCGGAAGCATCATAAATTTCCACCACATTTGCACCGTTATCGGGATTTGTGATATTGATAATTTTATCGGTTGGAACAGGAAAGGCGGAAAGTTTTCCGTGGGATTGGATTTCTTTTGAAGTTAATTCAGAAGTTGGTAAACTGTAAACATCAGCTTGGTTAGTATAATTATTATTAATCCAATTATATACGATTAGCTTATTGATGTTTGCTGATGAATCGTTATAAACGTTGTATCTCTCTCCATATTTTTTAGTTTCTTGATTTGGATGAAAATCTTTAATTAAAGTTCCGTCTTCATCAATCAAAAGTAATTTTGACCAATTGTTTTCAGAATTATAAATTTCAACCATAAATTCATACTTATCATCGGTGTTGAAAATGTGTTTTGAAATAGCAAACGGATTTCCATCATAATCAGAATATGCAGTAAATGATAATATATATCCCGACGGAATGGGAACATTAACTGTTTTTCTCAATGAATAATCTGCATTGTAAATTTTCAGTTTGTTGTCCTGAGTTTCGGAAACATAAAACATTTCATTTCCTTTGGTATAAGCATAAACCGTTTCCGTATCGGGAAAAGAATGTTCCAGCGTAATCTGACCGAAAGCAAAGTTTGTCGCCAAAAGAATGGCAGAAAAAAATAGTTTTTTCATTGTATAAAATTTTAAAAATTAAGTTTCGTTGTCGTTCTTATCAAAATTTTTAAAATAAAAAAGCGTGAGCTAAATTCACGCTTTGTAAAAAGGTATTTGGCGTAACCCACAATCAAAAGCAGAATCGCCCACGCAATCGTGGGTGTTCTGACTTTATCTGCTAATGATTGTTATTTAAAAATCGCCAAATTTTCTTTACAAAGCAAATAAGTCTAACACTTATTTATTTTTCGTTGATGTCTTTAGGCAAAGATAGAAAAAAGTTTAAACTGAAAAGCACTGTATTTTAATTCATTTCAAAACCTTAAATTTGCGGTTCATCACTTTGTCAAAGTTTTTCAAGCAGAATTATTTTTACTTTGACAAAGTTTTAATAATAAAAAAGAATGTTTTACAATCATCAGCAGATAGAAAAAAAGTGGCAGAAATACTGGGAAGAAAACCAAACCTACAAAACTTCCGATAAAACAGATAAAACGAAATTTTACGTTCTCGATATGTTTCCGTATCCTTCCGGAGCAGGACTTCACGTTGGTCATCCTTTAGGTTATATTGCTTCGGATATTTACGCGAGATTCAAAAGACATCAAGGTTTCAATGTGCTTCATCCGGTCGGTTATGATTCTTTCGGACTTCCTGCGGAGCAATATGCGATTCAGACAGGGCAACATCCTGCAATTACCACAGAAGAAAATATTACAAGATACGAAGAGCAATTAAGAAAAATCGGGTTTTCTTTTGATTGGAGCAGGGAAGTGAGAACTTCCGATTCCTCTTATTATAAATGGACACAATGGATTTTCATTGAATTGTTCCATTCTTGGTATAATAAGGATACAGACAAAGCAGAACCGATTTCTACCTTAATCCGGCATTTTGAAAAATACGGAACAGAAAATTTATCCGCAGTTCAGAATGACGAATTAAATTTCACCGCAGAAGAATGGGAAAAGTCATCCGAACTTGATAAACAGGATGTTTTATTAAATTATCGTTTAGCTTACCGTGCTGAAACTACCGTAAACTGGTGTCCTGCATTGGGAACAGTTTTAGCCAACGATGAAGTGAAAGACGGAAAATCTGAAAGAGGTGGTTTTCCTGTTTTTCAAAAGAAAATGATGCAGTGGAGTATGAGAATTTCTGCTTATTCCGAAAGATTGTTGCAGGGATTGGAAACCCTGGATTGGCCACAACCATTGAAAGATTCCCAAATTTATTGGATAGGGAAATCGCAGGGAGCTCAATTAAAATTTAAAGTTGAGGAAAAGAATGAGGAAATTGAAATCTTTACAACAAGACCCGATACTATTTTTGGTTCGACTTTTATGGTTTTAGCACCTGAACATCCACTTTTAGAAATGCTTGTTTCCAATGAGCAAAAATCCGAAGTCGAAAAATACATCGCAGAAACTTCAAAAAAAACCGAAAGAGACAGAATGTCGGATGTGAAAAACGTTTCGGGAGCTTTTATAGGAAGTTATGCAATTAATCCTTTTACAGAAAAGAAAATTCCGATATATATATCCGATTATGTTTTGATGGGTTACGGAACTGGTGCGGTAATGGCGGTTCCTGCACAC
>CAYSQR010000073.1:0-2865 GCA_964433195.1 uncultured Kaistella sp. | reverse complement strand
GAAAGAGATCACCGTTTTGCAAAAAAATTCGGTTTGGAAATTATTAATGTTATTAAAAATGATAATGATATTCAGGAAGAATCTTTCGATTCCAAAGATTCGGTTTGTGTAAATTCTGATTTTTTAAATGGTTTGAACTATACCGACGCCAAAACCAAAATTATTTCTGAAATTGAAAATCGTGTAATCGGTTACGGAACAACCAATTATCGACAACGAGATGCGATTTTTTCCCGGCAAAGATATTGGGGAGAACCGGTTCCGATATATTATAAAGAAGGATTTCCGTACACTTTGCCAAAATCTGCATTGCCTTTGGAATTGCCGGAAGTTGAAAAATATTTACCAACCGAAGACGGCGATCCACCATTAGGAAATGCGGAAATTTTTGCTTGGGATGAAGCCAATCAGAAAGTTGTTTCTACGGATTTGATTGATGAGAAAACCATTTTTCCTCTGGAATTATCAACGATGCCTGGTTGGGCAGGAAGTTCGTGGTATTTTCTGCGATATATGGATACGCACGATGATGAGGTTTTCTGCAAGAAAGAATTGTCGGATTATTGGGGACAAGTGGATTTATACATTGGCGGAAGCGAACACGCAACCGGACATTTATTATATTCCCGATTTTGGAATATGTTTTTGAAAGACCGAGGTTTTATTGAACAAGAAGAACCATTTCAAAAGTTGATTAATCAGGGAATGATTTTGGGGATGAGTGCGTTTGTTTTCAGAATTGATGGTACAAATCAGTTTGTTTCTAAAAATTTAGCCAAAGATTATCAAACTCAAAAAATCCACGTTGATGTTTCTTTATTAAAAGGAACAAGTGACGAATTGGATATTGAAAAATTTAAACAATGGAGAGCAGAATTTGCTGACGCAGAATTTATTTTGGAAGACGGAAAATATATCACGGAGCGTGAAGTTGAAAAAATGTCCAAATCCAAATACAATGTTGTAAATCCCGATGAAATCTGCGAAGAATACGGAGCAGATTGTCTGCGTTTGTACGAAATGTTCTTAGGTCCATTAGAACAATCCAAACCCTGGAATACACAAGGTTTGAGTGGAGTTTACGGATTTTTGAAGAAATTCTATAATCTTTATTTTAACGGGGATGTTTTTGAAATTTCTGATGAAGAACCTACAAAAGAGGAATATAAAATCCTTCATACCTTAATAAAGAAAGTGGTTTCGGATATTGATCAATTCTCTTTCAACACTTCCGTATCTTCATTTATGATTGCAGTAAACGAACTCCAGAAGCTGAAAACCAATAAAAGAAAAATTTTAGAACCCTTAGCAATCGTTGTTTCGCCTTATGCACCGCATATTTGCGAGGAATTGTGGAGCTTGTTCGGACATCAGAATTCCATAGAATTTGAAAAATTTCCGGAACTCAACGAAGCCTATCTTGTAGAAGATGAGATTGATTATCCTGTAAGTTTTAACGGGAAAATGAAATTTAAAATCAAATTGGCAGCAAATTTGAATCGTGAAGAAGTAGAACAACTAATGATGGAAAATGAAGATGTAAAACGTAATTTGGGAGATAATAAGGTTAAGAATTTTATTTTCGTGCCTAAAAAAATTATTAACATTGTTTTACAATAAAATTTTCGGAATAATTTTTTTGTAAAACAATCGTAAAAAAGAACGGTGATTTTTTTGAATTTTTAATGGTATTTTTTTAAATCGGAAATTATCTTCAAAATTTAATTCAAATTTTAGTAATAATATAATGTTAAGGTATCATAATATTCAAAAAAAATAAATGTTATTGGATATAAACACTTGCATTATTAATTATTTTAACTTTATTTTACAACTCGAAAAATTAAAAAAATAACAATTATAATTTAGTTTAATATGGAAATGAATGTTTCAAACAACGAGCACGTAGATGTTGCACCAAACAAAAAAGGCGGATTAAACCCAGCTTTTATCTTACCAATTTTATTAATAGTAGGTATAATTATTTACCTATTTGTATTAGGAAGTCCAAATAATTTTAGAGAGGATGCCCGAGTTGCAGGTGCTTCGGTAGCTTTTGCAGATGTGGAGTCAAAAGAACTCCATCCCGAATCTTTTATGGGAATCATCTATATGGGAGGACCAATTGTACCAATTCTTATTTTCTTTATGATTACGGTAATTGTTTTCTCTTTCGAGCGTTTCTTCGTTCTTAGAAAAGCATCCGGTGCAGGAAACTTGGATAACTTTGTAGTAAAAGTGAGAAGTCTGTTGAACCAGAACAAAGTCGATGAAGCTATAGAAGAGTGTGATTCACAACAAGGTTCTGTAGGGAATGTAGTGAAAGAAGGACTTACAACTTATAAAGCACTTGCTCACGATACAACCTTGAACAAAGAGCAGAAAATGATTGCTCTAAACAAATCTATCGAAGAAGCTACAACGCTTGAAATGCCGATGCTCGAAAAGAATATGATGATTCTCTCCACGCTTGGTACGGTTGCAACTTTGGTAGCACTACTTGGAACGGTAATCGGGATGATTAAAGCATTCTTTGCACTTGGTTCGGGTGGAGGAACTCCGGATGCAGCTGCACTTTCTATCGGTATTTCCGAAGCACTTATTAATACTGCTTTAGGTATTGGTACTTCTGCGATTGCAATTATCCTTTACAATTTCTTTACTTCTAAAATTGACGGATTGACTTATAAGATTGATGAAATCGCAATGTCTATCCAACAATCTTTCGCTGAATTTCACTAAGAATTTTTTAGCAAAGTATTTGCATTGATTATAAAATGCAGTTTTTTGAGAAGTATAATATAAATTAATTAAAATAATGGCGAGAGTTAAACCAAAAAGACACGGTGTAGTAACCGATATGAC
>CAYSQR010000072.1:9303-10036 GCA_964433195.1 uncultured Kaistella sp. | reverse complement strand
CGGTACAGATTACATTGAGTTTTATGTAGGAAATGCAAAACAGGCGGCACATTTTTACAAAACCGCATTTGGTTTTCAGTCGGTTGCTTATGCAGGACCCGAAACAGGAGTTCGGGACAGAGCTTCCTATGTTGTACAGCAGGGAAAAATCCGTTTGGTTCTCACTTCCGGACTGAAATCCGATTCCCCGATTTGTGAGCATCAGAAAAAACACGGAGATGGCGTGAAAATTCTTGCACTTTGGGTAGATGATGCCTATTCCGCATTTGAAGAAACCACCAAACGCGGCGGAAAACCTTATCTTGAACCAACTACAATTACCGATGAATTTGGCGAAGTGAGAATGTCGGGAATTTATACTTACGGAGAAACCGTTCATATGTTCATAGAACGAAAAAATTACAACGGAGCATTTATGCCGGGTTACGAAAAATGGGAAAGCAATTACAATCCTTCGGAAGTAGGATTGCTGTACGTTGACCATTGCGTAGGAAATGTCGGTTGGGACAGAATGATTCCAACGGTGGAATGGTATGAAAAAGTAATGGGATTTGTGAATATTCTGAGTTTTGACGACAAGCAAATCAATACCGAATATTCCGCATTGATGTCGAAAGTAATGAGCAACGGAAACGGATACGCAAAATTCCCGATCAACGAACCTGCAGAAGGAAAGAAAAAATCTCAGGTGGAAGAATATCTGGATTTCTATGAAGAAGAAGGGGTACAACAT
>CAYSQR010000072.1:0-9293 GCA_964433195.1 uncultured Kaistella sp. | reverse complement strand
AACATATAGCAGTTGCCACAAAAGACATTATAAAAACCGTTACCGAACTGAAAGCGAGAGGAATAGAATTTCTACCTGCACCACCAAATGCTTATTATGAAATGGTTCCCGAAAGAGTGGGACAAATTGACGAAGACATCAAAAAATTAGAAGATTTAGGAATTTTAATTGATTGTGACGAAGAAGGTTATCTTTTGCAAATCTTTACAAAACCCGTTGAAGACCGCCCTACTCTTTTCTACGAAATCATTGAAAGACACGGTGCACAAAGTTTCGGGGCAGGAAATTTCAAAGCATTGTTTGAAGCCCTCGAAAAAGAACAGGAAAAAAGGGGGAATCTTTGATGAGAATTGTCAATAGTGAATAGTGAATCTGCTTTGCAAGTGAATTTTTACATTTGACCATTGACTTGCGAAGCAAAATTGACTATTGACTTTCATCCATAAAACTTTGAAAATGAACAAATTATTTTTCACAATACTTTTCCTCACATTCTGCGGACTGAAAGCACAATACGGAACGCTCAATGCGATTCTCGACCGTTTGGAAGAAAGAAAAGGAATTAACCAGAATCTTCAAAACATCAATATCGATGATACCAAGTTTGTTCTGATAAAAGATTTTGACGATCATACCGAAAGAAATTTCATCGTCATTAAAGGAAACAACGCCACTTATGTAGAAATGTTTGATGATAAGCAAACCGGAAAAAGCACTTCGAATGTTTTTTCGGGAGATGTGATGAGGTCGAAAAAAAATATCATCTCTTTGAGAGCCGATAAATTGGAAGGAGAAAAAATTCCGATTCCCATTACCAAAACTTTATTGATGACAAAACAGGAAAAAATTCTCTACCTCATCGACGTAAATTCCAGAGAACGGTGGATTGAAGAAAGTGCCATTAACAAAAAAAAATAAAATATCAATTATTAACATCAAGGTTCAAAGATTAAAGCTGCCAAAAAACTTTAAACTTTGAACCTTGAACTTTAAACCAATTTTTATGAAATCTTTTGTAAACTATCCCGAAAATTCGGATTTCTCGATTTATAATATTCCGTTTGGTGTAGCGGTTTTCAATAAGGAATATATCGCTTGCTGCACCAGAATCGGCGATTTGGTTATTGATTTGGCAACACTTTACGATTACGGTTTTTTCGATGACATCGAAGGATTGAACGAAAATGTTTTTGAAGCCTATACTTTAAACGAATTTATCGAACTCGGAAAACCTGTTACCAATGCAGTACGGTTGAAAATCCAGGAGCTTTTGGATGAAAATTCCAAATTGGCAAATGACGAAAAAACCATTGAAGAATGTTTCTACGACCTCGATAAAATCCAGATGATGATGCCGGTTCACGTTCCGAATTATACCGATTTTTACAGCAGCATCGAACACGCAACCAATGTGGGAAAAATGTTCCGGGATCCTGCAAACGCACTGCTTCCGAACTGGAAACATCTTCCGGTTGGTTATCACGGTCGAGCTTCTTCCATCGTCATTTCGGGGACGGAAATTATCCGTCCGAAAGGACAAACAAAACCCGCAGATTCTGATAAACCGATTTTCGGAGCTTCAAAACAATTGGATTTTGAACTGGAAATGGCATTTATCGTAAATAAAAATACGGAAATGGGAGAAAGCATTTCTACGAAAGATGCAGAAGATGCAATTTTCGGAATGGTGATTTTCAACGATTGGTCTGCAAGAGATATTCAATCTTGGGAATATGTTCCACTCGGTCCGTTTTTGGGAAAAAATTTCGGAAGCTCGGTTTCATCTTGGGTGGTAACTTTAGAAGCACTCGAACCTTTCAGAACTGCTTCTCCAAAACAAGAACCGGAAGTTTTGGATTATTTAAAATTTGAAGGAAATAAAAATATCGACATCAATCTCGAAGTTTTTCTGCAACCCGAAAACGGCGAAGAAAATTTGATTTCCGAAAGCAATTACAAATTTATGTATTGGAATATGTCGCAGCAATTGGCTCATCATACCATCAATGGCTGTAATGTGGAAGTCGGCGATATGTATGCTTCGGGAACAATTTCGGGGAGCGAAAAAAATTCTTTCGGTTCTATGCTCGAATTAACGTGGAGAGGAACAGAACCTCTGAAACTTTCCGACGGTTCCGAAAGGAAATTTATCGAAGACAACGACACCATTATTATGAGAGGTTTTGCGGAAAAAAACGGAATAAGAGTTGGTTTCGGGGAAGTTTCCGGGAAAATTATACCGGCTTTGTGATTTTCAACACCTTAGTCGCATAAGAAAAAAGCAGATTCTCCTTATTCCTAAAAGAACATATAAGATTGAAAATCAAAGGTTTTTAAACAAAAACATAAAAGTATATTGATGGAACTTACTAAAAAATACATCAACGAACTTACTTATAAAATAATCGGAGCTTGTATTGAGGTTCATAAAATTGTTGGAGCCGGACTTTATGAAGAAGTTTATCATAAATGTCTCGAAAAAGAATTTAATCTTTCAGGATTACGATATAAATCAGAATTAGAAATTCCACTTGATTACAAAGGAGAAAAAATCAACTGTAAATTGAGATGCGATTTCTTGATTGAAGATTTAATAGTTCTCGAAATAAAATCTGTTGCAGAACTCCACAATATCCATAAAGCACAAACAATGAATTATATGAATCTGCTAAAAGTACCAAAAGCAATATTGGTAAATTTTAATGTTTATAATTTATATCACGAAGGAACCGAAACATTTGTAAGCAAAAATTTTGAAAACCTGCCCTAAAATGAAAACATTTAATTTTCAATATAAAGTTAAAATCAAACACATAAGTCACATAAAATTTATCTTAAAACCGTGAAATATAAAAAAAACAAAAAAAGTTGAAAATCTTTGATTTTCAATATAATATGTTCTAAAATATTTTCAAAACAAATATTAAAACTAATGTGACTAATGTGTTACAAGAAAGCAAAAATATGAAAACCATCTTCCCAAAAGAATTAAACAATCTCCAGCTTCAAACACTTTTGCAGACAGCAATTGCACCACGACCAATTGCGTTGGCTTCAACTATTGATAAAAACGGAAACGTGAATCTTTCACCCTTCAGTTTTTTCAATATATTCAGTTCAAATCCTCCGGTTGTAATTTTTTCTCCGGCAAGAAGAGTTCGCGATAATACGACGAAACACACCCTTCAAAATGTTTCGGAAGTTTCGGAAGTCGTTATCGGAATTGTAAATTTCAAAATTGTTCAGCAGATTTCCCTCGCTTCTACGGAATACGAAAAAGAAGTGAATGAATTCGTAAAATCGGGATTAACAATGAAAGATGCCGATTTGGTAAAACCGAAACTTATAGAAGAATGCCCCGTAAATTTAGAATGTAAAGTTCTGGAAATTAAACATCTCGGAGCAGAAGGAGGTGCAGGAAACCTGGTCATCTGCGAAGTTATCAAAATCCATATTCGGGAGGAATATCTGAATGATGAAGGGAATCTCGACCAGATAAAACTCGATTTGGTTGCAAGATTAGGCGGAAATTTTTATTCCAGAAATAATGCCGGAAATATTTTTGAAGTTCCGAAACCTTTGGTAACAAAAGGAATAGGTTTCGACAATCTTCCCGATGAAATTAAATTTTCAAAAATCTTTACCGGAAACGATTTGGGAATGCTCGCAAATGTAGAACAGCTTCCGAACGGAAATTTCAGCAATGATGAAAAAATTCATCTTGAAGCACAAAAATTTCTCCTCGAAAGTAAGATTGAAGAAGCGTGGAAAACTTTAATAAAATAATTTGAAAAAAAGGAATGATAACAAGTCATTCCTTTTTTAATATAAGTTCATATTACTTAGTTTCTCTCACTGATTTTTCTGATACCGCAGATTTTTAATAAAGTAATTTCTATCTGTGCAACATAGAAAATCTGTGTGGAAAATTCTTATGTTTTTTTAATAAATTTATTCGGATTTTTCGGAGAGATTGCGTTTGTCGCTTGTTGCATTCAGCTTTTTCAGCTGTTGCTTTTTTCTCATATTAATATTGAGCATTTCAACAACCAAACTAAACGCAAGACAAGAATAAATGATATTTTTGTTGATATGCTGATGAATTCCTTCCGCAACCAGCATTACTCCAATCACAACGAGGAAAGACAAAGCCAACATCTGCAAACTCGGATGTTTGTTTATAATTGCCGAAACTTTTCCCGCAAAAGCCATCATCACCGCCATTGCAACAATCACGGCAATAATCATTATCACCACATTATCAACCAATCCTACTGCGGTAAGAATGGAATCCAGAGAAAATATCATATCCACCAGAATAATCTGAACGATTACCGTTGTCAAAAGTCCCGAAGATAATTTTTTCGGAGAGTGTATTTCTTCTTCTATCTGCATTTTGGAATGAATTTCCATCGTACTTTTCCCGATGAGGAAAATTCCTCCTGCAAGAAGAATGATGTCTTTCCAGCTGAGCAAAAGAGCTCCTCCGTTTACGGGATCTTCAAACCAGCTCAGTGTAAGAACCGGCTCTTTCAGTCCGATAATCCAGCTTATCATCAGTAAAAGAACAATCCTGAAAATCAATGCAAAAGAAAGCCCGATGTTTCTCGCCATTCTTTGCTTTTCTTCCGGTAATTTATTGGAAATAATGGAAATAAAAATTATATTATCTACTCCCAAAACAATTTCCAAAAAAGCCAAAGTCAAAAGACTGATCCAAATTTGCGGATTTGCAAAATCAGGAAATTCGAGTAGGGAAAATAGATCCATTTTTTTTCTAAATTTTTATCCTGCAAAAATAATATTTTTTAAAGAGCATTGCACGGTAAAAAAACATTTTTATTGAAGGCATTTCCAAATTTATTTTCCAATGTTAATAAAAATTAATATAAAAAAGAAAAACTTCTTTTCACTTTTTCGCAAATTTGCTTCACTAATTTTAAAACTAAGCAAAATGGGAATCGGAAATATTTTTAAGGTATTCCAGCCAAAAGACAAGGTGTTTTTCGTATTGTTCGAAAAAGTGGCAAAATCACTTACCGCAATGTCGAAAGAATTTCACGAAGGTTTGATGGATTTTGACATTAATGACGATACGATGCTGAAAGATATGAGTGATTACGAACATCAATTGGATGATCTCACTCACGAGATTTATGTACAATTAGGAGAAAACTTCATCACTCCTTTCGACAGAGAAGATATAAGTCTTTTAGCGAGTGGATTAGATGATATCGCCGATTTTATGTACGCTTCAGCAAAATACATTTATCTCTACAAAACTCCTCTGGATCCTGCTTATACCGATTTCTCACTCCTTATTTACAAATCCTGCATAGAAATTGAAAACGCCATCCAAAATCTGAAAGATTTCAAAAATCCTAAAGAAGTAAAGGAATCCTGCATCAAAATAAATTCTTACGAAAATATTGCAGATGATGTTTTGAGCCAAGCAACAGTAAAACTTTTCGAGACCAACGATGCCATCAATATCATCAAAATAAAATCTGTTCTGGAGTATCTGGAAACCGTTACCGATAAAGCAGAAGATGTTGCCAATACAATGGAAAGCATCGTGATAAAATACGCATAATCCGCTCTATTAATCTCTAAATACTAAGAATGGATTTACCAATACTTCTTATCATCATCATTATTTTAGCATTAATTTTTGATTATATCAATGGTTTTCACGATGCTGCAAACTCTATTGCAACAATTGTTTCCACTAAAGTTTTAACGCCTTTTCAGGCGGTTCTTTGGGCGGCATTATGGAATTTCGCCGCGTTTTTTCTTGCAGCCTACGTCATCGGAGAATTTAAAATCGGAAATACAATTGCCAAATCCGTCAACGAAAATTTCATCAATCTCGAAGTAATTTTTGCAGGTCTTATTGCGGCAATCGCTTGGAATTTGCTCACTTGGTGGTTCGGAATTCCGTCCTCTTCTTCACATACGCTGATTGGCGGATTTTTGGGAGCTGCATTGATGTACGCTTTGGTTTCGGATTATCACGCAATCGCTTTATCACAACCGGATTTGCCTGTTCTTGATAAGCTCGTTTTAGCATTTAAACAGCTTTTTACCCAAAATGTAGTAAAGTACGAAAAAGTGATTCCTATTTTCTTGTTTATTTTCTTTGCTCCGATTATCGGGATGATTATTTCCGTTATTATTACTTTAATCATTGTCAATATCGCGAAAAAAACAAATCCTAGAAAAGCAGATAATATTTTCAAAAAACTGCAATTGATTTCTTCCGCACTTTTCAGTTTAGGGCACGGAACGAATGATGCACAGAAAGTAATGGGAATTATTGGAGCTGCCGTGATTTTCTATCACGTGCAAATGCTTCACGATCCTTCCTATATCGCTTTAGACGGGAAACATCAGTTTTCGTATTTTGTAGAACATTATTGGTGGGTTCCTTTTACCTCATTTTTAATGATTGCACTCGGAACAATGAGCGGCGGTTGGAAAATCGTAAAAACAATGGGAACCAGAATTACCAAAGTTACTCCGCTCGAAGGAGTAAGTGCAGAAACTGCAGGTGCATTCACGTTATTTCTCACGGAACATTTCGGGATTCCTGTTTCTACCACACATACTATTACCGGTGCAATTATAGGAGTAGGTTTAACGAAAAGAGTCTCCGCAGTACGATGGGGAATTACGGTAAGTTTGCTTTGGGCGTGGATTTTGACGATTCCTATTTCGGCAATTGTTGCAGGAATTACTTATCTGATTGTGATTTTTGTGAGATAAATGGAATTTCTACGCAGTTTTATGAATATACCGCGAAAGTTTTATTCCCAAATCTGTCCAAACAATTTTTGCATTTGCATTTCTTTCCAAATGATAATCGGCATCGGAAATTTCTTCCAGAATCGCTTCGATGTTTGAGCCGTGAATAAATTTAGAGAAACTCTCCCATCGGAATCCGCCTGAATTTATTTTTTTGTAAACCAAACTTTCGTTACCATAATTCTGCAACATTGCAAGACGGAACATTTCGGAACAGTAATTTAAAAAACTCTTTTGTTTTTCCCGATTCCAACCGGCAATATTTCTTCCCCAGAAAACAATATTTTTCAGAAATTCGGGTTTCTTTTTTACCTGAAATGCTTCACGAACCCACGTTACAAAAAGATCTTCAAATTCCTGTTCGGAGTTTTCGGAGAGCAGTAATTTTTGTGCGGTATTCACATTTCCCTGCGATTGGAAAATGATTTCACCGAGTTTTTCTTCCGAAACGGAATATCGGGTTCTTATAAATTTTTCCAAATCCTCATCCTTAATTCTCGGTATTTCCACCAACTGTGTTCTGGAAAGTATCGTTGGCAAAATATAATCTGTATTTTCTGCAGTGAGGATAATTATGGTATCTTTCGGTGGTTCTTCCAGAAATTTCAAGAATTTGTTGGCAGCAGAAATATTCATTTTATCGGCTTGCCAAACGATGAGAATTTTACTTCCTCCCTCGAAACTTTTCAGGGCAAATTTTTTGTTCAATTCATCAATTTCGTCGGCGTAAATTGTGAGTTGTTTATTTTCCGATTCTAAAATACGGCTCCAATCTTCGTTGTTAGAATAAGGGTTTCCGAGAATCATTTCCCTGAAATCCTCCAGAAAATTATCGGAAAGTCCACTGCTTTTTTCTTTAAAAACAGGAAAGCTGAAGTGCAAATCCAGATGATTGAGATGTTCTACTTTTGATGAAGAATGTTCGTTTTCTTTTCTGAAAACCTCTTTCGCAAAAGCCAATGCAAGAGGAAGCGTTCCGTAACCGTCTTTTCCTGCAAACAATTGTGCGTGACTTATTCGGTTATCGGCAATGCTTTCTTTCAGGAGATTTTTCAGTTTTTGCTGACCCGCAATTTGTTCCCAGTTCATTTTTCAAATATAGGAATTTTTGTGATAAGCAATGAGCAACAAATAATCTCAAACTCTCCCACTCTCAAATTCTCTCACCCAAAAATCCTCTCGCTCTTAACAAACTTTAACCAAAGTAAATTTTCTCAATTCAGTAATATTTAAGATATTTGCCCATTATTTTTAAAAATAAAGAATGAAAAAAGTTTTTGTGTTAACATTCATCTCGGCAGGATTTTTCTTGAATGCCCAATCTATTGGTAATTCTCCTTATGCTGCCTTCGGAATCGGAGATGTAAAGTACGACAACACAACTGATATAAATTCTATGGGAGGTATTTCCACGGCATATATTTGGGACTTTAATAATAATTTTAATTTCAATAATCCCGCTGCAAACAAAAATTTAGAACTTACTACTTTGAAAGTTGAAGGAACCAACGAAAACAATTTCTTCAAATCGAATTATAATAATATGAATGTTACGAAACATTCTTCTTACCTTTCTAATATCACGATTGCTTTCCCGATTTCAAATAAAATTAAATTCGGGTTCGGTTATCAACCGTACAGTTCCAAAAAATATTCTTCCCTTACTACAACAACTTTAAGCGACGGAACTGTGATGGCAAATCTTTTTCGTGGTGAAGGAGCTTTGAGTACGATTCAGGCGGCATTGTCTTACCAGATTTCTCCGGAATTTGCAGTGGGATTGAGAAGTAATTTTTATTTCGGAAACCTTTATGACATCAATGAACTGACTTATTCCAATGCAGAACTCATCAATGGACACGAAACGAAAAATAAAGTTAAAACTTTTAATTTTACTCTCGGAACTGCATATCAGAAAAAATTAGAAAAAGACAGAAAACTTACTTTCGGTGCTACTTACACTTTCGGAAATACCGGAAAAATGGAAACTGCTTATACCAATAGTACCTATTACTATATACAAGGAGCGGAAAAAAACCTTGTAACGATTGTTGACCAAGATTTCAGCAACGACAAACATCTGATTCCTATGGAGTTTTCTTTGGGTGCAGGATACGGTCGTGATGCAAGATGGTTCATCGGTTCCCAATTGGATTACAAAAAAGGAGAAACAATTCAGTTTCTGGGACAACCTTTCCGCAATCAAAATTCTTACAGAATTGCTGCAGGTGGCTGGATTTTACCAAACTACAACAACTTCAGAAATTATTTCTCAAGGGTTGTTTACCGATACGGTGCTTACTACGAAAAAGGAAATCTTTCCATCAATAGTACCAATATCAATCAATTTGCAATTACTGCAGGTGTTTCCTTACCTTTCGAAAACAGAAGTACAAGCAGAATGAGCGGCATTGATTTGGGAGTGGAACTTGGTAAAAGAGGAACTCTGGACAATAATCTAATCCGCCAGAATTTCATCAACCTGAGAA
>CAYSQR010000071.1:0-10117 GCA_964433195.1 uncultured Kaistella sp. | reverse complement strand
ACCGAATTCACGAAAAAGGAGTGTCGCAGGAAAAAAACAAAAAACAGAAACTTTACAGAAACTGGCATTCTGTACTTTATGAAACCTTGGAAAGAAGGAACATCCATAAACTTTATGGTAAAGAAATTAATGAAATAGCAAGTTTACCTGAGTTTATCTATCAAAAACAAAACAGTATTATTTCGGGAATTAAAAATAAATTCAAACGATTACTTCAAAAATAACATTTAAACACAAATGTCCCAAAACAAAAAAACAAAGGTTCTTTTCAGATTACGCTCTATGGAAACAGGAGGAGTGCAGAAAGTGATGTGCGATATAATGAAAAATCTTCCGCCGGATTTGTTTGAAATATATCTTCTGCTCAATATGAAACAGGGAGAAATGTATCCTTTGATTCCGAAGAATGTTGCTGTTTTTTCTTTAACAAAAGGGAAAGAATATTTTTCCCGAAATCCGGTTCTGCAAAAAATACAATTAGCGTTCAGAAGAATCAGATTAGAATTGTACAGAAAATTTCCGGAATTAATCCGCCGGAAAATTTCCGTTCAACCCGATGTGGAAATCGCTTTTACTTCTACGGAATACGAAGCACTGCTAAACAGTCCTTTCAAGAAATCAAAAAAAATCGGTTGGTTTCACGCAGATATTCGCGATGCAGCTCTTACTGATGAAGAAAAACGAATCATCATCAAACAGCTTCAGGAAATGGATGTTTCTGTTTTCGTTTCGCAGCAGACAAAAAATATCATTAAAGAAGTGTATGACGAAGATATTCCGAACGGTATCGTGATTTACAATCCTTTCGAGCACGATTTAATCAAAGAAAAATCCGAAGAATTTGCGGTCGATTTCCAAACCGATTTACCGGTGTTTATTTCATTGGGAAGATTAATTCCGAGAAAAGGAAACCATATTTTGGTTGAAGCTCACAAGGTGTTGATTGAGAAAGGATTAAAACATAAAATATTCGTTTTCGGCGATGGTCAGGAAAAAGAAAATCTTCTGAATCTCATCAAAAAATATCATCTCGAAGATTCATTCATCATCAAAAATCCTGTAAGCAATCCGTATCCGTATCTGAAAAAAGCAGATTTCTATGTATTGCCCTCAAAATCAGAAGCATATCCGTTGGTAATCGGTGAAGCAATGATTCTGGAAAAACCGATTGTCGCTACAAATGCAGGTGGAGTAAAAGAAATGATGGAACAAAATGTGAACGGCATTATTGTAGAATACAATCCAGAAAAACTTGCGGAAGCAATGGAGAAATTTCTTACCGATAAAGAATGGATTGAACAAATAAAATCCAACAACAAAACCGCTTATCTGAAATTTGACAACCAAAAGATTTATACTAAAATTACCGAAATTCTTACCAAATGATGAATCCCTTTATTGAAAATTTATACGATTCTTTTTTACAAAACAGCAATAATATCTGTATAAAAATTGCAGATAAAAAATATACTTATACGGAAGTTCTCAGGATTGCAAACAGCATAAGATTCCAGCTTCAAAAAACTGATAATCAGAACATAGGAATTTATTTAACCGATGATGTTTATATGTATGCTTCGATTTTGGCGGTTTGGTTCGAAGGAAAAACCTATGTCCCGATTCATCCCGAATTTCCTCTGAATAAAAATCTGAATGTCATTGAACAAGCCGAAATCAAAATTATATTATCTTCCATAAAACCAAAAGAAAATTTTGGAATCCGCATTTTGGATTCCACCGAAATTTCCAATGCAGAAATCGCTACTCCGAAAATTTCGTCATTGGAAAACAATGCCTATATTCTTTTCACATCGGGAAGTACAGGAAATCCGAAAGGTGTTCCGATCCGGTTTTCAAACCTGTTTTATTTTTCGGAAGCATTTCACGAAACTTTCGGAAAACTTTCGGCAGAAGATAAGGTTTTGCAAATGTTCGAACTCACTTTCGATTTATCGGTAATGAGTTATTTGATTCCTTGGTTAAACGGAGCTTCCGTCGTTTCTCTTCATAAAAACGAAACGAAATATTTACAGATTCTGGATTTGTTGGAAGCCGACGAAATCACTGTTGCATTAATGGTTCCGAGTATTCTGAATCTCATTATTCCTTATCTGGATGCTGAAATTAAAAACAAAAGTTTAAGATTAAATCTCTTTTGCGGAGAAGCATTACTGAGCAAACAAATCGAAAGCTGGAGAAATTTCGTTCCGAGTGCAGATTTATTCAATGTTTACGGACCTACTGAAAATACAATTTTCTGCACCCATCACAAAATTGAAGAAAAAATCAAGGAAAAAAACGGAATCATCAGTATAGGTAAATCAATGATAAACAGCGAAATGAGCTTTATTAATGATGACAACGAGGGAGAACTTCTGCTTTCGGGAAAATTATTAACGCAATCTTACTGGAAAAATCCCGAAAAAACTGCCGAAACTTTTATCCAAAAAAACGGGGAAACTTTTTACAAAACCGGCGATTGGTGTTTTCGTGATGAGGACGGCGAATTTTACTATGTAAACAGAATCGATTTTCAGGCAAAAATAAACGGATTCCGAATAGAACTTACTGAAATTGAACATTTTGCAAATCAGGTACTGAAAAACGCAATCAGTGTTTCCACTATTTTTAAAGATAAATCCGATAATGATTTTCTGGTGCTTTTCGTGAGCGATTTGAAGTGTGATGAAAACGAAATTCTTTCTCATCTAAAAGAAAATCTGCCGGATTATGCAGTTCCTGCAAAAATCATTAAATTGGAAAAATTCCCGACAAATACTTCCGGAAAAATCGACCGAAAAGAACTGAAAAAACTCCTGTAATGAAAATAAGAAAAGCCACAAAAGATGACATCCCATTTATTGTAAATGCAATAATTGAAATAGAAAACACATCAGAATCAAACACTTACAATAATTTGTTCGGTTCCGATACGCAAACAACCAAAGAATATCTGGAACAGTTTCTTTCGGATGAAGAAAATCTGGATACCGAACTTTCTTTAAATACTTACAGTATTGTTGAAATTGAAGGAGAAAAAGCAGGATGCTGTTCGCTTTTTTTTACCGATTCCAATTATCATCAGAACAAAAGCGAATTGTTTCCTATACACTTGAAAATGAATCATTTGGAAAATTTCATTAAAAATGTAAAAACACTTCCCGATACCAAAGAAATTTCCAAAAACAAATATTTTCTGGAATATCTTTTTGTCGATAAAAAATTCCGAGGTTACGGCGTATCAAAAATTTTAATAGAACATTTGGCTGCACAAACCGACAGATTATACCTTATTCCTTTGGAAATCAACAAGTTTGCAATAGATTATTATTTCCGATTGGGATTTGTGGAAAATGAAACTTTAAAAAAATTTCCGATTGACCGTTCCGAAAATCCTATTTATCCCCATAATTATAAAATTGTGCTGTACAGAGATCAGGAAAAAAAGATTGTGAGTTCGATATAATTTTTCTAAAACGCAACTGCAAAAACAATATGACAATAATCTTTGAATTTCTAACTCAAATTTTTGTAGAAATTATTTATAGTTGGAAGTTTTAAATTGATTAAGAAAGGTCTGATAAAATTGAGAATAATTAAAGTAAGAAATGTAAAATGAAATTATTCCCGCTTCATATTCTGATTAAAGATTTATCGTTTTTAATCTTCTATTTTATAATAATGAAATATAACCTAACAAATGAAACATTTCTACCTGAAACAATTCGTGAATTTCCTGGAGCTGTAAGATCAACATTTGGAAATATGATTTTTGCATCTTTATTTTATAATTGGATTCCATTAATTGTAAGTTTCATTCTTTATTATCCAATTGTACTATTTGGTAGAAAAATCTACAAGAAGAAAGATAATTTACAAATTTTGCTAATTGGATTTCTGCTTTTTATTACAACTCCGCTTATTTACATTTTCGGCTACAAGATTGAAAACACAAACTTGAAGAAAGCCGAAATAATTTCTTGGATTTTAACTTTTGTTGTTTCGATTATGACATACTATTTCTTGAATCGAAAAAAAATTGAATCGAAAAAAAAATAAAAAAAACGCGTACAATATTGTATTGGTAAAATGGCGAGATGAAGGCAAGTTTGAAGATTTGTAATATTTCGTTGCCACTGCTTTTCAATTCCGTTTTGTTTTTGTAATTTCACTTCATTGAAAAAGAATCAGCTATGCTTGGTCTAAATTGAATTAAAGTTCCTTTTTATCCCGCACTTCGCCAATATTTTTTCCGTTATGCTACACAGTTTAAAACAAACCGTTGAAAAGAATAATTACAATTTTTAGTATATTTTTTCTATTCGGTTGTGAAAATGACAAACCGAAAGAAATTTTTTTGATACCAGAAAATATAGACAATTTCGTAGTAATCTATGAAGCTGAAAAAAAGATTGATTTTAGAAACGATATAATTTACAATATTCCAAAAAATGGAATTCTTAAAGTTAATTTTCAAAGAAATAAAGGAATTCTAAATCACAAATATTATTTAGTAAGTGACAATGGAAAAGAAAAAATTGAAATTCTAAATTTCGCTTATGAAGAGTACAGAAATAATATTAAGAATGATAAGAAATATGAACTTGACGGTTTAGATGGTTCATACATTGACAATCGATTTATTGATACTAAAGGAAATAAAATCGAATTATCAACAAGTAAAAAATGGTTTGGAATAATAATAGGGAAAGTAAGTGATAATCAGAATGAATTGCGCGGAAAATTATTGGCAAAGATTGATAGCATTTCAAAAAAATAACTACACCGTATAACATCGCATTGGCAAAATGTGGGGTAAATTGCAAGTTGTTCTATCCGATTTTTCGCCACCGATACTTTTTCCGGAATTTACTTAAAATGTATCTAATCAAAATATTCCTTATATTGAACTCGCGTTAATTAAATTTCTCTTTTCCGATGGCTTCAACCAATTCATTGATGGTATTGATGCTTCGGAATCCTCTCGGATTAAGTTTTATTCCAAACTGGTCTTCAACAAGTTGCTGAATCAAAACAGCGGACAAAGAACCGTAACTGTCGAGATTTTTGAAATTAGTATCGGGAGCTAAAGTTTCTTTTTCGTTCAGTTGTTCTTTAATCAAATCGCAAAATTGTTCTATTTTCATCAAATAATTATTAAGTTGCACAAATTTATTAAATAATTTTAATTTTGTATTATGATGACGCTCTATAAAATACTCAACAAAATTTCTACACTGCTCCAAGATTTTCAGCACAATGCTTATCTTAAAATCTGCATTCGGCACGGTTTGAAATTAGGAAAAAACGTAACAGTAAGAAACAATGTTTCTTTCGGTTCGGAACCTTTTCTCATCGAAATCGGCGATAATACGGGAATTGCTTCTGGTGTAACTTTTATTACCCATTCCGGATTTACCACGGTGATAAGAAATATAGAAGGATATGAAAAAGTGCGGAATTTCGGAAGAATAAAGGTAGGGAAAAACTGTGCCATCGGAATTAATTCCGTGATTTTGCAGGATGTGGAAATCGGCGATAACTGCGTTTTGGGAGCCAATTCGGTTTTGTCGGAATCGATGCCAAGTAATACTGTTTTTGCAGGAAATCCCGCGAAATACATTTGCGAAATTGAAGATTACGGCGATGTCCTAAAGAAAACAACCGTAGAATATCCCATAGAACTGGAGAAAAACAGAAAACAATTGAACGATTGGCTGAAAAAGAATTTGCCCAATAAATTCAAAACCGCAAATTACTGATGTTGAAAAAGAAAATCCTTATCAGAATCGGTTCGCTTCGTCACGGAGGTGCAGAAAAAGTATTGGTAACTTTTCTGAAAAACCTTCCGAAAGATAAATATGAAATCGATTTGCTCTTAAATCTTCACAGCGGAAAATATTTGCCGGAAGTTCCGGATTGGATTAATGTTCTTTACCTCAACAAAGGTGAAATGATTACCACAAATCGTTTGCAGGACCTTCCGAAAAAAGCATACCGGGTTATTTATCAGAAATTGCTGAAAAAATTCCCAAAAATTCTTTATTCTAAAATTTTAAAAAATAAAAAATACGACATCGAATTTGGAGCGATTCACGGATTAAGAGATGAGATTCTCAATTCGCCATTGAAGTCATCAAAAAAAATCATCTGGATTCACAACGATTTACGCAAAACCGAATTTCACGATTACACCGATGAAGAAATCCGCAAGTTTTTCGGTTTCGATAAAATTATGGTCATCTCGGAGCAAATTCAAAAAGATTTTGAAAACCTTGCTGAAAACGAAGATGAAAAATCCAGAATCGTGAGAATATACAATCCGCTCGATACGGAAGAAATTTTAAAAAAGTCGGAAGATGGAAGATGGGAGATGGAAGACAAGAATCAACCAATTTTTATTTCCGTAGGAACTGTTTTTCCGCAAAAAGGTTTTGACAGATTGTTGAGAGTTCACAAAAAACTTTTGGATGAAGGTTTTCAACATAAAATTTTAATTATTGGCGATGGTTACGATTTCGAGAATGTAAAAAAGCTGAAAGAAGATTTAGGAATTTCCGAAACGGCGATAATGTCCGGTTTTACCGATAATCCGTATCCTTATTTTAAAGCGGCGGATTTTTATATTCTGAGTTCAAGATATGAAGGTTTCCCGACGGTTTTGTTTGAAGCCATCACTTTAAAAAAGAAAATCATCGCCACCGAAGTTTCGGGCGTGAAAGAAATGCTGGAAAACGGAAAATTGGGATTAATTGTAGAAAACTCGGAAGAAGGGATTTACGAAGGAATGAAAAAAGCATTGATAAATCCTGAAAGTTTTAATGAATATTCCGAAAATCTGAAAGATTACGAAATGCCTTTCAATCTGGAAAATTCCGTACATTCGATAATGAAAATTATTGATAACTTAACTTTTTAAAACAAAATGGAAGCAAATTCGACAGATAAAAAGACCTTTCAACTTACCGAAAACGGACAAGAATTGGGCGAACTGATTTACGAAAACTTGTTTTTCTCTAAAGCAGAAATTAAACTGCCAAATTCAGAACGGTATGAACTTGCACCAATCGGCTTTTTTGCAACACGCATTGCAGTAACCAAAAATGGTAATGAAATAGCAAGTTTAGTGATGAATTGGAAAGGACAAATTGTAATTACATTTCAAAACGGACAAGAATTCGTTATAAAATTGAATGGATTATTCAGCAATAAATTTATTATTGAGAATATAGACCAAGAAAAGCTAATCCAACTTGAAGCGAAATTTAACTGGAGAGAATTCCATTATAATTACAATATCACATACGACATTACCAATAATAATATACCGATGGATAATTTATTACTACTATTGGGTATATATGCAACCAACTATTTTGTAGCTACTATATCAGGAGCTAATGCAGGAATGATGTATTAAAACGCCAATAAATAGTTTTGTGAAAGAACGAATTCAAAGCAATAAAAAACGATGTGAAAATTGTTTTTTTGTAAATTTGTCTTTTACAGAGGGCAAATATGGCAAAAAGCAGAACATTAAACGTTAATGAATCAACAATTGCGGTTATTCATCAAAACGAAACCGATTATATCTGCTTAACTGATATGACTGTTTCTTTCAAAGAAGGAAGTGGATTAATCGGCAAATGGATAACCAATAAAAATACATTGGAATATTTGGGAGTTTGGGAAAAAATCAAAAACCCGAATTTTAATTACCCCGAATTCGGGGTAATTGGGCAAGAAGCAGGAACAAACAGGTTTAAGAAAATATTTATCCCAATTTGATAATAACAAAATCTGCTATTCATAATTTCTAATTCGTAATTCTATCAAATGGCTTTTACTTTAAAATCTTATTTTTCCAAAACCGATACTCTTTTTTACAAGGGAATCGGGATTTTGATGATTGCCATTCACAATTATTTACATTGGCAACCGGGATTCGGAATTGAGAATGAAGCCGACTTCAATCCCAATAACGTAACAGTCTTTATCAACAGTTTATATCCCGTTGTTTGGACAGATACATTGAGTGCCATATTTGCATTTTTGGGTCATTATGGAGTTCAGCTTTTCATTTTTTTCAGTGCTTATGGATTATCCGTTTCTTTTCTGAACTCCGATAAATCCGTCAGTTACGGAACATATATTTTCAAACGGCTCAAGAAACTTTATTTTCTGCTTTTCTTCGGAATATTGGTTTACCAATGTGTTTTTTTCATTGTTAACGGAAAATTGTATGATATTGAAAAAATGCTTGTAAAGATTTTTATGCTCACAACATCTGCATCCAATTTTTCTTCACATTATCTCTATAGAATGTTTACAGGACCATTCTGGTTTTTCGGATTGATGGTACAGCTTTATATTATTTTCCCTATTCTCTTTAAAATAGTAAAGAAGCAGAACATTTACGCTGTTTTTTCTGTGTCATTTATTGCAATATATCTTCTTTATTATTTGGTGGATTTACAAAGTGATTTTGCACTTTTCGGAACTGTTTTCGGGCATCTTCCGGAACTGATTTTGGGAATTTACCTTGCCCAGCAAAAAATTACACGCCCGAAATTATGGGTATTTGTTGTTGGCTGTATTGTTTTTGCCGGTTCTCAGATTTATGAATTTTTATTTCCACTGAGTTTTCTTGCAGTTACCATTGTAATGATTTATCTCTTTGATGTTCTGCGAAAATACCTGAACTCGTTTTTTACCGGAATCATTCTTTATATCGGCAAAATTTCAATGGTGCTTTTTGTGGTAAACGGAACTTTCAGGATGTTTCCTATATTTGCTCGTCTTGAAGACGGAAGTCTTCGTGGGGAACGAATTTTTCTATACCTCCTTTTATTATTTATTTGCACCCATTTCCTCTATTTGCTATATTCTTTTCTGACTAAAAAATTTAAAATTTAAAAATGAGCTATTCCATCATTCAAAAAGATTTTTACAGAGCAAACGGAAAATATCTGTCACATTTCGGGATTCTGAAAAAATGTTTCAGTCCGAATCTACATTATATTTATCTTTTCAGAAAAGCTCAGAAACACCATAAAACTCCGATAATCGGGATTTTTTATAAACTGCTTCTCCGTCATTATCAAATCAAATACGGATTCCAGATTTATCCGGAAACGCAGATCGGGGAAGGTTTTTATCTCGGACATTGGGGAACGGTGGTCATTAATCCACGAACTAAAATCGGAAAAAACTGCAATATTGCACAAGGTGTTACCATTGCACAAGCAAACCGCGGAAAAAAAGAAGGCGTTCCGGAAATCGGGGACGAAGTCTGGATTGGTCCGAATGCAGTCGTTGTAGGAAACATCAAAATCGGGAATAATGTTCTCATCGCTCCGAATGCTTATGTGAATTTCGATATTCCTTCCAATTCGCTTGTTATCGGTAATCCTGCAAAAATAACTCCTTTTGAAAATGCAACGGAAGGATATATTAATAACAAGGTGTGAATGGGAAATTTTCCTGCGGAAGTGAATAGTGAATTTGAAATTCACTCCAATATAACTCATTAAACAATTATCATTATGAAAAAATCGTACGAGGTTATTTTTGAAAACAACAGAAAATGGGTGGAATCAAAAATTGCCGAAAATCCTGAATATTTCCACGAACTTGCTAAAACACAATCTCCCGATTATCTATACATTGGTTGTTCGGACAGCAGAGTTTCGGCAGAAGAACTGATGGGAATGAAACCCGGCGAAGTTTTCGTAACCCGAAACATCGCAAACGTAGTGAATACTTTGGATATGAGTTCTACAGCCGTAATTCAATATGCAGTGGAACATCTGAAAGTGAAGCACATCATCGTTTGCGGACATTACGGTTGCGGCGGTGTGAAAGCAGCGATGAGTTCTGAAGATTTAGGACTCCTGAATCCTTGGTTGCGTACGATTCGTGATGTTTACAGATTGCACCAAAAAGAGCTGGATTCTATTGAAGACGAGCAAAAAAAATACAACCGTTTTGTAGAGCTGAATGTTCAGGAACAATGCATCAACATTATCAAAATGGCTTGTGTACAGGAACGATATATTTTAGATGAATTCCCGATTGTTCACGGTTGGGTTTTCGATATGAGAACAGGGAAAATCGT